>DASPGR010000282.1:0-2362 GCA_035620515.1 Burkholderiales bacterium | reverse complement strand
GCCGTGTGGGCGGCGTCGAAGAGCGTGCTGTCCGGCACGGCCGTGCTGATCGTGGCAGCGGCGCTTGGCATTGCGCAATCGCCGCTTGCGCTGTGGATTCTGCCCATCGTTTTCCTGACGGGCCTCGCCTTCGCCGCCCTGGGTCTCATCATGACCGCGATCTCGCCAAGCTACGACTTCTTCATGTACTACTTCACGCTCGTCATCACGCCCATGATGCTCCTCTGCGGTGTCTTCTTTCCGCTGGAACAGCTGCCCGCGGCGGTCCAGGCCGTAGCACAGGCGCTGCCGCTCACCCACGCGGTGGCCCTCGCCCGGCCTCTCATGCAGGGGTCGATTCCGGCCGGGATCATGCTGCATGTGGGCGTCCTCCTCGCCTACGCGGTCGCGGGCTTCTATGTCGCGCTCGTGCTCACGCGCCGCCGGCTCCTGAAGTAGCGTCAAGCCGGACGCTGCGCGCCGGTTGACGTCCGCGTGATGGAACGGACAGAATTGCTGCCGTTCATCACGCAGACCTGACGAGCGTCCAGCCCGAGTCACCGATCACGGATCTCACCGATGCTCTGGATCAAATCGCTGCACATTATTTTCGTGGTGGCATGGTTCGCGGGCCTTTTCTATCTGCCACGACTCTTCGTCTACCATGCCATGGCCGAGGACGTTCCCAGCCGGGAGCGCTTCAAGGTCATGGAGCGCAAGCTCTACCTGGGAATCATGGCGCCGGGCGCCGTGCTCGCGCTCGGATTCGGCCTCTGGCTCTGGCTCGCCTACGGATTCAGCGGCGGGTGGCTGCATGCGAAACTCGCCTTGGTGGCCGTGCTTGTCGCCTACCATCTGTGGTGCGGGAAGCTGCTCAAGGACTTCAGAGACGACCGCAACACCCGCAGCCATGTGTGGTATCGCTGGTTCAACGAGATTCCCACGGTGATTCTCCTGGCTGTAGTCATGCTCACGGTGGTGAAGCCCTTCTAGAACCTATTTCATATATAGGCACGTGTGCGACGGAGGCGATGCGGGATGCAGTTCGAGGAGGAGGGCCCGAAGGAATATGTCGATATTTCGAGGGTCCCCGACGAAGAAATGCGCCCGGATCGCCCCGTCCCTCCGGGTTGCGGCCAGGACGGTCGGCTGCGTCGTGGCCCTCCTCGACCATATCGACATATGGCCTTCGTCGGGCGCCTCGCATCCGCTCCGTCCTGGCCGCAACGCATCACGCGCCTATATATGAAATAGGTTCTTGTTTCAGTCATCAACAGTTACGGATTTTCGGAGAAGGCAAATGAGATTCGGACGTTTCGGGAGCGGCGGGAAGATTTTCTTCGGCACGGTCGAGGGCGAGGAGGTCACCGAGCTGGAGGGCTCCATCTTCGACCGCTACAAGGCCACGCCCAAAAAACATTCTCTCGCCGCGTTGACGACGCTGGTGCCGTGCATGCCGAACAACTTCTACTGCGCGGGCCTGAACTATGCCGCGCACGTTGAGTGGGCCAACAGCCGCACCGGTGCGAATCTCAAGCTGCCGGCAAAGGCCGACGTCGGCTATCGGTCACCGAACGCGCTCATCGCCACCGGCGAGGCGATCGTGATTCCCGCGGACTCGCGCGGGCCGGTGCAGTACGAAGGCGAGCTGGTGGCGGTGATCGGGAAGCGAGCCCGCAATCTCACCGAGAAGGACGCGCTCTCCTGCGTGCTGGGCTACACGCTCGGCAACGACGTCAGCGAGCGCGGGTGGCAGAAGTCGGACCGCACGCTCTGGCGGGCCAAGAACTGCGATACCTTCAAGCCCATGGGGCCATTCATCGCGACCGGCCTCGATCCGATGAACCTCACGATCTCGATCCGGGTGAACGGCAAGGTGGTTTCCGAGTACTCGACCGCCAAGATGCTCTTCTCCGCGCAGCACTATATCGCCGAAATCTCGAAGTACATGACGCTCTGGCCGGGCGATGTCCTGTGGCTCGGGACCGATAACGCGACCGTTCCGGACCTCGAGGACGGCGTCCTGTGCGAGATCGAGCAGGGGGACATCGGGGTGCTTTCGAACCCGGTCAAGCGCGCCTCCGCTTGAGAGACGCAAGCGGTCACGCCGTCAATGGAGCAGTACTTCGCGACGTGCCCGCGCGGCCTCGAGCAGGTTCTCGCCGCCGAGCTCTCCCACCTCGGTGCACAGCGCGTTGAGCCCGTCGACGGGGGCGCGTCGTTCGCGGGCGATCTTGCCCTTTGCTACCGCGTAAACCTCGCGAGCCGCATTGCCAGCCGGGTCTTGTGGAAGATCGGGCACGCACGATATCGCAGCGAGCACGACATTCATGATGCGGCGCGCGCGCTCGCGTGGCCGCGCTACTTCGAGGTGCGCCGCTCG
>DASPGR010000281.1:0-5492 GCA_035620515.1 Burkholderiales bacterium | reverse complement strand
GCAGAGCTGGATCGCGTCGGATGCTTTGCTTACTCGCCGGTGGACGGGGCGGCCGCTAATGCGCTCCCGGGCACGGTACCCGATTCAATGAAGCAGGAACGGCGCGCGCGCTTTATGGAATTGCAGGCGAGGATCAGCGCCCGGCGGCTTGCCCGAAAGGTCGGAAGGACGATCACCGTGCTCGTGGACGAGGTCGGCGCGGAAGGCGCCCGTGCCCGCTCGAGCGCCGACGCTCCGGAAATCGACGGGGTCGTCCATGTTGGAGCGGCACCGGGCCTGCGCGCGGGCGAGTTCGCCCGGGTTCGCGTCACGCGCGCGGACGAGCATGATCTTTGGGCCACTCTTGATGAATCGTGATCTGTGATGGGTGATGGGTGATGGGTAACGGCATGCCCCCGTTTTGGCCCCCTCAACGCCTTTGCGTGGGCTTTTTCTCTTTCGGCATGCTGGCGCTGGGAGCAGAGCTGGCCGGCTTCCTGAAAAACTCCACTGCCTCGCGGGCATCGCGGGATAAGCGCATCGGTGGCAGGCTCTGCAGGATGCGCCTCGCGTAGCCGCGAGAGAGCAGTCGCGGATCGCAGATCATGAGCACGCCGCGATCATTTTCATCACGGATGAGGCGCCCGGCCCCCTGCTTGAGGGTGATCACCGCCTCGGGCAGCTGAAACTCGAAGAAGGCGCTTCGTCCCTCGCGGTTCAACTGCTCGATGCGCGCCGCCAGCACCGGATCGTCGGGCGGCGAGAACGGCAGCTTGTCGATCACCACGAGGGAAAGCGCCGTACCGCGCACGTCCACGCCGTGCCAGAAAGAGTGGCTCCCCACGAGCACTGCGTTGCCCAGCCTGCGGAACCGAACCAGCATCTCGGAGCGTGAGCCCTCGCCCTGCACGAGCAACGGATAGGGCGCCCCGAGCTCCTCGAAGGCGCGCTCGATGAGCGCGTGCGCGCGGCGCATGGCGCGAAGGCTCGTGAAGAGCAGAAATGCCCCGCCCCCCGCCGCCGCGATGACGGGAAGCGCGGCCGAGACAACGGCTTCGGTATGCTCGGGTGTATTGGGGTCCGGCATCCCGGCCGGGATATAGAGCAGCGCCTGGTTCGCGAAATCGAAGGGGCTCTCCCAGCTTGCCGTGCGCGCTCCCGCAAGACCCATCTCGCCGCAGTAATGGCTGAAGTCGCGATTGACCGACAGCGTGGCCGACGTGAAGATCCATGCGCGCGCCTGGCTTTCGACCTGGTTGCGAAAGATCTCCGCGATCGACAGCGGCGTCGAATTGAGGTGCAGTGAATGCGCGAAGAGCTCGAGCCATTTCACCCGCGCCTCGTCGACACCGCTGCGCCAGCGCTCCAGCCGCTCGGCGAGCGCCAGGACTCGCTCGCCGCAGCGCGCAAGGCCTTCGCTGCGCTCGGCCTGGCCCTTGAGCGCCGCCGCGAGATCGTCGAGCCGCTCCAGCACCGCGGAGAGCGCCGCCTCGAATTCGGCGTGGCCGCCAAGAGCGCGCGCGGGCAACTTCCCCGTCTCCTCGGGAAACACCAGGCGCAGATCGCGCGCGGCTTTCTCGAGCGCCTGCGCGGCCTCCGGCAGCGGCGCATAGTCCCGAGCGGATGCAGCCGCCTCGAGGCGCGTGTCCCGTGCAAGGTCGGTGATCTGCGACGTCGACACGGTCTCGCCGAAAAACAGGCTCGCCGTGTCCGGCAGCTGGTGAGCCTCGTCGAAGATGACCGTATTGCACGTCGGCAGGAGCTCGGCCACCCCCACGTCGCGCAAGGCGAGATCGGCAAAAAACAGATGATGGTTGACCACCACCACGTCGGCGCCAAGGGCATCGGCGCGAGCCTTCATGACGAAGCAGTCATCGAAGCGTGGACACTGCGATCCCAAGCAGTTCTCCCGGGTCGAGGTCGCGTACGACCAGGCGCTGGCGTTCTCCGGCACCGCAGCACAGTCCGCCCGGTCCCCGCTCGCGCTGCGGCCGGCAAAGCGCTGGATCTCCAGCAGGTGGAGGGCGTCCTGACGCGCGGGCAGCCGGGCATCCCTGACCGCGCGCTCGAGATGATAGTGGCACACGTAGTTCGCCCGCCCTTTCAGCAGCGCCACGGTCATGGGAACCCGCAAGGCTTCGCGCACCATCGGAATGTCGCGGTCGAAGAGCTGATCCTGCAGCGTCTTCGTGCCAGTCGAGATGATGACCTTGCCGCCGGAGAGTAGCGCAGGCACGAGGTAGGCGAACGTCTTTCCGGTTCCGGTGCCGGCCTCGGCAACCAGTACCCCGTTCTCGGCGATGGCTTGCGCCACGGCTTCCGCCATTTCGATCTGGAACGGGCGCGAGCGGAAATCCCGAATGGCGCGCGCGAGCGGGCCGTCCGTCGAGAAAATCGCCTTCAGTTCCGACACGCCGGCATGGTAGCGTGCAGCAGGCACGCTGGCCACCTCTGGGCGGCCGGGTTAACCTCGGCTGCTCGCGACGGAGGGAAGCAACCAATGAGGCTGCCGTATCTCGCGTTCACACTGCTCGGGATTGTCCTGCTGGCAGACCTTGCACTGACGGTGCCATCGCTCTCCGAGCCCGTGGCCACCCATTTCGACGGTGCGGGCAATCCCAATGGCTGGATGAGCCGGCGCGGCTACGCGGTTTTCATGGCGGCGTTCGGGATCGCCCTGCCCGCCCTGATCGTCGCCCTCGTCAGCGTCGCCTCACGCTGGTTTCCGCGTCATCTCAGCATCCCGAACCGGTCCTTCTGGCTTGCCCCGGAGCAGCGCGAGGAGACGCTGCAGTTTCTGAAATGGCACATGGGGTGGCTCGCGACGCTCATGGTGTTCTTCGTCATTGCGATACACCATCTCATCCTCATGGCGCACGCCGCCCGCCCCCCGGCGCTTCCCCACGCGCCATTTTTCTTCGTGATCGGGTGTTTTCTGGCCGGATTGGCGGTCTGGATGGTGCTGCTCTGGCTCCGCTTCCGCCGAAGCCCGTGAAGCGCGAGGACGGCTATGGTGTCGCCGAGACTTCAGCGCGCCTCGTCGACCTTCACCAATACCCGGCGACGGTCGCTCGCGGTGCTTGACTCGCGCCCCAGCAGCACGGCTTGCTGCCCGCTCGTGTCCTGACTGATACCGCCGATCTCGATCCACTCGCCCAGGCGCCCCGAGACGGTCGTCACCACGCGCTGGACGTTGACGCCACCGCGCACGTTACCGGACAGCGATTCGCGCTGCGGGCTGATATCGAGCATCACTTGATCGCCGGCGAGGCGTGGCCGCACGTAGAAGCCGGTCGTCACGTCACGGTAGTCCGTCGAGTCCACAACCTGCTCGACCACCTGCCCGCCCACCACCGAGCGCGTGACCTGGCGGCCCCTCACGGGGACCGACTGGCCGACTTGAATAAACGCTTCACGCCCCTCCGACACCCGCAGCGTCTGGGTATTGCGGTCGCTCGTGCTGGAAGCCGAATCCAGCACGTGGCCGCGAATCCGGCTGTCGCCTTCCCGGATCACGACGCGACCGCCCTGCCGCTCGCGGCTCGCCGGCGGCACGATGACGCGCACGTTGTCACTGCCAACGTTCCCGGACACGTCGGCCGACCTGCGTCGGAGACTGTCGTCGGCATCCTGCCGGACCGTGATCAGAAGCTGGCGCGGGGCGGTGTCGACACTGGCGAGAATGCGCCTGATCTCCGCGAGGTTCCCGGGCGTCGTGCGCACGACCAGCTGCCCGCGGAACCCGCTCAGCGTCCCTCCGCGCTCGAGCATCGGCTCGAGGATGGGGATCACCTCTTCGGCCGTCCGGTAATGCAGCGGGATGACTTCGACCACCGTCTGGGCGCGCGCCAGCGCGGCAGCCAGCACGAGGAAGAAAACGATCGCCAGTCGCGCGCACCCGTGTGCAGGATGGAGGCAACTCATTGGGAATCCACCGGTTCTCATGGCGATAGCAGCAAGTCTACGCCGTCCATTGACGAGGGCACATCAACAATATCACGAAAGAATATTATTTACGATCATAACGATAGAATGTATAGTTAATGTATGAGATTAATCCTGGCCCTGGCGATAGTGACGGTCGCAGCGGCTTGTTCATCGAGTCCGCCGCGCGAGCGGGACTGGGCTGATGCAGCAAGCCCGAACGGTACGGCATCAGCCGCGCAGCGCGATGTCGTACGCCATGCGCTTGGATACGTCGGAGTCCCCTACCGTTATGGCGGTGATTCCGCAGAGAGCGGGTTCGACTGCAGCGGCCTCGTATGGCGCGTCTACCGCCAGGCCGCTGGGCTCCGGCTGCCACGCGACACCTATGGCATCAGCCGTAAAGGAATCGCGATCCCCCCCCGGGAGCTGAAGCCTGGCGACCTGGTTTTTTTCAATACCATGAAGCGGCCTTACTCCCACGTTGGAATTTATCTTGGGAAGGAGCGTTTCGTTCATGCCCCAAGCAGCGGCGGCACTGTGAGCGTGGCGCGCATCAGCGACCGCTATTGGCGCCAGCGCTACGACGGGGCACGGCGTGTCGTGTTCTGAGCTGACAGATTCACGCTTAGCCGTAGATATCGTCTGCGATAAGCGCAAATAATCAATAGGATTAAGATAGATCAATGGCCCTGTCTTTGAACGCTAACAGGAATAATTCTCATTTCTATTGCGGATAAGAATCATTCTTGTTACTATCCCGGTGCCATCCGTTGGAATGTCGTTCGCGAGGAATCCCCGTGCTCATGCCACTACCTTGGATCCGCCTTCTGGCGGTTGTCAGCCTTGCTTTCGCGGCCCCAGTGTCCGCTGAAGAGCCCGTTCTCAACCTTTATTCCTCCCGCCACTATCAGACCGACGAAGCGCTGTACGCCGGATTCACCCAGCGCACCGGCATCAAGATCAACCGCATAGAGGGAACCGAGGACGCCCTGCTCGAGCGCCTCAAGAACGAAGGGGCGAACAGCCCTGCCGATGTGCTCATCACGGTTGACGTCGCCCGCTTATGGCGGGCGCAGCAGATCAATCTGTTCCAGCCGGTGAAGTCCGCCGTTCTCGAGCAGCGCATCCCCGCACACCTGCGTGAGCCGGGCGGACACTGGTTCGGCTTCTCCAAGCGCGCGCGGGTCATCCTCTACAACAAGGGCACCGTCAATCCCGACCAGGTCCAGACCTACCAGGACCTCGCCGGCCCGCACCTGAAGGGCAAGGTCTGCACGCGCTCATTGAGCCACGTCTACAACCTCTCGCTCATGGCGGCCCTCATCGACCATCTAGGCCAGGAGAAAGCGCAACAATGGGCCCGCGGCCTGAAGGCCAACCTCGCGCGCGACCCGAAGGGCGGAGACACCGATCAGATCCGCTCGGTTGCGGCGGGAGAGTGCCAGGTTGCGCTGGGAAATACCTACTACTACGTGCGCCTGGCGGCTTCCAAGAAGGAACGAGACCGAGACGTGGCGATGCAGGTGGGCGTCATCTTCCCCAACCAGAAGAGTTTTGGAACCCACATCAACGTCTCCGGGGGCGGG
>DASPGR010000280.1:0-5785 GCA_035620515.1 Burkholderiales bacterium | reverse complement strand
ACAGCCCGCATCGGCGGAGCCACTGCTCCTTGCCGTCGATGAGAAAGGCAGCGGGTTCGGTGTGGGTACGTCTTACGAAGCGCGCCATGACAATTCATCCCTTTGTAAGTGGGGCGTACGCACATTGGATGACGCGCAGCGCCGGCGCGTTTCAACGCAAGACGATGAAACACGATCGGGACCTTGAACATCTAATGGTCATGAAGACGGCAATCCGGGCGAGTCTGGAGCGGCTTGCCGACCCGGAGCTCGCCGGGCGCATCCGTGCCTGGGACATGCGTGCGATGGAGACGTTGATGCGGCTGCACAGTCGCGCGCTCCACCGCACCGCGCGCGCCATCCTGCGCGACAACGCGGAGGCCGAGGACGCGCGGCAGGAGGCTTACCAGCAGGCCTACCGGACGCTCGCGACGTTCCGCGGCGAATCGAAGCTCTCCACGTGGCTCGTCCGGATCACCGCGAACGAGGCGCTGATGCGCCGTCGCGGGGCCGCCCGAGCGGCCCAGGTGGTGCCGCTCGACCCGGCAATCGCGGCAGAAGAGGACCAAGGCGATTCCATGCTGAGACGGATACTAGAAAAGCGCATCGACGCATTGCCCGACGACTACCGCGTCGTGTTCGTGCTGCGCGCGCTCGAGGAGCTCACGGTCGAGGAGACCGCCGCGGCGCTCGGCATTCCCGAGGCCACGGTGCGCACGCGCTATTTCACGGCGCGCGGGCTGCTGCGCGAATCGCTCGCGCGCCATGTCGACCGCACGCTCGAAGAAGCGTTCGCCGTCGACGGCGAGCGCTGCGACCGCATCGTGGCGAGAGTCCTGGAAAGGATCGCCTCGGGAACGTAAGCGCCCCTATCGCACGAGATACGCTCGTTGGCTACGTGTGCTCAGCGCCGGCCGACCGGTCATCCTTGGGTTCGGTACGGCTCAGCAGGCGAACCAACAGAACGACTATGGCGACCAGCAAGGCGATGACAAGCACCCAGCCGAGCGATCCGAGCGTCATCATCCAGCCCATCATCGAATTCATCATTAAACCCATCGCGCCGTTCGTCATGGCTGTGCTCCCTGCATCAATCGCTATACGGTTTCGACCGGCGAGCAGATGAAACGTTCGAGGAATCGAATGCAGCTAGACGAACTCTGACTTCGCGGCGAGCAGGTCAAGAAGGACGCGCACCTTGGGCGGCATAAGGCGTCGATGGGGCAGCAGTGCATAGATTCGCAAAGGCGCGCACACATAATCGGTGAGCACTTCATGCAATCGCCCGTCCGCGACCATGTCCGCGCAGAAGGTGTAGACGATGCGCGAGACGCCTAGGCCTTCGAGCGTGGCCCGGCGGCGCACGTCGGCATTGGGGCTGCGCATTCGGGGGTGGACCGGCACCGAAGAGGCGTTTCCCTTGGCATCGGTGAACGACCACCGCGCATCCGCCGGCGAGGCTATCGCGGGAAGCTCGGCCAGGTCCTGGGGTGTGCTTACCTTTGGATGTTTCGCGAGCAAGGCGGGCGCGGCGAAAATACCACGCTTCAGGGCGAACACTCTGCGCGCCACGCGTCCGCTATCCGGCATATCGTCATCGAAGTACGAGAACACGATGTCATAGCTGCGGTTGAGCGGATCGATGCGAGCGTGCTCGACGTCGATATCGATCCGCAGCTCGGGATGGCGCGCAAGCATCGTGCAGGCGACGCTTCCAAGATGGTGCGCTCCGAACTCGTACGGCGCCGCAAGTCGCAGCGTGCCGGCGACTGCTTTTCCTCGCGCCATGGCGTTGGCGCGGACCTCCCGCAACCGCTGAAACATGGCCGCGGAGTCCTGATAAAGCGATTCGCCGGCCTCCGTCGGACGCACGCTGCGTGTCGTGCGCTGCAGCAGCCGAATCCCGAGCTCGGATTCGAGCCGAGCGACCGACGCGCTAACGCTCGATTTGGGGCGGCTCATGGCCTTTGCTGCTGCGGTGAAACCGCCGTACTCGATCACGCAGCAGAAAGCATCGACGTCATTCCAGTCCATTTGTTCGGCAAGCTGGACAATGTTTCCAGGACTGCCAATTTATCCGCGGGGGGCTCGCTCGTAAACTGGGCTGCGGCAAAGGAGGACCCTATGGGACCGGAAACCCAAGGTTTCCTAATGAACACGTGGTACGTGGCAGCGTGGGACCACGAGCTCATCGACGGCAAACTGCTCGCGCGCACGATCCTCGAAAAACCGGTACTGCTCTACAAGGGCAACAGCGGATGCGTGGTCGCGCTCGACAACCGGTGCTGCCATCGCGGGGCCAAGCTGTCGAACGGCCGCCTCGAAGGCGACGATATCCGCTGCATGTACCATGGTCTTAAGTTCGACCCCAGCGGAAAGTGCATTCAGATTCCCGGCCAGGACAACATTCCGAAGAACCTCGGCGTGAAGAGCTACCCTGTAATCGAGCGCCAGCGCCTCGTGTGGATCTGGATGGGTGACCCGGCGAAGGCCGATCCTTCAAAGATCCTCGACGTCCCGTATCTCGCCAACCCGGCTTGGCGCGGCATGTCGGACTACATGCACTACAAGGCGAACTATCTGCTGATCGTCGACAATCTTTCCGACTTCGCCCACCTTGCCTTCGTGCACACGAAGACGCTCGGCGGTACCGAGGAGTACGCCTACAAGAGCAAGCCCCTCGCGATTGAGCGGCTGAAGGACGGCTTCCGCGTCGAGCGCTGGCACATGAACGCGCCTTGTCCGCCCTTCCACAAGAAGGTGGTGCGCGACGTTCCCTTCGTCGACCGGCGCAACATCGGGCGCATGCATGTTCCGGGCATCTTCTTCCTGGAATCGCTCTTTGGTCCCGCAGGTCGCGGTTTGGAGAAGGGCAACCTGGAAGATGCGAAGCAGTACCGCAACTGTCAGTTCTTTACGCCGGAGACAAAACGCTCCACGCACTTCTTCTGGAACTACCTGCACGACTACGACCTCGACGATCCCACCATCGCGCTGTCGCTGCACAACAGCATGCTGGAGGGATTCATGGAAGATAAGTTCATCATCGAGGGGCAGCAAGAGATGCTCGACGCCGATCCCGGCTTCAAGATGCACGGCATCGTGTCGGATGCGCCGCTTGCGCATTTCCGCAGGACGCTAGACAAGCTTATCGAGGCGGAGCGCAACGCGGCCGAAGCCGCGGCTGCAGCCGCACGCCCCGTTGCTTTGGCCCAACAGGAGTAACGCCATGCCGAAGTTCGCCATTACGCCGCACTTCCGCCTTCACGAGTGGATCGCCGAAGAAAAAGGATACTTCAAGGCCCAGGGCCTCGATTACGAGTTCCACGGCATTTGGGAGGGGCAGGACCTCGCCAAGGCGCACGAGACGCCGGACAAGGTCGGCGCCTACCAGAGCTTCGAGAAAGGCCGGGATACGAACGTGAGCTGCGCCTGCCATTGGACCGTGAACGTCGCGGCATCCAAAGGCCACGGCAAGATGTACGCCGACGCGTATTCGGTTTCGCCGGCTGCGGTGTTCGTGCCGCCAGAATCTGACATTCGCAACCCGGAGGATCTGAGCGGCGTGCCGATTTCCGTAGGCTACCAGTCGGGAAGCCATTACTCCACGATCCAGGCGCTGGAGCAGTACATGCCGCTCTCGGACATCAAGCTCTCTTTTGCCGATGGCATCCTCTTCTCCCGGCTCGAGAAGCTCATCGACCGCAGGGTGCCGGCAGCGGCGCTTTTCAGCGGGCCGTACTACTTTCTCGAGCAACTCGGCTTCCGTAAAGTGATCGACACGACGTTCATGATGGCGACCATGATCACCGGCGAGCCCGACCCCCAGGATCTCAGGAAGTACTTCGGCGCGCTGCGGCTCGCGCAGCGCGACATCGATCTACGGCCCGAGCTCCATACGAAGCACTACCGCAACGAGTTTCCGAAGCGCTTCCTCAACCAGATGGACACGCGGCGCTGGGGACCGGGAGAGCGCATCGTATTCGAGCCGTACACCAAGGAGGTCTTCGAGGATTCCTTCAAATGGATCCGCGAGCGCAACATCTTCGAGCCAGGCGCCATGGGCGAGGGCTGTTACGAAGATGCATGCGTCTCCCTGGCTGAGGTCATGCCCTCGCGGTGACAGGAAATAAGAAGGTCGGGCGAAGCTTACCTTCCGCCCGGCCCGCTTCGGCAAGCTAGAACGACATCGAATACTGGATCGAGAAAATATCGGCCTCGTTCTCGAAAGTCCCCGAGAACGTCCCAAGGGCGCTCGTATTGCTGACTTTCGCATCGTCGACAAACTCGTGGGCGTATCCAACGTCGAGGATGCTTGTCTTCGATGGACGAAACTGCACGCCCAGCGCAACCCACGTGCGGTCCTGGTCCGGCAGGCGCGCTGTCCGATGGGTATCGTTGGTGGGGGTCTCGTCGAAAGCGACTCCGACACGGAGCTTAGTCTGGGGACTCGTCCTGTAGTTCGCTCCGATTCCATAGCGCCAGGTGTCGTCCCACTGAAATTGCAGAGTAGTCAAGGTTGATCCGGCTGCGCCGGGAATCGGCCCCAGCGTCGCCGCGCTGGAAGTGCGGATCACTTGCAACTGCTGCAGCGAGCTCCAGCCGGTCCACGTCAGGTCGCCCATCAGTTCCCAGTTGCCCAAAGTCCGGAAGATGCTGAGCGAGGCGCTGGGGGGGACTTCGAGGTCCGCCTTGACGCCGCCGTTGCCCGCCGCGGCGGCGCCGAACGTCGCGTCTCCTTCGAGTTCGTAACTTATCTTGGAGCGATAATGCGCGCCGATGCGCGTGGTCGGGCCGGCCTGGATCATCACCCCCAGGTTGTAACCGTAGCCCACGTCGTCAGCCTCCAGCCTCAGGACCCCGAGGCCCAGCGCCGCCAAGCTGTTTGTCAAGTCCGCATCCAGTTGCTGCACGCTGACGCCTGCGCCGATTGATACCGCGTCGTTCACCTTGTAGGCAAGCGACGGGTTGATGTTGAGGCTTTTGATCTCGGACTTGCGCGCCGTGAAGTCACCACGCCAGCCGTCCTCGTACTCGGTCATCAGCCCGAATGGCACGTTGATGGCCAAACCGAGGCTCACGCTGGGGTTGATGGCCGTCGTGAGGAACCCGTTGGGAACGAACGCCCAGCCGCCGCCGTCCCCGCCTTCTCCCGTTCCGGGAGCCGCAAACGCACCGGTCGAGCTCTGATTTTCGAATTTGAACGACGGCTTGAGCGCATGGGCTGCGACCGCGAAATTCGATTTTCCAGGGAGCAGGGTCATCAGGGCGGGGTTGTACCACGCGACGCTCGCGTCGTCGGCGGCCGCTGCGCCACCCGCGAACGCGTTCCCGGTACCACTTCCGCTTTGCGTCCCGATCGCGAAGCCGCCCGCCGCCGCGCCCGATGCCATCCCGCCAAGCGCTGCCGCAACCGCCACTGATGCGAGCTTCTGGCCGATCATCCTCATGAAGGCGTTGTTGTAACGGCGCCCGGTGTTGGCGACCGGCTCGGTGATTGTCGGTAAAGCCAGGAAATGATTCATGAGGAGCTCCATCTGTCTTAAGCCAGCCGGCGGCGACGCGTTTGCCGGATCTCGAACAACGGCGGCATACTGGCCGCAGCAAAAGAAATAGTAAAGCGAATATTATTGATATATAACTGCAGGAGATTGCATAATAACCAGCAGCGAGCTTGATCAAGGAGATCACCATGGACATAAACCTCGCGCGGACCTTCCTAGAGATCGTCGCGACCGGCAACTTCCTGCGAGCGGCGGAGCGCTTGCACGTCACGCAGACGGCCGTGAGCGCGCGCGTGCGCACG
>DASPGR010000279.1:0-8325 GCA_035620515.1 Burkholderiales bacterium | reverse complement strand
GTCGCGGCCTCCGTCTATCTCCTCTCGACGCGTTACCGCACGCGCATGGGCTCCATTACCGCAGAGCTCATGCAGTGGACCGACTGGACCAAGATCGGCGCGTTCCTCGCCGTCGTCGGCGGGTTGATCGGCCTCATGGCGGTGCTGCATCTGCCGCCAATGTTTGCGGCACTTTATACCTTTATCGTCGTTCTGGCGCTGATGGTCACCGCGCATATCGCGGCGACGGTGCGGGCGCGTGCGCCGGTCGTGCGCTCGCTCATGGCCCCGCTCGGTCGGCTCCTGGACTCGTTCGCCAGCATGACCGCGGACCTGACGCTGCTCCTGGCGACGCTCTCGATCATGACCGGAGCACTCGTCATCACAGGCGTGCCGACGAAGATTGGCGCCATTCTCGT
This sequence comes from Burkholderiales bacterium, assembly GCA_035620515.1. Classification (GTDB taxonomy): domain Bacteria; phylum Pseudomonadota; class Gammaproteobacteria; order Burkholderiales; family SG8-41; genus SG8-41. Next base: position 7,927 of record DASPGR010000279.1, on the reverse strand, counting down.
CGCCATGGCCGGGGTCAACCTATTCGCGATGGTGTTGGTCGCCTTCTTCTTCGGTGCGCTGCTCGGGACCGGGTTGCCGCCGGCGCCCACCTACATCATCACTGCGCTGGTAATCGCGCCGGCAATGATCAAGGTCGGCGTCGATCCTTGGGTCGTACACTTCTTCGCCTTTTTCCTCGCGGTCTGGGGCGAGCTTACGCCACCCACTTCCGTGGTGGCCGCGGTCACGGCCAAGATCGCGGACGCGCCCTTCCTGCAGACGCTGTTCCGCGGAATAGCGATCTGCGTCTCGTTATTCATCCTGATGGGCGGCGTCTTCATGCGTCCGGAGCTCGTCTTGGAGCCGGGGCTTGCGCAAATCGGGGCGATGCTGCTCCTCATGGTCGCCACGACTGCCGTGAGCTTCAGCATCCAGGCGCGGTTTTCCGATCACCGCGCGATCGACATATCGCTGCGGCTTGCCCTTGCTTTCGTGGCGCTGGTGATCATATTCCACCCAAGCCAGCAGGTCGCGTGGCTCACCTGCATCCCGGCCGGCCTTTTCATTGGCTACTGGATCCTGCGGCGCCGGAACGTCCCCGTTGTCGCGCAGGTCGGCGCCGGCTGAATGCAAAGGGCGGCCGCCTCTTTGCATCGTTGCTAACCGCGTTCAGCCGGGCCTTGCAGCTGCGGGTGTTGGACACATGGGGGACTCATCCATCCGTCTCGCGACCCGCGCCGACGCGGCCGCGATTAATGACATTCAGAACTACTACGTGGTCGGCTCCACCGCCACGTTCCACACCGAGCCGCTCACGCTTGATGCGAGACTCGCCTGGCTCGAGAACCGCACCGCGGCTCATCCCGTCACCGTCGCGGAGGGTGACGGCAGAATCGTCGGCTGGGGAGCGCTCGAGGTCTTCAGAAGCCGCCCCGCGTACCGGCATACGACCGAGTTCTCCGTTTACATCCATCACGAATGGCACCGGCGCGGGATCGGCCGCGCCATCATGGCCGATCTGGTGACGCGCGCGCGCGCGCTTCAATACCACGCGCTCGTCGGCGGGTGCTGCAGCGAGTCGACGGCCGTCATCGCCATGCTCGAGGCGATGGGGTTCGCTCGCGTGGCCCACTTCCGTGAAGTCGGCCGCAAGTTCGACCGCTGGCTCGATGTGGTCTTTCTGGAGCTCGTGCTGTAGCGATGGCGAGACGCGCGGGAGGGCCTCTGGGAATCCGCCGCCAATTGCCCGATACTTTGCTTCGACGCAGGCTCAGCGCGCCCCGACAGTGGAGACCTCTCGTGAGGATCATCGCACTCAGCATGACCGTATTTCTCGCCGCCTGCGCCGGTCTTGTAACCGACATGGACGGCGCGCGCAATTCGTGGCAGGGCATGCCCTACCAGGATGTCGTTTCGCAGTGGGGCCAGCCCACGAGCAGCGCCAAGGACAAGAACGGCCGAGACACCCACACCTGGGTGTCGGAAGGGCAGTTGAGCCGTCTCGTGCCGTCCATCGGCATTTTCGTGGGAAGCGGGAGCGGCGTCGGCGCCGAAGTCACCCCGCAAGCCACGGGTCCTCTTCGACGCTGTGAGCGCACGCTGGCTTTTCAGGACGGCCGCGTCGTGGAACAAACCTGGCAAGGTGACGACAACTACTGCAGCACGTTCGTGCGCCACTGATTCGAGCGAAGGACGAACGTCGAGCGCCTAGGCGGGCGCGGCGATGCCTTCCTGCTCGCAGGTGTTCGCGATATCGCTTACCGTCGCGCGCTGCATGTCGCGCACGAAGCGCAGGTCGTCGTAATCGGTGCCGCGATGGAGCGTGCAGCGGTTGTCCCACATGACGAGGTCGCCCGCGCGCCAGCGGTGGGTGTAGACGAATTGCCGCTGCGTTGCGTGCGAGAGCAGGTGCTCGATGAGGGCGCGGCCCTCCCCGTCCGGCATCCCGAAGACGCGGCCCGCGTGCGATGCGACGTAGAGCGACCTGCGTCCGCTCTCGCGAATGGTTCGCACCAGGACCTGCGGCACCGGCGGCAGGCGCTGCGCTTCATCGGCAGTGAACTCGGTGAATCCGGTGCGCCGGCGTGACGTGGCGATGGAATGCTCGGCGACGAGCCCCTGAAGCTGTGATTTCATGTCTTCCGGCAAGGCATCGTAAGCCGCGCGCAGGTCGGCAAATTCGGTGTGCCCGCCAATCGGCGGGATGCGCCGCGCATAAAGGAGGGAGCACAGGCCGGGGCGCCGCTTGAAAGAGCTGTCCGTGTGCCAGAGCCTGTTGCCGGCCTTGTAGAAACGCTGGCGGCTGTCCGCCGACCAGATCTTGCCATCCGGCGCCAGGTTGGAGATGTCGGCAAACCGCGGATCGAGCCGGTGCGGGGTCACCTTCTCGTTCAGCACCCGATCGGACTCGACCGGGCCGAACACCTGCGCGAAAGCGAGATGCTGATCGGACTCGAGGCGCTGCGCGGGAAAGGCGAGCACCGAGTACTTCCAGAACGCCGCCTTGATTGCGGTCGCGTCGGCTTCCGCGAGGGGGCGCGACAGATCGACGTCGCCGACTTCGGCAGCAAATTCCGGCGTGACGGGAAAAACCGTGATTGCCATGACGCGCGCCTCCCTGAATCTGCCCCCCATTATCCCAGATCAGTCACCGCTCAAGCGCTCGTCGGATCACGATTTCGACCGGCGTGCGGGCAGCCCGACGTTTATAATCTGTCCACCGGCCTGCGGTGACGGGGCTCGCCGCGGCGCGGCGACTTTTCCGGGAGACCACGGTGAACCTGACGCGTGTCAGTGCGGTAGCGGCGACTGCGCTGCTCTTGCTGGGACTGGGCGGCTGCGCCGCCTACCACCGATATGCTGATATGACGTTCTTTGTCACCAGCGCCGGCAACGGCAAGGGCGCGGATTTCGGAGGACTGGACGGTGCCGACCAGCATTGCCAGGCGCTCGCCAAGGCTGTGGGTGCGGGTCACCGCTTCTGGCGGGCCTATCTCAGCGCAAGTCCCGGCCTCAACTCGCGGACGGTAGATGCCCGTGACCGTATCGGCACCGGTCCATGGCACAACGCAAAGGGCCTGCAGATTGCCTCCAATATCGCGGAACTGCACGGGAACAACAACCTCAACAAGGAGACAGCGCTCACCGAGAAGGGCGCCGTCGTGAACGGCCGCGGCGACAATCCCAACATGCACGACATCCTGACGGGTTCGAAGCCGGACGGCACGGCCTTCACCGGCGTTCACGACATGACCTGCAACAACTGGACGAGCGGTAGCGAAGGCCGCGCAATGGTCGGGCACCACGATCGAATGGGGTTGGGCACCGACGAGGCTTCCAGGTCGTGGAACTCATCGCATCCCTCGAGTGGCTGCAGCCTGGAGGCATTGAAGAAGACCGGCGGCGCCGGCCTGCTCTACTGCTTCGCCTCGAATTGACCTACGTGCGCCGCGGCTTTCGGCCTTCTGACTTCTTCCTGCTGACTTGGGGAACCGTCACGCCCACCAGCGTGTCGCGGGTAAGAATCTCCGCCATTTGCTTCTCGGTCCAGCCTGCCGTCTCCTCCGGCCGCATCGGGATTACCACGTAGCGCATGTCGGCATTGGAATCGTGCACGCGCACGGTGACGTCGTCGGGCAGCACAGTGCCAAATTCCTTCAGCACGGAGCGCGGCTCGAACACGACACGGGCTCGGTAGTTGTCGCTCTTGTACCAGGTCGGAGGCGAGCCCAGGAGCTCGCGCGGGTAGCATGAGCAGAGCGTGCAGACGATGAGGTTGTGCACCTCGGGGGTGTTCTCGACCGCGATGAGCCGCGTCGCCTCGAGATCCACGCCCATCTCCGCGCAGGCCGCCTTTCCGTCCTTGAGCAGCCGCCTCTTGAAGGCCGGATCGGCCCACGCGCGCGCGACGACGCTCGAGCCCCGGTACGGAAACTCCTCCTCGAAGATCTCCATCCGGCGCCGGACTTCCTCGGCGGTCACGACACCCCTCGCCTCGAGAAGCTCCTGCATGGCACGGCTCATGATCTCGTACTCGGAAGGCGGTCCTTCCTCGTGTCCCGCCACCGGGGCATGATGGCCGTGTCCGTGGTCGTGATGGCTGCCCGAGTAGTAATCAAAGGGAGTGGTGGCCATGGCGCTCATCCGCTCTGTGTCGTCCTCGCAGGCTTCGCCCGACCTGCCACGGGCGCGAGCCAATGCTCGAAAATTTCCATCTCGATGATGTCGCGCGCCGGACCCTCGTAGTCCGGCCACACGTGCTTTTGCTGGAAGCGCACGCGATAGAGCACTTTCGCGGGCTCTCCGTCGAACCCGTACGCGAGCTCTTCGGGGTTTGGAAATGCGCCGCAGATGCGCTCGATCACGCCCTCCTTGCCACGAATGTAATAGGGCGTGCGCCGGTGCCCGGGCGGGAAAGCACGCTTGATCGCGACGCGTTCGCCGACCTTGAAGCGGTGTCCGGGCGCCGGGGTGTAGGTCGAGGGAAGCGCCTTTTTCGCGCGCGCGCGGCGGGATGGGCTCACCGGTCCCGGTCCTTGCTGGCGGGCGATCGCGACTCTCGCGGCACATCGAAGCGTGCCCGCACTTCGGCCATCTTCGCCTTGAGCTCCGCCTCGGTAAAAAGGCCCTTCTCCAGCAGGACGGTGCGCAAGGCGGCCGTCGTGCGCTCGAAGTATTCCAGCTTGTAGTACTGATCGCCCAGATCCTCGGCCGCACGCCGCAGCGCATCCAGGCGCACAACTTTCTTGCCCGTCAGCGTGCTGCGCAGCGCGTTCGCCTGCTTCTCCCAGAAGCGCATGCCGTGATCGGTCGTGTCGACAGGGCCGGCAGCGCTGCCGCCCATGTCATGGGGTCCCTTGTTGGGAGATTTGTCGGTCATGTGAGGCCCCCGGCCCGGAATCGCCGATTGAAAAAGGATCGACTCGATGCAGTCGCGGCGGATCAGCATAGCACAGGGATCGAGCTGCCAATCGACCCGCCGCCATTGCGCGTCATGCACATGGTTTGACCCTGCGATCCGGCCGTCGCTAAAATGGCCCGGCGCGGCTTCATCGCCCGTGTCCGCGCACTGGCCAGACGGGAGAACTCCATGCTGAAGGGAATGGCTCGCTACATCAATTGCGTCGCAGTGGCATTCCTGCTCGGCGCGTCGCCGGGCCACGCCCATCATGCGATGGACTACGCCCTGCCGGCAACCGGGCTCGACGGCTTTCTGTCGGGACTCGGGCATCCCGTGATTGGCTTGGACCATTTTCTGTTCATCGCCGGCGCCGGCGTGCTGGCCGCGCGATGGCAGCGCGGATACTGGCTTCCCCTCGTCTTCGTCGCCGCGTCGATTCTCGCGGCCGCCTCCCGCGCCGGAGGCGTTCCCTGGGAAATAGGGGAGATGTGGGTCGCTGCCTCGCTCGTGGCTCTGGGCGCCGCAATGCTGATCGCGCGACATTCCGGGCAGGGTTGGATCGCTGTCCTCTTCGCGGTTTCGGGTGCCATTCACGGCTATGCGCTCGGCCAGTCGATCGTCGGGGCCGAGGCGACCCCGCTCCTTGCCTACTTTGCCGGGCTGACGTTGATCCAGTGCACTGTCGCGACTGCGGCGTGGGTAGCTGTGTCGTGGATTTCAGCGCGCCGCCCACGTCTGCCTTTGCAGCAGGTGACAGGAGCCGCGGTCGGGGCCGCGGGACTCATTTTCGTCGGCCTCGCCGCGTTGTGACAGCGAAGGCGATCGGCGTTGACGGCGGCCCTGTGAACCTTCTCCGCGGACGCTCAATCCTTCGGGCCGCCGCGTGGCTTGGCTGCGCGTGCTGGGCATCCGTGGCGCAGGGACAGGTCGCGCCATCCAAGATGGAGCGCGCAGCTTACACCGGATTGTTTGCGGCGGCCGCTCGCGGCGATACGGCAGAGATTGGCTCCCTCATCGCTCGCGGGGCAAGGGTCGACGAGCGTGACGACTACGGGCGCACGCCCCTGCATGTCGCAGCGTATGGGGCGCGTCACGACGCCATGCGCGCGCTGGTAAAAGCCGGTGCGAATCCCAATGCGTTGGAGCGCGACCGCTACGACATCGTCACGATCGCCGCGGTCGCCAACGACGTTCCCACGCTCAAAGTTTCGCTCGAGCTCGGCTGCAGCGCGAAAAACATCACCAGCCGGTACGATGGCACCGCTCTTATCGCCGCCGCCCACCTTGGCCATGCCGAAGTGGTGCGCACGTTGATCGGAGCGGGCGCGCCGCTCGATCACGTCAACAACCTGGGCTGGACGGCGCTAATCGAGTCGATCGTGCTCGGGGACGGTGGCCCGCGCCACATCGCGACGCTCAAGGCACTGGTCGAAGCCGGCGCGAATGTCAATCTCCCCGACCGCAACGGTCAGACGCCGCTCACGCTCGCTCGCCAGCGCGGCTACCGCGACATGATCGAGATCCTCAAACGTGCGGGAGGCACGAGCGCGCGCGGTAACGGAGCGCAGCCCGCACCACGCGCGTTGACGACACGAACCACCGGCCGTTCTCAGACGCGATCGACCGTCAGCGGGTAGGGCACCGTCTTTCCGGCAAAATGCGCGCGCAGGTTCTGCATCAGCTTCTCCCCCCGCGCCTCGCGAACCTCGATCGTGGCTGAACCGATGTGCGGGGTGAGGATCACGTTCTCCATTGCGAGCAGCGCAGCCGGCACGCGCGGCTCATCCCAGTACACGTCGAGGCCCGCGCCTGCGATCCGGCCGTCCTGAAGGGCCGTGAGCAACGCTGTCTCATCCACGACCGGGCCGCGCGCGACGTTGATGAGAAATCCGTTCCGCCCCACCGCGTCCAGAACGCGCGAGTCGACGAGCCCTCGAGTCTTTGGCGTCAACGGACACGAAACCACCAGGCAGTCGGCTCGCCGCGCCATCTCTTCCAGGTCGGCGTAGTAGGAATAAGGAACCGCCGGCTTCTCGCGCGGTCCGTGATAGCCCACCTTCATGCCGCAGGCTTCCGCGCGCCTTGCGACGCCGCTGCCGATCGCCCCGAGCCCGATGATCCCGCAGGTCTTGCCGCCAAGCCCCGTTCCCATCGGCGGCAGGCCCGCGGGCCATTTGCCGGCGCGCACGAAGCGGTCGGTTTCTCCCATTTTGCGCATGACTGCGATGAGAAGGCCGATCGCGATGTCGGCGACTGCTTCCGTGATCGAGTCCGGCGTGTTTGTCACGATCACACCGCGCGCTCGGGCTGCAGCAAGATCCACCGTGCCGCGCGGGTTACCGAAGCAGCCGATGATCTCCAGCCTGGGAAGGGACTCGATGCGTCCCGGCGCGAGCCCGATCGATCCCACGGTCACGACGCCGCGCACCCGTTCGGCCACCTCGGCGACCAGCCCATCCGGGTCCGGGGCAAGCCAGAGCTTGTGCAGGGTGTACTCGCGCTCGAGCGCAGCAAGCGTCGGCGGGTAGATCGGGGCGATTACAAGGAGTTCCGGCCGCACTTCACGCCCCAAGAGCAGCGCATTCGCTCAGTAGTGGGATTTGAAGCTGATCCCCTCGCGCTTCTCGAGCTCCTCGAGGTCGATGTAGGAGCGCATGGTCTTCTTGTCCACCGTGAACTGCATCTTGCGGTTGGTCTCGTTCGTGGCACGTATGTCAATGAGTTCGAGGCCTTCCTTGACCTCCCACTCATGCGCGCCCGCGATCCCGGGAGGCGCGTAGATGATCGATCCTGGTCCGACCTCGTATTCCTTGCCTTCCACGTCGCGCACGGTGGCGTGCCCCGAGATCACGTAATAGCACGCCTCGATCGGGTGCCAGTGCAGCTGCTCGTAGGTGCCCGGGAGATAGCTCGCGCGGCCGATGCGCACGCGATCGGTCATGAAGACTTCCGGCCATCCGACAAGGCGCTTGTAGGTCTGGCCTTCCGTGACGCCGCGCTGGCCCGGATAGTCTTGCTCGTTGATCACCCTCACGGTTGCCTTGAGC
>DASPGR010000278.1:0-3811 GCA_035620515.1 Burkholderiales bacterium | reverse complement strand
GGCTTCAAGCTCGTCACGCCAAGCGCCCGCAGGCGGCCGGTCTCCACGTAGCCGGTGGCGCCGGCCACGCCCGAGAACGCGACGCCGACTTCGCCGCTGATTGCCGCGACGAGGGCGGGTCCGCCGCCCTTGAACTGGACGGCGAGTATGTTCACCTTGCCAAGGTAGTTGAGGAGCTCGCCCGCAATATGCGGGTTCGTGCCGACGCCCGCGGACGCGTAGTTGAGCGTGCCCGGGCGCTCCTTCGCGAGCTTGAGCAATTCGCGCACCGAGCGGGCGGGCACCGACGGGTGCACGCTCAGGAACGATGGCGTCGACGACAGGAGCGAGATCGGCTCGAAGTCCTTGAGCACGTCGTAGGGCACCTTCTTGTACATCAGCGTGTTCGTCACGAGCGGCGTCGTGTTGATGATCAACGTGTAGCCGTCCGGCGCTGCGCGCGCAGCGGCTGCCGTGCCGATGATCCCGGAGGCGCCGGAGCGATTGTCGACGACGACCTGCTGGCCGATCGATTTCGACAGCGCCGGCGCGATAAGCCGGGCGTTGACGTCTACGGTGCCACCCGGAGGAAACGGCGCGATCAGCCGTATCGCGCGCTGCGGATAGTTGGAAGTTTGCGCGGCCGTGCCAAACGCCGCAGCCAGCAACGCCCACAGAAGGAACAATGATCCCGCTTTTTTCATCAGATTCTCCCCTTTGGAAGCTCCCTCCGAGTGCATCGTAGGTCGGTGGCCCGTCACCTGTGAAGTATCGGGCGTTACCCGTCACTCATCACCCATCACCCATCACCAATTCGGTGCGCGCAGAGTATCGCTCCAACCGGCGCGCGGCGCCACCTGCCGGGCGTACTGTTACCATGGCGGCCGCGGCATCCAGTCCCCGCTGTCCACATCGTGATCGAGGTCAAAGAACGGATCGAGGTTCCTGCGCCCGCGCACACGGTATGGGCGCTTCTGTCGGACCCCCACGCCGTGGTTGATTGCGTGCCGGGCGCGACGCTCGGCGAGCAGCACGAAGACGGCTCGTTCGACGCCACCCTGATGGTCAAGTTCGGCCCGGCCAAGGTGACATTCCGGGCGCGCGTTGCGGTGGAGTACGACGAGGCAGCGATGACCGGGCGCGTGACCTCGAAGGGCAAGGACAACCAGGGCGGCACGCGCTTCAAGACGAGCATGGGGTTCAAGGTGGTGGAACAGGCGGACGGGACGGGCTCGGCGGTCCCGATCGATGCCCAGGTGGAAATCGCGGGCCGCCTCGCGTCACTGGTGGAGAGCGGCGCGGCGCTGGTGGTGAAGCGGATGACAGGAGAATTCTCCGAGCGGCTCGCCGCCCGCTGCTCGAGTGCGAATCAGGCAAGGGAGGAAGGATGAAGGTCTATCAACGGCTGGCAAGCGCGTTCAAGGCGGAAGGCACAACGCACCTCTTCGGCATCATGGGCGACGGCAACATGTACTGGATGCACGAGCTCGACAACCTGGGCGGCGTGCAGATGCTCGAGGTGCGGCACGAAGGCGCCGGGCTCGGCATGGCGGACGGCTGGGCGCGGGTGACCCGCACGCCGGGCATTGCCACCGCGACCTGCGGCCCGGGAGTATCTCAGCTTGCCACAGCGCTCGTTACCGCGGCCCGTGCCGAATCGCCGGTCGTTGCCTTTGTCGGGGAGTTTCCTTTTAACGACGACGAGTACAACCAGCGCCTCGACCAGGCGCGCTTCGCGGCAGGATGCGAGACCGCATTCTTCCGCGTGAACACGCCCGATACCGTGGACGAAACGGTGCGCAAGGCGTTCTATACGGCCCGGCTCGAGTCGCGCCCCGTCATGCTGAGCGCGCCGATGGATATCCAGCAGAAGAATTTCGATGACGATGACCCGTACGAGCCATCCACCACGATGATGCAGAAGGGCGTCCTCCATCCGGATCCGGCGGAGCTCGAGAAGGCTGCGGACATCGTCGCGGCGAGCAAGCACTCCGTGATCATCGTGGGCCGTGGCGCGAAGTGGTCGGGGGCAGGCGATGCGGTCAAGACCCTCGGCAAGCGCATCGGCGCGCTCATTGCGACCTCCCTGATGGCGAAGGGCTGGCTGGGCGAAGAGGAATTCCACGCGGGAATTTCCGGGACCTACGGGACGCGCACCTCGATGAAGCTCTTCGAGGAGGCCGACTGCGTCATCGCCGTGGGCGCCAGCATGAACCGCTACACGACCGAGCACGGCTATCTCTATCCCAACGCGCGCTTTGTCCACATCGACCGCAAGCCGCACGTGATCATGGGAAAGGGCCGCGCCGCCGAGATCTACCTTCAGGCCGACGCGCGCGCGGGGGTCGAGGCGCTCGACGCCGAGCTTGCAAAGCGGTCATTCAAGAATACGGGCTATCGCACGGCGGAGATCAGGAAGCAGCTCACGGGCAAGCACGTCGACCGCACGGAGTTCCCGATCGAGCCGAATACCGTGGACCCGCGCGAGGTCTGCCTCACGCTCGATGAGATGATTCCTGCGGAAATCGGCGTCATCACGGGCAGCGGCGCGACGGCCGGCTTCTCGAACATGCTCTTCAACCGCCCGCGCTCGTTGGTGCTGGCGGGCCATTTCTTCGGTTGCATCGGGCAGATGCTGCCTGCGGCGATGGGCGCCGTGGTGGCGCGTGGAAACAAGCCGACGATTCTCGTCGACGGCGATGCGAGCCTCATGATGCACATCGCGGAATTCGAGACGGCGGTGCGCTACGGGATGCCGCTTCTCGTGGTCTGCCAGGACAACGAGGCGCTGGGTGCCGAGTACTACAAGCTCGACGCGCACAAGATGAAGGCGGATCTCGCGACGATCTCGATGCCGGACCTGGGCGCTGTCGGGGTCGCTTTCGGCGGGCGCGGCCGGATGGTGCGCAGCGTCGAGGAGCTGCGCGGGGCCGTCAAGGAGTGGCTTGCCAAACCCGGGCCCATGCTGGTCGATGCGCGGATTTCCCGCAGTGTCATCACGCTGCCCTACCGGAGAATCCATTACGGCCGCGATGAATGATTGACGCGTGACCGGTGATGAGTGATGGGTGTCGAGCGAGATGCGCATTGAAGTCATTTGCACTGGCGATGAGGTGCTGACGGGCAGGATCGTCAACACCAACTTCAGCTACATCACCCAGAAGCTCGAGGACGTCGGTCTCTCCGTACGATGGGAGACCACGGTCGGCGACGACCGCGAGGACCTCCTCCTCGCGTTCCGGCTCGCAGGCGAACGCGCCGACGCCGTGATCGTGAACGGCGGCCTCGGGCCAACTGTTGACGATCTCTCGCAGGAAATCGCGGCGAAGGCTGCCGGCGTCGAGCTCGTGCTCTCGGACGAGTGGCTCTCGAAGATGCAGGAGTACTTCGCGCGCCGCAGCCGCGTCATGCCGCCCAACAACCGCAAGCAGGCGATGCTGCCGGCGGGCGCCGAAGTGCTCGACAACCCCATCGGCACCGCGTGTGGCTTCGCGGTGGACATCGGGAAAGCGCGGTTCTTCTTCACGCCCGGTGTGCCGCGGGAGCTTCGCCGCATGCTGGAAGAGCAGATCGTTCCGCGGCTGCTCAAGAAGAGCGGCATGCAGGCTGCGATCTTCCTCAAGCGCTTTCACTCCTACGGCATCGGCGAATCGCACGCGGATTCCCTGCTTGCGGGGGTGGCGGAGCTCGTGCCCGACGGCACGGTGAAGCTCGGCTTCCGCGCGCATTATCCCCAGCTCGAGACCAAACTCACGGTGCGCGGCCGCGACATGGATGATGTCCGCAGGAAACTTGCCCCGGTCGAGCAGGAGGTGCGCAAGCGCCTCGGCAA
>DASPGR010000277.1:0-4323 GCA_035620515.1 Burkholderiales bacterium | reverse complement strand
CCACATCTGGCAGTTGCCGACGTCGCTCGAGACGACGGCCGTGTCATCCAGCACCGCGTTCATGGCTTCCATCAGCACCCCTGGATGGATCGGCTTCTCGCTGCGGTGGGGCTCACTATGCGCGGAGAGCGCGCGGCGCACTGCCGCCTTGCGCTCGGCGAGGCGCGAGCTCAACGCTTCGTCGCGCGGCCGCTCGTAATCGCGCAACCGCTCGAGCAGCGCTACGAGAAAGAGCCTGGGATCGGCGACGCACTGATCCTCGCCCTGGTAGCGGCCATCTGGCGCGTCGTCGAACCCGACGAGGATCAGGTTCCGCTCCGGCGCGCAGTTCCTGAGATCGGTCAGCTCGGCGGCGCCTGCGCGCAGCCCCACGCCAACGATGAGATCCGTCTCGCGCAACGCCTCGACGCAGAGAGGATGGTTGCGAAGGGGCGAGAAGTGTCCGGCGTAGAAAGGGTGCGATTCGGGGATGACGCCGATCGTGTCCTGGGCGCAGATGACCGGCGCCTGGAGCTTCAGCGAGAGCTCCGAGAGCTCGCGAACCGCCCCCTGGCGGATGATTCCCTTGCCGGCCGCGATGACGGGGGCGCGTGCGTCCATGAGGCGCCTTGCGTAGCGCTCTACAACCTTTGCGTCGGGCTCGACGACCACGGTCGGGCGCGGACGGTACTCCGCCAGGACGGCAGGCTCCTTCTGCAGGACGTACTCGCTGTAGTCCGACAGGCGGGGCAGCTCGACGTGCACGGGACCAGGACGCCCGCTGCGAGCGATATGGAACGCCTTCGCCATCACGTCCGGTATGTCCTCGATGCGCTCGACTCGCGCCGTCCACTTGGTGATCTTCTTGAACATCTCGTGCACGAAAGCAGGGTCGTCGACGCCGTGGAACGCCTCGAGGTCGGCCTTCAGCGGCACGGCGCCGCTCAGGTGCACCATGGGGGAAGCCGCGCCGTAGGCCTGGGCAACGCCCGCCATCGAATTGATGCAGCCCGGCCCGGCCGTAACGACGCAAACACCCGGCTTGCCCGTCAGCCGGCCGTAGGCATCCGCCATGAGGGAGGTGTTCGGCTCTTGCTTGCAGGTCACGAAGCGGATCGACTTGACATGGCTCAGTCCGTCGTAGATGGGGTGTATGTGTGATCCCGGCACGCTGTAGACGGCGCCGACGCCTTCCTCGCGCAGCGCCTCGGCCACGGCTTCGCCTGCGTGCATTGCCTTGCGTTGTGAACTCATGCTGTGCTCCCCCTTCCTTCTCGACAGAAGCGATGATAACCGGTGGTGGAATCCGGTTGCGCACCCGGCCTCAGCCGAATGCCTTGCGGATGAGATTGAGCCCGATCAGGAACAGCACCACCGCCAGAATCCTGCGAAAGCGATCTTCGTCGATGCGGCCCCGCAGCCACTGTCCGAGCATGAGCCCTGCGAACGCGGGAACGAGCGCGAGAAGCGAACCTGTAGCATCGGTTCCGCCCAGAAGATCGTAGCGCGCCATCGCGGTGGCCAGGACCAGCGTGGCCACCCCGTTGGTGAGCGCGACGGCCGCCACAAACGGATCCTTGCCGAGCCTGAGGCCGGAAAAGTACATCGCATAAACCGCGCCAAACAGCATCGATAGCCCGCCGACCAGCCCCGCCGCGACGCCGGTGACGGGCGCAAGCCACGGCTCGGCGCCCGGCGGCACCGTGAAGACGAGACGGCGGTGCAGGACGGCGGCGAAGCCGGCGACGAGCATGCCCAGCGCAAGGTAGAGCACTTGGCCGTCAACGGTGGCGAGCACGCGCACGCTGATGACCGTGCCCACCGCCATGCCGGCGAGGAGCGGCCAGAACCGGCGCAAACACTGCCCGAAGAGCCCCCCGTGGAATATCTGCCAGATGCTGGTCGCGAGCGACGGCAGCAGGAGAAGCGCGATCGCCTTGGGAACGGGAATAAAGGTCGCCATGACCGGCAGCGATACCAGCGGCAGGCCGATGCCAATCACGCCTTTCACAGTGCCGCCGGCAATCAACGCGATCGCAGACGCAATGAGCGCGACCGCTCCAAGTCCCAGGACATCATCCATGTTGGAAGCCGGGGTCAGTCCAGCCAGCGGGACTTGGCGGCCTCGGCAAGGGCAAACGCCTGGGTGCCGCCGCCTACGGCGCCGGAGTAGCGCGAAAAGAAAAGGTACCCATCGACAGGGGCGGTGAGCTCTTCAGCGACCTGGTAGGTGTAGAGGTCGACGACCTCTCCCAGCCTCGTGCCCGCCTTGATGAGATCGCCAAGCTGCTCGGGCTGCTCGTAGAAGGAGACGAGATAACCGCTCGTCCTCGGGCGGATCTCGCGCCGTGCCGTGAGATCGAAGTGGAGCTGCCTGGGCGGCTTGACTGCGCCTTCGATCATCCCGAGATGGCGCGCCATGCCGGTCAGGCCCGCAACCATCATCTTCGCGTAGTAATCCGTGCTGTGAGGGCCGAGATACGCCCCGCCCACCTCGGGATTGACGGCCGGAATTCCCCGGCCGTTGAGATAATGCGCCGCCGCCCCGGCAAACTCGTTCTCGTGCACAAAAGGCGCGCCGAACGCACGCGCGAGCGCAAGGTTCTTCTGTTTCAGATCGTCCGGCGTCTTGGTGTTGTAGTCCACCCGCGCCTGCAGCCTTCCGCCGCTGCCGCCGGAGTGGAAATCGATCAGGGTGTCGACGTGATGCAGCACGTGCCCGGTGATGGTGGCGGCGATCATCTGCGTCGTGTTGCCGCGCGCGTTGCCCGGATAGACTTCATGGAGATCGGTCCGGCCGTGCTGCTCCGGCGTCTGCCGTCCGAAGCCGGCAGTCGCCATCGGGTTCGCGACCGAAACGACTGCAATGCGGCCTTTGAGCTTTGCCGTGTCGAGACTGGCGAGGAACTGGCGGATCGCGATCGTCGCGGCGAATTCGTCGCCGTGGGTGTTGGTCACGATTCCGAACGTCGGTCCCGCGTGCCGCCCCGTCACGACATGGAGCGGGATCGAGAGCATCGCGCCGTTCAGCATCGTCGTGACATCCAGGCGCCGGAACGAGCGCCCCTCCTTCTCGCCGCTCCACAGCGGTTGCGTCGAATTCATGTTTGCTTCCTAAGAGTGCGCAACAAGATGACTGGTTCTGACGTACTCCCCTCCTTTTCAAGGAGGGGTGGCTGCGCAGCAGCCGGGGTGGTGGCCTCGGTGATTCTCTCTCCCACCACCCCCGCCGCTTCGCGGCGACCCCTCCTCCGGCAGGAGGGGATTCATTTTGTTAGGTGCTCTAAGCGTTCTTCTTCCGCGCATCGCCGGGCGGGAAGCGGAAGACCAGCGCCGGCTCGTCGAAGCGGTTGCGGTCCTTGCGGATCCGCTCCGCCATCGCGAGCGCATAGGGTGCCGTCTCGAGGAGAATCGCCTGCTGCCGCTCGTTCAGCCTCAACCCGGCTCGCGCTGTCATATCCAGGACGTACGCGCGGGTCTTTGCATCCATGTCGGCGGGCTTCGGTTCGTTGCCGCTCGCATCGACCGGCGGCTGGCGCGCACCCGGTGAAAGGCGCGGGCGCCGCAGGTGCCAGTCGGTTGCCTGCTGGTAGGTGTGCCCCACGCGCAGCACGGTTGCCTCGTCGAACGGGCGTCCGATCACCTGCATGCCGAGCGGCAAGCCGTTCTGGCTGAAGCCGTTGCAGAGTTCGAGCGCGGGGCCCGCCGTCACGTTGGACGGAGTGAAGATGTTGGAGCGCTGCCAGAAGTTCGTCGTGCGATACGCATCGAGGCGCGGCGCGGGACCGAATCCGGCGGTGACCAGCACATCGTACTTGTCGTAGAGCCGCCGGCCTTCGAGGATCATGCGGCGATGCTCGCGCGAGGCGGCGACGTAGTCCGCGGCTTGAAAGAGGCAGGCGGGCAGCATGCGCCCGAGGATGTCCCGCCCGAAATCTCCCGGGCGCTTCACGAGATCCTCGTAGTGGATCGAGAAGATCTCGGTCTCGGCGATGATCACCTTGACGTCGAGAGAATCCTGCATCGGGCGCGTGCGGCAGTCCTCGACCCTTGCTCCCAGCTTCTTCAGCACGCCGAGCGCCGCGTCCATCGCGCGGCGCAGGTCCTCGTGCGCGGGAAGGTCTTCCTCCCAGTAGTGGCGCAAGACGCCGATGCGCAGGCCCCTGATGCCGCGCTTGAGCCCGGCGCTGTAGTTCGGAATCCTGGTCTCGATGCTTCCCGCGTCCTCCGGATCGTAGCCTGCCAATGCCTGCAGCAGGATGGCGCAGTCTTCCACGGTGCGCGCCATCGGTCCGCAATGATCGAAGGTGTACGAGTTGGGTATGACGCCCGCGCGGCTCACAA
>DASPGR010000276.1:0-7661 GCA_035620515.1 Burkholderiales bacterium | reverse complement strand
GGAATCTTCTTGTACAGGCTCGGGTTGACCATGAAGCTCGAGCTCACGAACAGCACCGTGTGGCCGTCGGCCGGCGCGTTCGCCGCGATGCCCATGCCGATGTTGCCGCCGGCGCCGCTGCGGTTGTCCACGACCACCTGCTGTCCTAACGCCGTGGTCAGCTTGTGCGCGACCAGGCGCGCGACCTCGTCAGTCGGCCCGACCGGCGGGAACGGAACGATGATCCGTATCGGCCGCGACGGGTACTGCTGGGCCAAAGCGGGCGCGGCAAACAGGGTGGATGCGGCCAGCAGCGCCGCCATTGCGATGTCGACGATTTTTCTCATGATTCCTCCTCGGATGTTGGGCGCGGATGCGCCCGGCTTTACTCGATCTTGATGTCGGCCTCCCGGATCACTTTGGCGTAGCGCTCAGTCGACGCGGATACCCGCGGCCTGCGCAACCTTCGTGTATTTCGCGAGATCCGTCCTGAAGATCGCCGCGGTCTGCTCGGGACTGCTGGCAACGATGTCGGCACCCAGCAGTGCAAGGCGCTCCTTCACCTCCGCATCCGCGAGCGCCTTGAGTATCTCCTGATTGAGCTTCGCGACGATCTCGCGCGGCGTCCTCGCCGGTACCACCGCGCCGTACCAGGTGCTCATCGCGTAGCCGGGAACGGTCTCCGCGATGGTCGGCACTTCCGGCAGCACGGCCGCGCGCTTGTCCCTGGTCACGGCCAGCGCCTTGACGCGCCCCGCCCGGATGTGGGGAATGATCGGCGGCATGGTGCTGAAGCTGGTCATGACGTGGCCGGCCATGAGGTCGATCGCAATCGGTCCGCCGCCCTTGTAGGGGACCGGCAGCAGGCTCGTCTTCGTCATCATCTTGAAAAGCTCGCCGGCGAAATGCTCGGGACTGGCGACCCCGGACGTGGCGTAAGTCAGCTCCCCGGGCTTCGCCCGCGCGAGGGCGATCAGGTCCTTGACCGATTTCGCCGGCAGCGTCGGGTGCGCCGCGAACACGTTCGACACCTCCGACACCACGGTGATCGGCGCGAAATCGCGCTCGATGTCGTAGCCGAGGTTCTTGTACACCGGCTTGCTCATGATGTGCGCCACCGACATGAAGAGGATCGTGTAGCCGTCCGCGGGCGCCTCCGCCGCGACCTTGGCCGCCAGGTTGGCGTTGGCGCCCGGGCGGTTCTCGACGACGAACGGCTGCTTCAGGGACTCCGTCATCTTCGCCCCGACCGCGCGCGCCATGATGTCCGTGCCGCCGCCCGGCGCGAACCCGACGAGGATGCGCACCGGCTTCGCGGGATAGGCTTGTGCCACAGCCGAGTGGCCGAAACCCGTCAACAAGAGACCCAAACCTATCGCAGCGAACCGCTTCAAGCATCCTCCCCTGTTTTTCGTCATTCGACCCTGACGCCTGCCTCCCGGATCGCCTTCGCATACTTCGCGCTCTCGACACGCACGAATTTGGCGAACGCCTCCGGCGAATTGCCGATGCCCTCCGAGCCGAGCACCTTCAGCCGATCCCGGATGTCGGCAAGCTGGAGTATGCGCACCAGCTCCCGGTTGACCTTTGCGACGATATCCTTCGGCACCCCCGCCGGCGCATGCATGGAATACCACGCGTTCACTTCGTAGCCGGCAACGCCCGCCTCCGCGAAAGTCGGAAGGTCCGGGTATTCCGGCAGCCGTTGCGAGCGCGCGATCGCGAGCGCCCGCAGCTTGCCGGCGCGCACGTGCGGCAGGATCGAGGCGGCGGTGTCGAACATCATGGTGGACTCCCCGCCGAGCAGACCGGCGTGCGCGGGCCCGCCTCCCTTGTAGGGGACGTGCACCAGCTTGATGCCGGTCATCGACGCAAAGATTTCCCCGGCCATGTGGGGCGGCGTCGCGAGGCCCCCCGATGCGAACTTGAGCTCGCCCGGCTTCGCTCTTGCGAGCGCGATGAGTTCCTTCAGCGATCTTGCGGGAACCGACGGATTGACGCACACCACCGTCGGGGCAACCGCGAGGAGCGTGATGGGCGCGAAGTCCTTCACCGGATCGTAGCCCGGCCTGGCGTAGAGATTGGGCGCGATAGCGTGAGTGGCAATCGAGGACAGCAGCAGCGTATAGCCGTCGGGCACCGCCCGGGCGGCGATCTGCGTGCCGATGATGGTGCCCGCTCCCGGCCGGTTGTCCACCACCACCTGCTGACCCCACGCCTCGGTCAGCTTGGCGCCGAACAGCCGGGCGAGCGTGTCGTTGCCGCCGCCCGGCGGATAGGGAACGATCAAGCGGATCGGCTTCGACGGATACGTCTGGGCCGGCAAGGCAGGGCCCAGGCTCATCAACAGGAAACCGAGCATTGCGGCGGCGAAGCGTCTCATGTTCCCCCGCTCATCCTTCGAGACTCACTAGATTGCCACAAACCCGAGTGCCCGGGCTAATCCTGTAGAATGGGCGCCCCATGTCCACGCCCCGCATAGCGCTCGTCCACGCGATGCCGGTCGCCATCGAGCCGGTCGCTTACGTGTTCCGCGAGCTGTGGCCGCAGGCGCGCGTGACGCACCTGCTCGATGACTCGCTGCCCGCCGACCTCACGGCGGCCGGAGCGATCACGGCCGCGATGGTGGAGCGCTTCGTCGCGATGGCGCGCTACTGCGAGAGCTGCGGCGCGGACGCCGTGCTCTTCACCTGCTCGGCGTTCGGCGCGGCGATCGACGCCGCCAAGCACGCGGTCCGGGTGCCGGTGCTGAAGCCCAATGAAGCGATGCTGGAGGAGGCGCTGGCGGCGGGTCCCGAGCTCGCGCTGCTCGCCACTTTCGAGCCCAGCATTCCGTCCCTCAAGAAGGAATTCGAGGATCTCGCGGCGAGCCGCGGCATCCAGCTCAAGCTGAAGACACGCACCATTCCCGCGGCCATTGCCGCGCTCCAGAAGGGCCGCGCGGCCGAGCACGATCAGCTGATCGCCGCGGCGGCGGCCGAGATCGGACCGTGCGACGCGCTGGTGCTCGGCCAGTTCTCGATGGCGCGCGCGGCGACCGGCATCCCGGCGAAGGCCGGGCGCAAGGTGCTGACCAGCCCGCACTCGGCGGTCACGCGCCTGAAGAGCCTGTTCGCCGGCAGATAGAGAACCGCAGAATTGCTACTGGATTCCCGCTCCCCGCCTGATACCGCGGGGACAGGCTCCGCGGGAATGACGAGCAGCGCGTGTTTACATGCCCGCGGGACGCGGGGTGACGTGCCCGCATTGCGCGCACGTTCTGCTTTTCTCCGAGCCGTAGAACTCCTCGTAGGCGCGGGACACCGGGTCCGCGTTGTAGTCGGTCACGTGCTTGACGCTTTCGTAGAGCACCTTCCCGCATTGCTCGCAGTACCAAGTGAACCGGTCGCGCTCGCCGACGCGGCGCTTGCGCTCGAGGACGAGCACGAACGCATCGGGCGCAAAGCGCGGCGAGTGCGGAACTCCCGCGGGGCAATAGATGATCTCGCCCTCGCGGATCACCGCAACCTTCTCCTCGCCCTGCGGCGTGCGGTAGTGCAGGTTCATGTCCCCCTTGATCATGTACATCACTTCATCGGAGGGGTCAGAGTGGAACTCGCTGCGGTGCTCGCGGCCCCGCGCGACGAAGGCGAGCGTGTCGTCCGCCTGCCACAGGATCTTCACCGGCCGGGTGGCCTTGCGTATGCCATCGGTAATGCTGTCGAGATTGACCGCCTTGAGCTCGCTCATGCCAGCCTCCCCTTTGCCTGAGTCACTTCTCACCGAGAAGTGACCTGGCCGTCTTGTTGCAGATCCACTCGCGCTCGGCCGGTGTGAGGCCCGGGATCGCGGTCACCTGACCAACCTGCCTGGCTTCGCCCTTGGGCGCCATGTCGAAGGGATTATCGGTGCCGATGACGATGTGGTTCGCCCCGATCATGTTGATAAGATGGCGCGTCGAGCGCGGCTCGTGCGTCAGGCAATCGAAGTACAGGCGCTTGAAGAGGTCCCGCGGCGAGCTCGCGCTGTTCACCTTGGGCTCGGGCCGGACGTCGTGCCCGTGCACGAAGCGCCCGATCTGGTAGGGAACAAAGCCCCCGCCGTGCGCGAGCAGGAAGCGCAGCTTCTTGAGGTCGTCGAGCGCGCCGCTGAACATGAGGTGG
The DNA here is from genome assembly GCA_035620515.1 of Burkholderiales bacterium. Taxonomy (GTDB): domain Bacteria; phylum Pseudomonadota; class Gammaproteobacteria; order Burkholderiales; family SG8-41; genus SG8-41. The sequence goes on along the minus strand of DASPGR010000276.1, from coordinate 3,540 downwards.
GCCACCATCAGCGTGGTATCGAGCGGGAAGCCGACGAAGTTTCCCAGGTAGTAGCTGTCCATGCCACCCTGGGCGAGGCACCGGTAGGGGTGCGTGAAGATGAAGAGCCCGAGCTGCTCGATCGCCTTCAGTACCTTGCGGAACTTCATGTCGGCGAGCGGCACGCCCTCGATCGAGGTCGCGAGCTCGACCCCCTTGAACCGGTAGTCCCGCACCACCCGCTCGAGCTCGGCGATCGCCGCGTCCGGTTCCTGCATGGGAAGGTGCGCCATGCCGCGCAGCCGGTCCGGGTACTTCGCCACCATCTGGGCGATGCCGTCGTTGGCCAGGCGGATGATCTCCGCCCCGGCATCGGGCTTGAGCCAGTAGAAGTAGATCGGCGGAGCGGGCGAGATCACGGCAACGTCCATGCCGACTCGGTCCATCCACGCGAGCTTCGCCTCCGGATCGAAAAATTCCGGCAGCAGCTCGATCATGCGGCCGTGGGCGTCGAAGTAGGGCTTGCCGTTCCGGTCCTCGATCCGCGTGCCGTAGCGCTCCGGATGGCGCTGGATCGCCTGCACGACCGTCTCGGGAACGACGTGGTTGTGCAGGTCGTAGGTCCTGGGACGGGACGCCTTCCGGTTGCCGCTTTTCTTCCTGGTTGCCATTCCTTTCCTCTTCTCTCGTCCTCGGTGACGCGTCGCTCCCCGTCGCGTCTCCACATCATTGCGGCTTGATGCCCGCGCTCCTGATGACCTTCGCGTAGAGGGCAAGCTCGCGATCGAGCAGCGCGGCGAGGTCCGCGCCGCTGCCTGCGACCACCTCGTTGCCGAGGGCGACGAGCCGCCCCGACACCTCCTTCATCTGCAGAGTCCGGGTGAATTCCCCCTGCAGCCGGGAACGCACGGCCTCCGGCGTGCCGGCCGGCAGCAGGATGCCCATCCAGGTCACGAGGTCGAAGCCGGGATACACGTCCGCCACCAGCGGCACTCCGGGCAGGACGGGCGAGGGCTTCGACGAGCTCACTGCGATGGCGCGCAGCCGGCCCGCGCGGATGTGCTCCAGCGGGCCGGATACGTTGCCGAACATGACGGCGATCTGGCCCGACATGAGGTCTACGTAGGCCGGCGCCACCCCCTTGTACGGGACGTGGTTCATCTTCACCTTCGCCAGGGACTGGAGCAGCTCCATGCTGAGATGCGTCAGGTTGCCGATGCCGGCCGACCCGTAGTTGAGGGCCCCGGGATTGGCGCGCGCGAGCGCGACCACTTCCTTCACCGTGCGCACCGGCAGGGACGGGTGCGCCATCAGGACCATCTGCGCGGAGGTGAGCCACGAGACTGGCGCGAAGTCCCGCTTCGGGTCGTAGGGCAGGTCCTGCCGCAGCACGGGGTTGATCGTCATCGGGCCGGTGTTGCCGATCAGCATCGTGTAGCCGTCGGGAGACGACCGGGCGACGACTTCTGCGCCGACGCTGCCGCCGGCGCCCGAGCGGTTCTCCACGACCACGCTCTGGCCAAGCGCGAGGTGCTGCGCGAGGATCCGCGCGATCGCGTCGACCGGCCCCCCGGGGGGATAGGGCGCCACGATGCGCACGGGCTTCACGGGATACGGCTGCGCTTCGACGATCTGCGCCCCAGCAATCAACAACAAGAACAGGCACCGCGCTATGCACATATGCCCTCCTCCCCCGCACTGCGGCCAGCGGGTCGAATTACGGCTCACGAATCACGATTCACGCCCTTGCTTCCCTTAGAGTCCCTAACACAATGAAACGCGCGATGCGCTGTCACGATTTTGGCTCAGGGCGCGAGGCGAGCCGCAGCCAATATCGGGAATGTTAGCAAGGCGAGCGACAAAGCCATGGGCCAAAACTCGTGCCAGCCCCTGGGATAGCATCGGATATTCAGATGCCTGCGCCGGGGTTGCGGCCAGAATCGGCGCTGACTTTGTCGGCCGGCTTGGCCATATTCGACATATGCCCTGCGCCGTCCTTCGCGTCATCACCGATTCTGGCTCGCAACGCACGCGTGTTTCATTGTGTTAGGGACTCTTACTTGATGGCCAGCGGATTCACCGGCGAGCCCACCGCCCCGGTGATCGGCAGCGCCGGCGCGACGAACAGGAACTCGTAGCGCTTGTCATCGGCGCAATCCCTGGCAAGCGCCGCGAAATCGAAGATCTCGCCGACGGTGAGCCCCATGATCGGGATCGTGATCCAGTGCCAGGGCTGGTTCGTGTCTTCGGTTTCGTTCGGGCGCACTTCCGCCCCCCAGGTGTCTGTGGCCACGCCCGCGATCTCCCGCTTGTGTATCCAGTCCACGGTCTCGAACGCAAGCCCCGGCGCATCCCCACCGGGGTAGCCGTCCCAGCTCTTCGAGGACAGGCAGCGCTCGATGTGGCCGGTACGCACCATCAGGTAGTCGCCCCGGCGCACCCTGATGCCGTGCTTCTTCTCCGTGAAATCGAGCAGCTCGTTGGTGATCGCGAAACCGTCGGGAAGCCATTTCCGGCCGAGCGCGCGCGCGACGTCGAGCAGCACGCCGCGGCCCACCATCTTCTCGCGCGTCTTCTCGATGCCGCCTTTCTGCGCCCCGCCGGAGGTCACGTTGCGGCAGTCGTAGCCGTTCCACATGTGGTCGTAGTAGAGGATGTGCCCCAGGCCGTCCCACTGCGTGCCGGTTTGCAGGCCCATGATGACGAGGTCGTCGGTACCGCGGATCTTGCGGTGGTCGAGGACGCCCGAGTAGGCATCGGTGCCCGTGCGTGTCATGACATGAATCGGATTGAAGCGGCCGAGCGCGGGGTACTTGGTCTTGCCGCCCTGCGGGCCGTGCTGGTCGTAGTTGAGCGCGAGCGAGATGACCTTGCCCTTGCGCACCAGGCGCGCCGCCGCGACGATGTCCGCGGCGGTCGTGAAGTTGAGCGTGCCGATTTCATCGTCTTTTCCCCACCGGCCCCAGTTCTTGTAGCGCTTCGCCGCCTTGTGCACGTCGGCGCGCGTCAGCCTGCGGTTCTTCCGGTCGCGCGTGTCCTTGAGCTTGAGCTTGACCGCCATGGGGAGAGTCCTGTCTATGCGGGGTGAGGAAAGGCACGAAGTCTAGCCACCGCTGCGGGGCGGCGTCAACGCAGCGATGCCGGCGCGATGGCGTGAAATCGCATTTGGCGCGATACTCTCGCCACGCATCGAATGCGCGTTTCCACATTGCAGACTGTTGAGACAGAGGACCCTGCATGAGCCAAGGCACAACTGACGTTTCTCCCGCCGCGCGAGCCGAAATCGCCCCGACGGGCATGCTGCGCGTGGGCATCAATCTCGGAAACTTCCTGCTCACTGCGAAGGACCCCAAGACCGGCGAGCCGAAGGGCGTCGCGGTGGACCTGGGACACGAGCTCGGCCGGCGGCTGGGCGTTCCCGTCGAGATCGTCGGCTACGCGACGCCCGGCGAGCTGGCCGACGCGGCCACCTTCGGCGCGTGGGACGTCGGATTTCTCGGCGCCGAGCCGCAGCGCGCCAAGGAGATCGACTTCACACCCGCCTACGTGGAGATCGAGGCC
>DASPGR010000275.1:0-23832 GCA_035620515.1 Burkholderiales bacterium | reverse complement strand
TCCGATACCGCCGATGTTTCCGTGAGTTCGACCAGCAACCGGCGCGGCGCGACGCCGTGCTGTTTCAGCAGCTCCGCGATGTATTGAGGCAGCATCGGCTCGTTGAACGAGCGCCCCGAGATATTGACCGCCAGCGCGGGGATCGATTTTGCCTCGGCCAGCATCCGGATCGATTCGCGCAGAACCCAGCGGTCGATGTCGAGAATCTTGCCCGACTTCTCGGCCATCGGAATGAACTGCCCGGGCATGATGTAGACCGAGCGCCGGTCCTTGTCGCGCATGCGCACCAGCACCTCGAAGTGCGTGAGCACGCGCTCGGCCGTCGTGTAAACCCCCTGGAACTGGAGGTCCATCAAGCCGTTTTCGAGGGCATGGACGATGCGGTCGTTCCAGGAAAGCCGGGTGACCATCTGCTGCGTGGTGTCGAGATCGCTGCGGTAGATTCTCCAGGCGTTCTTGCCGGCTTCTTTCGCCTGGTACATGGCCGTATCGGCCCGCGCAATGAGATCCTCGGCATTGTCGGCGTGCTCGGGAGAGATCGCGATGCCGATCGAGGTCGTGAGGCGCAGGCTGCGGCCCTCGAACTGGAAGCGCACGTGTGCGATCGACTGCGTGATGCGGTCGGCCAGGGCCTTGACCGTCTCGTCGGCCACATCCGGCACCAGGATCGCGAATTCGTCTCCGCCGAGCCGCGCGAAGATCTCGTTGCGGCGGACCTGGCCTGCGACCTCACCCGCCACTCGTATCAGCATTGCGTCTCCGGCGCGGTGGCCGAACGTGTCGTTGATGTACTTGAACTCGTCGAGATCGAAGTAGAGCAGCGCAACGCTCGAGCCGTGACGCTGCGCATCCGCGATCATGCGCCCGAGCTCCTCGTTGAACCGGTGGCGATTGTAGAGCCCGGTCAGCGCATCGCGCTCGGCGAGGTAGATCAGCTGGTCGGCGGTCTGGCGCGCGCGGGTCACGTCCTCGAAGAGCCAGAGATGGCCGACCGGGCGTCCGTAGACGTCTTCGACCGAGTGGACCTGTTGCGTGACGAGGCGGCCATCGGCCATCCGGATCTCGAGGGTGCCGAGAATCTCGTCCGGGAGGGGGGCGCGCAGAATTCGCTTCATCTGCTCCTCGGGCTGCGCCAGCACGGAGGCTGAGGCCGCGAGAATTTCCTCCGGGTGGCGGCCGATGAGAGCCGTGCCCGGGGCCACCATCCAGATGCGCGTGAACGCGGGGTTGCTGTAGACGACCCGGTCGTCGTGCGACACGAAGAGTATGCCGACGTCCATCGCTCCGAGCAGCGCTGAGAGCCGCGCGTGCTCGTCCCGCGCCCGGGTAAGGTATTCCTGCTGCACGTCCTGCGACGCCCGCAGCTCGAGCACCGTACTCTCGAGCCGCTGCTCGGCCTCCTTGCGCAGCGTGACGTCGCGGATGCTGATACGAATGCCGAGGTAGCCGCCCCGGCTGTCGTAGATCGGGCGCCAGTCGGCCGCCGCCCAGAACTCCGAGCCGTCCTTGCGCCGGGCGCGAAATTCGTAGTCCGCGCCGCTGTTCCCGCGCAGCCCGCGCCGCACCTGCCTGACGGTACGTGAAACGTCCGGCCCGCTGATGAAGGGCGCCGGGAAATTCTGCGTGGCGAGGCATTCCTCCGGCGTATAGCCGAACATGTCGAAGACGCGCGGGTTGATCCAGATCAACTTCCCCTCCGGGCTGATCCACAACTCGCAGTCGTAGCTGTAGTCCGCGATCGCCGTGAACTTGGCCTGGCTCTCGGCGAGGGCCTTGATCCGGCCCTGCAGCACGTTCGCCATCGTGTTGAAGGCGTGAGTCAGGCGCCCGACCTCGTCGCCGCCCTCGACCGGCAGCTGCACCTTGAGATCCCCGGCGGCAAGGCTCTCGCTGGCACGGGTGAGGCGCGAGAGATTGCGGGTCAGCCAGAACGCGATGGCGGTCATCGAGACGAGGGAGACCAGCAGCGCGACGATGCCGATCAGCATGGCGCCGCGGATCAATTCCGCGCGCGCATCCCGCATGAATGCGGTGGACATTCCGAAGCGCAGCCAGCCGAGGCTCTTGCCCCCCGAGATGATCTCGACCTCGGCGTCATACCAGCCCTTCTTGATCGTCGCCGGATCAGAGATCGCGCGGTCCGGCTTTGGCAGCTCGTCCTGCCCGTACCAGCCGTTGGAGGCAATCACTTTCCAGCTGCGGTCGTAGAGCAGCAGATATTCGATCCCGCTGTCGCGGCGCACGCGCTCGAAGACCGCCTCGACGCCGGCGCGATCATCGCGCTCGAGCGGACCCGTGAGGGCCGCCGAGAGCAGATGCTTCTGCTCCTCGAGGTGGATCCGCGCGCGCTCGCCCAACTGCTGGTTCATCAGCCGCGCGCTGTGGCCGACGATAAGCGCAAGCATCACGATCTGCACGAGGGCGCTCGCGAGGAGCAGCCGCGTCGGCAGCGACAGCGAGAACGGGAGCATCCTCACGGGGTGCCCCGCAAGCGCTTCACGAGCACCACCGAGCGGCGCTGATAGTTGTACAAGGCGCGCTTGTGGCGCGGCAGCGCGGTCGGCGCGGCTTCCGCGAAGCCGCGCTCGACGAACCAGTGCTCGGCGCGTGTCGTCAGGACGAAGAGGCGTTTCAGCCTTTGGCGGCGCGCGCGCCGCTCGATCTCGAGGAGCAGCCGCTCACCCGCGCCCTGGTTGCGGAAGTCATCGCGCACGACGAGGCACGCGAGCTCTCCCGCGGCCTCCTCGGGAAACGGGTAGAGCGCCGCGCATGCGACGATGATACGGTCGTGCTCCAGCACCAGGAAACGGCCCACCTCCCGCTCGAGGAGATCGCGGTTCCTCTTGACGAGCGTGCCATCCGCCTCCAGCGGCTCGATCAGCTGCAGGATGCCGCCGATGTCCTCGAGCTTTGCCCCGCGCAGCGTCTCGATGGGGTCGGGTGTCAGCATCGTTCCGACGCCCTTGTGCGTGAAAAGCTCGAGGAGCAGCCCGTCGTCGACGTGGCCCGAAATGAGATGGGCGCGGCGGACGCCCTGCCGGCACGCCCTCACCGCCCAGGGGAGATAGAACCGCACGTCGGTATCGGCCCCGCCGTCGCGCGAGAGCAGCGCTTCGGCCTGTTGCACGGTCAGCTCGCGCAGCAGCTCGCCGCGGCGCCCCGTCACACCGGCCGTGTCCATGAGGAAGATCAGCTTCTCTGCCTTCACGGCGATCGCCGTCGAGGCCGCCACATCCTCGAGCGCAAGATTGAACACCTCTCCGGTCGGCGAGTAGCCGAGCGGCGAGAGCAGCACGAGCTCGTTGTCCTCGAGCCGCCGCTGGATCGCCTGCGCATCCACGCGTCGCACCTCGCCCGTGTGCATGAAGTCGACGCCGTCTCTCACGCCCAGCGGCTTGGCGGTGATGAAATTGCCGCTCGCGACCCGGATGTCCGCGCCGGCCATGGGCGAGTTGGGAAGGCCCATCGAGAGCAGCGCCTCGATCTCAACGCGCAGCCGTCCGTTCGCTTCCTTGGCGGCTGCGAGCGAGACGTCATCGGTAATTCGCAGGCCCAGATGGAAGCGGCTTCGACGCCGGCGCTCCTTGAGTTTCTCTTCGATCTGGGGGCGTGCTCCGTGCACCAGCACCAGGCGCACGCCAAGCGCAGCAAGCAGGTTGAGGTCGTGCGTCAGATCGAGAAAGCGCCCGTCGGCGACGACATCGCCGCTGAACGCCACGACGAACGTCCTGCCCCGAAACGCGTGTATGTAGGGCGCGACCGACTGGAACCAGTCGATGAAACGATCCTGGCTCGTGAGCCGCTGCCGCCGCGGCACCGGCAGTGGCTCAGGCGTGGCCGGCTCGGCGGCGGCCTCGGGTTTTTCAGGCGTGGCGGAAATCGACAGCCTCCCTTTCATTGCGCGACCATCCTGGCTGACGCAGGTTACTTATTCCATTGGTATTTCAAGCACATATTACGCGATCTTGCGGTGCTTCGTAAATCAGAAATCGCCCCACAGCGTCTGCAGGGCGGCGAGTGCGGCCAACGCGGCGGTTTCTGTGCGCAACACGCGTGGCCCGAGGCGAGCCGCCAGGAATTCCGCGGCGAGTGCATCGCGCTCTTCTTCCGGCGCAAGGCCGCCTTCCGGACCTGCGAGGAGCACAACGCCTGCCGAAGGTCGTTCGAGGTCACGCAGGCGCACCGGCCCACGCGGCGAAAGGAGCAACCGAACCGCGCCGGAAGGCGTTCGGCCGAGCCCACGCACCCAGCTCTCGAATTCGCGCAGCGGCTCAACCGTCGGGACGCGGTTGCGCCCGCTTTGCTCGCACGCGGCGATGACGACGGATTGCCAGTGCGCGACGCGTCTTGCAGCGCGGTCCGCATCGAGATGCACGATGCTGCGGCTCGTTGCCAGGGGCTGGATCGACGCAACGCCCAGCTCGACCGCCTTCTGCAGCGTAAAGTCCATCCGCTCGCCACTCGACACTGCCTGCGCCAGCGTCACGGCAAGCGGGCCTTCGCGATCCGCAGCGCAGGCATCGCGCACGACGACAACGAGGCCGTCCTCGGCCGCCTTTTCGATCACGGCGGCGTACTCCTGGCCATCGCCGTTGAAGAGAGTGATCTGCGCCCCCGCTCTCAGCCGCAGCACGCGCAGCGCGTGGCGCGCCTGGGACCGCGGCAACAGGCACTTGCGGCCGACCTGAAGCTCTCCCGAAAAATACAGTCGGGTCATAGGCTTGGCGTTACTCATGACCGTCGCATTATGACACGGCGGGCACCCCGCCCGGATCATTGCCGCAGTGCCGCATCCGCTGTCGCCGCGTCGAAAAGGGGTCTAGAATCGCGCTTTTTGCAGGGGCGGCATGAGAATCGTCATCCTCGGCGCCGGCCAGGTGGGCTCGACCGTCGCCGAGAGCCTCGTCTCTGAAGCGAACGACATCACCATCGTGGATGTCAACTTCGAGCGACTGAAACGCCTGCAGGACCGTCTCGACCTGCGCACCGTCACCGGCAACGCCGCGCAACCCGCGATCCTCGAGCAGGCGGGCGCACGCGACGCCGATCTCATACTCGCGGTCACCCAGAGCGACGAGACGAACATGGTGGCATGCAAGCTCGCCGCGACCATGTTCAACATCCCGAACAAGATCGCGCGCATCCGCTCGGCCGATTACCTCTCGCACCCGGAGATCTTCTCGGCGGAGAACTTTGCCGTCGACAGCGCGATCTGTCCCGAGCAGGTCATCACCGACTATATCGTCAAGCTGCTCGAGTTTCCGGAATCCCTGCAGGTACTTGAATTCGCCGACGGCAAGGTGAGCCTTGTGGCGGTGCGGGCGTTCCACGGCGGCCCGCTGGTGGGCCACGAGATCTCCGCCCTGCGCGAGCACGTGCCCAAGGTGGACTCCCGGGTCGCCGCGATCTTCCGCCACGACAGCCCGATCATCCCGGAAGGCAATACCGTGGTGGAGGCGGGCGACGAGGTTTTCTTCCTGGCCGCCACACGCGACATCCGGCAGGTGATGCGCGAGCTGCGCCGGATGGATCAGCCGGTCCGGCGCGTCATGATCGGCGGCGGCGGCAATATCGGCAGGCGCCTGGCGAAAGCCGTCGAGGACCGCTACGAGGTCAAGATCATCGAGTTCAACAAGGCGAGCGCGGAACGGCTCGCAGCCGAGCTGAACCGCACGCTTGTCCTCTCCGGTGACGTCACCGACGAAGAGCTGCTGGAATCGGAAAACATCGCGGATATGGACGTCTATTGCGCGCTCACGAACGACGACGAGACCAACATCATGTCGTCGCTCCTCGCCAAGCGCATGGGGGTGCGCAAGGTGATCGCCCTCATCAACCGGACGTCCTACGCCAACCTCGTCCAGGCCGGTCAGATCGATATCGCGATCTCGCCCGCCCAGACGACGATCGGCACATTGCTTGCGCGCGTGCGGCGCGGCGACTGCGCGGCCGTGCACAGCCTGCGCCGCGGTGCGGCCGAAGCGCTGGAAATCATCGCGCACGGCGATCCGAAATCCTCGAAGGTGGTCGGCCGCCGCGTCGAGGAAATCGACCTGCCCAAGGGCGCGACGATCGGCGCCATCGTGCGCCGGCGCGACGGGGACAAGACCCCCGCTGACGAACCCAAGGGGAACGGCAAGGACTACCAGGTCATCATCGCGCACCACGACGTGGTCATCGAGCCCGACGACCATGTCATCGTCTTCGTCGTCAACAAGCGCATGGTGCCGCGCGTCGAGAAACTGTTCCAGGTCGACCTCGGCTTCTTCTGACGCCCTGTGCTGATCCATCCGCACACGACGGTGTCGGCGTCCGGGCCCCGTATCGGCGCTGCCTTCGAGCGCGCCGCGCCCGTCGTCCACGTGCTGGGCTTCGCGGTCATGCTGCTCGCCGCCGCGATGGTCATCCCGATTGTCGTGGCGATGTGGCACAACGAGCCGACCCTTGCCGCATTCGGCGGCTCGTTCGCGGTGACCGTCACGGGCGGCGCGCTCATGTGGGCCGCCACTCGCCGCCACCGCCGTGAACTGCAGATCCGGGACGGTTTCCTGCTGGTAACCCTGGTGTGGTCGATATTGCCGGTGTTCGCAGCGGTGCCGCTCATGATCTTTGTTCCCGGGCTCTCCTTCACCGACGCCTACTTCGAGTGCCTCTCGGGCATCACGACCACGGGCGCCACGGTGTTCTCGAACCTGGACAAGTTCCCACAGTCGATCAACGTGTGGCGGTGCCTGCTCCAGTGGTTCGGCGGCATCGGCATCGTCGTCATGGCAGTCGCCGTGCTGCCGCTGCTCGGCGTCGGCGGCCAGCAGCTCTATCGCGCGGAAACGCCCGGACCGATGAAGGACACGAAGCTCACTCCTCGCATCACCGAAACGGCCAAGGGCCTTTGGCTCGTCTATCTGGGGTTCAGCGTCGCCTGCGGCCTTGGCTACTGGCTCGCCGGCATGACACCGCTCGACGCCATGTCGCACACGTTCACCACCATGAGCACCGGCGGATTCTCATCCCACGACGCGAGCTTCGCCTACTTCGACTCGCCCGCGATCGAAGCCGTGGCCATCGTATTCATGATGATCGGCGGGTTGAATTTTGCGACGCATTTCGTGGTGTTCAGCAGGCTGAACCTGGCGCCGTACCGGCACGACCCGCAGGCGCGCTGGTTCGTGTTGACCGTCTTCGGCAGTGCCGTCCTCATCGCCTGCTACCTTTGGCTCCACGGCACCTACCCGGATTTCGCATCATCGTTGCGCCATGCGGCCTTCAACACCGTGTCGATCGCGACGACCACCGGTTATGCGACTGTCGACTACAATCTGTGGCCCGCGTTCGCGCCCTTGCTGATGCTCTTCCTGTGCGTTTTCGCCTCCTGCGCTGGCTCCACCGGCGGCGGCATCAAGATGGTGAGAATGCAGCTCATGTTCCTGCAGGGTTTGCGCGAGATGTTGAAGCTGCTGCACCCGCAGGCGCAGGTGCCCGTCAAGCTCGGCGGAAACGTGGTGGCCAACCAGATCGTGTTCGCCGTGCTCGCATTCATGTCGCTCTACGGGGCGAGCGTGACCGTGATGACCTTTCTGCTGCTTGCCTCGGGACTGGATTTCACGACCGCGTTCTCCGCCGTCATTGCCTGCATCACCAACACCGGCCCCGGCCTCGCGCAGGTCGGGCCGGCGACCACCTACGCGGTGCTCACTGATTTCCAGACCTGGGTGTGCTCGTTCGCAATGCTGATCGGGCGCCTCGAGCTCTTCACGGTGCTCGTGCTCTTCACGCCCGCCTTCTGGCGCAAGTAGCCCGGGATTCAGCCGCCCTGCCCGCTCTGGTAGAGTGGCGCCGCGCAGTGCAGGAAAACGCACGCCGCCATGAGCTGGATACTCGGCATTGCACCGCTTCTCGGTCTGATCGCGATGGGCATGAGCCTCGCGCACCTCGTGCCTATCGCCGTTTCAGTCGTGGTGAACGACGGCGCCATGCGGGCTTTTGCGATCTCGCTCGCGCTCAACTTCGGCGTCGGCCTTGGAACCTGGATCCTGACCCGCCGATACCGGCGCGAGATCGGGATTCGGGAAGGCATCCTCCTCGTGGTGGCCGTGTGGACGGGCGGGTCGTTATTCGCCACCGTGCCGCTGCTGCTGACGATTGAGGGCATCTCCTTCACGGAAGCCTTCTTCGAGGCAGTCTCGGGACTGACCGCGACCGGCGCGACCGTGCTGACGGGACTCGACCGCCTGCCGCCCTCCGTCAACGTGTGGCGCGGGCAGTTGCAATGGCTGGGGGGGATGGGCGTCATCGTGCTGGCTGTCGCGGTGCTGCCCCTTCTTGGCGTCGGCGGACGGCAGCTCTTCCGCGCCGAGATCCCGGGGCCCATGAAAAGCGACCAGCTGACGCCGCGCATCACGGAGACCGCCAAGGGCCTGTGGTTCGTCTACATGATGCTCACGGTCGCCTGCCTTCTCAGCTATCGCGGTGCCGGCATGAGCTGGGTCGACGCCATCGTGCACAGCTTCACTACCATGGGCCTGGGGGGCTTCTCCTCCCACGACGCGAGTTTCGGCCATTTCAACTCGCCCCTGATCGAGGCCGTTGCCATCACCTTCATGCTCATTGCCGGAATCAACTTTGCCACCCATTTCGTGGCGCTGCGCCGTCTCAGCGCCAGGGCCTACGTCGGCGACATCGAGGTCCGCTTTTTCGTGATGACGGCCGGGCTGAGCATTCTGGGCGTCTCCTTTTACCTGTGGCTCAACGGCGAATATCACGATTACGTGACGTCGCTTCGCTATGCGGCGTTCAACGTGATATCGGTCGGGACCACGACCGGCTACGCTTCGGCCGACTACAACGCGTGGCCGGCGTTCGCCCCCTTGTGGATGCTGTTTCTCGGGACGTTCCTCTCCTGCTCCGGATCGACGGGCGGCGGGATCAAGATGATCCGCGCCGTCGTGCTGTTCAAGCAGGTGTATCGCGAGTTCAGGCGGCTCGCCCATCCCCAGGCGATATCGCCCCTCAAGCTCGCGGATCAGCCGGTCTCGAACCAGATCATCTTCGCCGTCCTCGCTTTCTTCTTCACCTGGACTGCGACCATGGTCACCATGACGCTGATTCTCACCGTGTCGGGGCTCGATGCCATGACCGCGTTCTCGGCGGTCGTTGCCTCTCTGAACAATATTGGCCCGGGCCTTCAGGGCGTCGGCCCTGCAACCACCTACGCACATCTGACCCATTTCCAGACCTGGGTGCTCGCCTTTGCGATGGTGATGGGGCGGCTCGAGCTTTTCACCTTCCTCATCATCTTCACGAGCGCGTTCTGGCGCAAATGAGCCGTGACCGGTGACCCGCGACCGGTGACCGGTCGGTCTGTCGGGTCTAGGCTGGACGCCTTGCGCGTTGGTAGAGCTCGAGGGCGCGCTTGCGCTGGACGGCGTGGTCGACGATGGGCGCCGGATAGTCGTGGCCGATCTTGACGCCCGCTTTCTGCTGTTCCTCCGGCGTCATGCGCCACGGCGCGTGGATGTGCCGGTCGTCGCAGCGGGCGAGCTCGGGCAGGTAGCGCCGGATAAACCTGCCCTGCGGGTCGAATTTCTCGGACTGGGTGACCGGGTTGAATATGCGAAAGTATGGCTGCGCGTCGCATCCCGTTGACGCAGCCCACTGCCAGCCGCCGTTGTTGGCCGCGAGATCGAAATCGATCAGGCGCTCGGCAAAATAGCGCTCACCCCAGCGCCAGTCGACCAGAAGGTCCTTCACCAGGAAAGACGCCGTCACCATGCGCAGACGGTTGTGCATGTACCCGGTCTCGTTGATCTGCCGCATGGCCGCGTCGACCAGCGGATAGCCCGTACGCGCTTCGCACCAGGCTTTATAGAGCCTCTCGTCGTTGGGGAAATCCAGCCCATCGAGCTCCGGGCGGAACGAGCGCTCGACCACGTGTGGAAAGTGAAAAAGGATCATGTGGTAGAAATCGCGCCAGATGAGCTCGGTCAGCCACGCGGCGGCACCCGGGCTGCGCGCGAGCCACGCCGCGCGCGCCGCTTCGCGCACGGAGACCGTCCCGAAGCGCAGATGCACGGAAAGACAGGAAGGCCCTTTCAACGCGGGAAAGTCACGGCGCTCGTGGTAGCGGTCCATGCGCCGCCGGAACCCGGCGAAGAGGCGCTGCGCGCCGGACATCCCGGGAGGGACGTCGAGATCGGAGAGGTTTGTCCTCTCGAAGCCGATGTCGCGGAGCGAAGGCATTCGCCGGCTCCGGGCAGGCGCCAGACGTGTGCGGTACTTGCCGATCGGGTAGCGCTTGAGGAAAAAGGGCTCGAGCTTTTTCAGCCATGCATTCTTGTAGGGCGTGAATACCGTGTACGGCCTGCCCGCACCGCTCAGAATTTCATCGCCTTCGAAGACGACCTGATCCTTGCGCGTGAGCCATGCGATGCCCGCGGAGGCGAGGGCCGCGGCGACGTCCTTGTCGCGGGCAATGGCCGCCGGATCGTAGTCATGATTCGCAAATACGGCCTCGACACCCAGCTCGGCGGCAAGCCGGGGGATCTCCGAGCGGGCCGGCCCATGCGCTATTTCCAGCCCGCCGCCAAGCGCCTGCAGCGCGCGTTGCAGCTCCGCCACACTCTCCCGGATGAATTCCACCCTCCGGTCGCGACGCCCGGGGAGCTTATCGAGGATCTCGGTGTCGAAGACGAAGGCGCAGAACACGCGCTCGCTCGCCGTGAGCGCGGCATGAAGCGCGGCGTGGTCCTCGCTGCGCAGGTCGCGGCGGAACCAGCACAGGCTTGAAGTGTAGCGGGACATTGGACGTCGACGGGCGAAACAGGCCGGAATTGTGAAGGCGGGGCGGGGCTTTTACAATTGGCGAGGGCGGATCGTCATATGCAACAGATGAACCTGACACAGCACTTTCTCATCGCCATGCCCAACATGGCGGATCCGCATTTCGCCAAGACGCTCACTTTCATCTGCGAGCACAACGACCAGGGCGCGCTGGGGGTCGTCATCAACCGGCCGATCGACATGAACCTGCAGGCGCTGCTCGAGCAGGTGAGCATCCGGCAGGACACCGACGTCCTGAAGGCGGTGCCCATACACTTCGGCGGTCCGGTGCAGGTCGACCGCGGCTTCGTGCTGCACAGCCCGCTCGGGGAATGGCAGTCGACGCTCGCCGTAAGCTCCGACATAGGGCTGACGACTTCCAAGGACATCCTGCAGGCCGTGGCGCGCGGCGAAGGCCCCGGCAAGCTTCTCGTAACGCTCGGCTACGCCGGCTGGGCCCCGGGCCAGCTCGAGCACGAGCTGGCGCAGAATGCGTGGCTCACGGTGCAGGCCAACCCGGAGGTCATCTTCGACATACCCGCGGAGGAGAGATTGCCCGCGGCCATGCAGCTCCTGGGCATCGACTTTGCGAGCTTGTCAGAGCAGGCAGGCCACGCCTAAACCCGGTGACGCATCACGCATCTGGTCGCGGGACGGTCCTGGCGTTTGATTTCGGCACGCGGCGCATCGGCGTTGCGGTCGGAGACTTCGAAACCCGGCTCGCGCACCCGCTGGAGAGCATCGCGGCCGCCGACAGCCGGGCGCGCTTTGCGGCGATTGCGCGCATGGTGGCCGAGTGGCAGCCATCGCGCTTCGTCGTGGGGGCTCCCTCCCGCACGGACGGATCCGGGCATCCGGTCGGACGGCTGGCGCGCCGCTTCGCGCAGCGGCTCGCGGGACGTTTCGGCATCCCGGCCGACATCGTGGACGAGCACCTGACTTCCTTCGACGCGGAGCGCGATTTGCGCGCAGCCGGCGTGCGGGGTGCAAGACTCAAAGCCGGGCTCGACCCGGTCGCCGCGCAGCGCATCCTGGAATCCTATTTCGCCGGCGTGAAATAGGACCCGACCGACAACAACTCATGCGGCGATTTGTGATACCCTAGCGCGCCAGCCGAAACCCGAAAACGATGCCCGGCAACCCGTTACCTGACGCCGAGCAGCTGCTGCAAGCGCTGATCGAGCAGATGAGGCCCGCGGTGGGGCCGGAAACGGGTTTGATTGGCATCCACACCGGCGGCGTCTGGGTGGCCGAGCGCCTGCACTCGGCACTGAAGCTCAAGATCCCTCTCGCCGCCCTCGATGTCTCGTTCTACCGCGACGATTACGAGAGCCGCGGGCTGAAGAGCAACGTCAAGCGCTCCGACATTCCCTTCGAGGTCGACGACCGGCACCTGGTCCTGGTCGATGACGTGCTCTACACGGGGCGGACGATACGCGCCGCGTTGAACGAGGTGTTCGACTACGGCCGGCCCGGCCGTGTGCAGCTCGCCGCGCTCATCGACCGCGGCGGGCGCCAGTTGCCGATCGCCGCCGACTTCGTCGGGGCCAAAGTCACGCTGAAGCAGGAGCAGAGCGTCGGCCTCACGCGCGATTCTGCCGGACGCTTGAGCTTCGTCCTTCACGAGGACAAGCCCTGATGTGGCTCAATCCCGCCAACCCGCAGTTGAACAAGAAGGGCCAGCTGCATCATCTGCTCACCCTGGAGGGGCTGCCGGCCGAGATCCTGTGGCAGATACTGGATACGGCAAAGTCCTTTGTCGGGGTCAAGGTGAAGAAGCTCCCGCTGCTGCGCGGCAAGGCGGTGTTCAACCTCTTCTTCGAGCCCTCGACCCGCACGCGGACGACTTTCGAGATCGCGGCCAAGCGGCTCTCGGCCGATGTCATCAATCTGAATATCGGCGCATCGTCCCAGAGCAAGGGCGAGAGCCTGCTCGATACCGTCGACAACCTGTCGGCCATGCACGCCGACATGTTCATCGTGCGTCACGGCGAGAGCGGCGCGCCCCACTTCATCGCGCGGCACGTCGCGCCCGACATCCACGTCATCAACGCGGGCGACGGGCGCCACGCGCACCCGACCCAGGGCCTGCTCGACATGTACACCGTGCGCCACTACAAGAAGGACTTCTCGAGCCTGCGCGTCGCGATCGTGGGCGACGTCCTGCATTCCCGGGTGGCGCGCTCGCAGATCCACGCCCTCACCACCCTCGGCTGTCCCGAGATCCGCGTCATCGCGCCCAAGACCCTGCTGCCCGCGAACGTGGAGCAGCTCGGCGTGCACGTCTATCACGACATGCGTCAGGGGCTCAAGGACACGGACGTGGTCATGATGCTGCGTTTGCAGAACGAGCGCATGCAGGGCGCGCTCCTGCCCTCGGCCCAGGAGTTCTACAAGTCCTACGGCCTGACGGAAGAGAAGCTTGCGCTCGCCAAGCCGGACGCGATCGTGCTTCACCCGGGGCCCATGAACCGGGGCGTCGAGATCGATTCAAGCGTCGCCGACGGAAAACAGTCGGTGATCCTGCCGCAGGTCACGTTCGGCATCGCAATCCGCATGGCGGTGATGAGCATACTCGCCGGCACCAAAGGCAATGGATGATGCGTGATCGGTGATGGGTGATGAGTGATGCGTAGCTATCGGAACAATCGCCAGTCACGGGTCACGGGTCACGCTCCACAGCGATGAAAATCCATATCAAAGACGGGCGCCTGATCGATCCAAAGAGCGGCGTGGACGCGAAAAAAGACGTCTACATCGCCGCGGGCAAGATCACCGCGATCGGCGAGCCGCCGAACGGCTTCACGGCGAATCGCGTCATCGATGCCGCCCGCCTCATCGTGTGCCCGGGGCTTGTGGATCTCGCCGCGCGGCTGCGCGAGCCCGGTTTCGAGTACATGGCAACCCTCGAATCCGAGATGAAGGCGGCCATTGCCGGCGGGGTGACGAGCCTCGCCTGCCCGCCCGATACCGATCCGCCGCTCGACGAGCCGGGCCTCGTGGAAATGCTCAAGTTCCGCGCCAAGAGCCTCAACCAGGCGCACGTCTACCCCGTCGGCGCGCTGACCCAGGGCCTCCAGGGAGAACGCCTGACGGAGATGGCGGAGCTCGTCGATGCGGGGTGCGTCGCGTTCTCGCATGCCGACCATCCCCTGAGCAACAACGAGACGCTGCGGCGCGCCCTGCAGTACGCCGCGACGTTCGGTTTCCCGGTGTGGCTGCGCGCCCAGGATGCCGCCCTGGCGCGACAGGGCGTGGCGCACGACGGACAAGTCGCCACCCGTCTCGGTCTTCAGGGAATACCGGTCTGCGCGGAAACTGTTGCGCTGTCGACCATCCTGATTCTGGTGAGAGACACCGGCGCCCGCGTTCACGTCGCGCGGCTCTCGAGCGCCGAGGGTGTCGCCTTGGTGCGGCAGGCAAAGGCACAGGGGCTGCCGGTGAGCTGCGACATCGGCGTACACCACGCGCATCTCACCGAGATGGACGTGGCGTACTTCGACCCCAACTGCCACATCATGCCCCCGCTGCGGACCGAGCGCGATCGCGACGCGCTGCGCGCGGCGCTGGCGGATGGCACGATCGATGCCATCTGCTCCGACCATACCCCGGTCGACGAGGACGCCAAGCAGTTGCCGTTCGCGGAAGCCGAGCCCGGGGCGACGGGGCTCGAGCTGCTGCTCCCGCTCACGCTCAAGTGGGCCGAGGAATCGAAAACCCCGGTCATCGCCGCGCTCGCGAAGATCAGCCATTCACCGGCGCGCATCCTCGGAATCGACGCCGGGCACCTTACCAGCGGGCATGTCGCGGACGTCTGCGTGTTCGATCCCGAGGAATACTGGAAGATCGAGCCCGCCGCGCTGAAGAGCCAGGGCAAGAACAGCCCCTTCCTCGGTCTCGAGCTCAAGGGGAAGGTGCGCTATACCCTGGTCGAGGGGCAGGTCGTCTACGAAGCCAGGTGACGACGATAGCGATGAATCCCCTGCTCGATTTCTCGGGCCTTCCGCGTTTTCCCGATTTCAGGCCCGAACAGGTTGCGCCGGCGATCGACGAGATCCTGGCGCAGAACCGCGCGCTGATCGCGCGCCTTGCCGGGGCCGAAACGCGCGCGACGTGGCCCGACTTCGTCGAGCCCCTGGAGGACGCCAACGAGCGGCTCGCGCGAGCCTGGGGCGTCGTCGGGCATCTCAATGCGGTCATGAACAATCCCGAGCTGCGCGACGCCTACAATTCCAACCTGCCCAAGGTCACGCAGTATTACACCGAGCTCGGCCAGCACGAGGGCCTTTTCGCAAAGTTCAAGGCGCTTCGCGCGAGCCCGGGTTTCGGGAGTCTCTCGCCGGCGCAGCATAGGATCGTCGAGAACGAGCTGCGCGACTTCCGCCTCGGCGGCGCGGAGCTGCCCGCCGAGAAGAAGACGCGCTTCATGGCGATCCGGGAGCGTCTTTCGGAGCTCGGCTCGCGCTTCTCCGACAACCTGCTCGATGCCACGAACGCATTCGGCCACTTCGTGACCGATCGGGCCGGCCTCGCCGGGATCCCGGAAGACGTCCTGACGACCGCCGCCGAGGCCGCGAAGAGCGATAACAAGCCGGGGTGGAAATTCACGCTGCACGCGCCGTCCTACCTGCCGGTCATGCAGTATGCGGAGGACCGCTCGCTACGCGAGCTCATGTACCGCGCCTACGTCACGCGGGCCTCCGAGTTCGGAAAGCCGGAATGGGACAACACGCCCCTGATACGGGAGATCGTGAGGCTGCGGCGCGAGCTCGCGCAACTTCTGGGGTTCGCGAACTACGCGGAGTACTCGCTCGAGCCCAAGATGGCGGAGTCGCCGCGCCAGGTGCGGGAGTTTCTCGAGGAGCTGGCTGCCAGGGCGCGGCCTTACGCGCAGCGCGATCTGCGCGAGCTCGCCGACTTCGCGCGCGAGGCGCTGGGGCTCGAACGGCTCGAGGCGTGGGACCTGGCTTACGCCTCGGAGAGGCTGCGCCTGAAGCGCTACGCCTTTTCCGACCAGGAGGTGAAGCAATACTTCCCGGAGACCAAGGTGCTGCCCGGAATGTTCCAGCTGATCGAGCGGCTCTACGGCCTGCGCGTCACGCCTTCCCGGGCGCCGACCTGGCATCCCGATGTGCGCTTCTACGACATCGCCGATCGCGCGGGGAGCCCGGTCGGACAATTCTATGTTGATCTCTACGCGCGGCCGTCGAAGCGCGGCGGCGCGTGGATGGACGAGGCGATCACCCGCCGCCGGAAGGAAGCGGCGGTGCAGCGGCCCGTTGCCTACTTGAATTGCAACTTCTCGGCCCCGGTGGGGGGCAAGCCCGCCCTCTTCACGCACGACGAGGTCACCACCCTCTTCCATGAGTTCGGCCACGGCCTGCACCATCTCATGACGCGCGTCGATTACCTTGGGGTGTCGGGCATCAATGGCGTGGAGTGGGACGCCGTCGAGCTGCCTTCCCAGTTCATGGAAAATTTCTGCTGGGAGTGGGAAGTCCTCGCGCCGATGACCGGCCACGTCGATTCCGGCGAGCCCCTGCCGCGGCCGCTGTTCGACCGGATGCTCGCGGCGAGAAACTTCCAGAGCGGAATGCAGATGGTGCGTCAGCTCGAGTTCGCGCTCTTCGATCTTCATATGCACTACGACTACGACGCCGATGGCGCCAGGAGCGTGCTCGATCTCCTCGAGGAGGTGCGGGCCCGGGTCGCTGTGGTCGTGCCGCCGGCCTACAACCGGTTCCCGAACAATTTCTCCCACATCTTCGCCGGCGGCTATGCCGCGGGCTACTACAGCTACAAGTGGGCCGAAGTGCTGTCCGCCGATGCGTATAGCCTCTTCGAGGAGAACGGGGTGCTCGACCCGGCGACGGGCAGCCGCTTCTGGCAAGAGATCCTCGCCGTCGGCGGAAGCCGCCCTGCCATCGAGTCGTTCGTCGCTTTCCGCGGCCGCCAGCCAAAAATTGATGCGCTGTTGAGGCATAGCGGGATGGCGGATACCGTTTCCGCAGCGTGACCAGCGTCACGTTTTGCGCGCACGGGATCGAAGTGGTACAGTCGTTTCGCAAATCGTGATCGCGGGAGCCTGCTCATGAGACGGTTCTGGATACTGGCATTGGTGCTGTGCGTGGCGCCCGGTGTCTCGCTCGCCGCGCAGAAGGTCTACGTCTGGACTGACGAGTCCGGCAACACGGAATATCGCGATACGCCTCCTCCGCCCCATGCAAAAAACGTCGAGCAGCGGCAGATCGGCGTCAGCACCATACAGACGAGCGAGCTTCCCTACAGCGTGCGTCAGGCAGTGCAGAACTTTCCCGTGACGCTCTGGGTTTTCGACTGCGGCGCGGCGTGCAGTGAAGCGCGCGCCCATTTGTTGCGCCGCGGCGTGCCGCACACCGAGAAAGATCCGCAGGCGAACCGCGAGGAATTTCAGAAGATCACCGGCGGCCTCGAGGTGCCGGTGCTTTTCGTTGGCACGACGCGTCTCAAGGGCTACCTTGAGAACGAGTGGGATACGACGCTCGATGCCGCAGGGTATCCCCGCACTCCGCCCCTGGGCTTCAAGCCACCTGAGCGGCCGGCGCCGGCCGCGAAGGCGGCCGCACCGGGCGAGGGTGAGGCCTCGGCCGGCGGCGCCCAGGCCGCAGGCCAACCTGCGGCGCAATGAAGCTTGCGACCTGGAACGTAAACTCCCTCAAGGTCCGACTTCCGCAAGTTCTGGACTGGGTTGCCCGGCAGCAGCCTGACGTGCTCTGCCTGCAGGAGACCAAGACAGAGGACGCCAATTTCCCGCGCGCGGAGATCGAAGGCGCCGGGTTGCATGCGCTCTTCTCCGGCCAGAAGACCTATAACGGGGTCGCAATTCTGTCCCGCCAGCGTGCCGCGGACCCTGTCATGTCGATGCCCGCGTTCCCCGACGAGCAGAAGCGGGTGCTGGCCGCGACGATCGATGGCGTGCGGATCGTCTGCCTCTACGTTCCGAACGGCGAGAGCGTGGGCTCGGAGAAGTATCAGTACAAGCTGCGCTGGCTTGCGGCGGTGCGCGAGTGGCTCAAGGGCGAGCTCTCACGCAATGCGCGCCTCGCCGTCCTGGGCGACTTCAATGTTGCCCCCGAGGCGCGGGACGTTCACGATCCGCAGCTCTGGGAAGGCAAGGTCCTCTTCAGCGAGTCCGAGCGCGCGGCACTGCGCGAGCTGACCGGCCTCCCGCTGCACGACTCGTTCCGGTTGTTCGAGCAGCCTGAAGGATCGTTCACGTGGTGGGACTACCGGATGAACGGGTTCCGGCGCAAGATGGGCCTGCGCATCGACCACATTCTGCTGTCAGATTCGCTCGCGAAACAGTGCAAGTCCTGCGTGATCGACGTCGAGCCGCGCCGTGCCGAGCGGCCCTCGGACCACGCGCCGGTCATTGCCGAGATCAAAATCTAAACCGCCGAGACGCCGAGAGAATCGTTTCTCCGCGGTTCAACTCTCAACAGGACGTCAGATCGAGTCCTGCTTCTTGTCGGAGTCGATGCCGAGCTCCTGCACCTTGCGCGTGAGCGTGTTCCGGCCGAGCCCGAGCAGCTGGGATGCCTCGATCCGGCGGCCGTGCGTGTGCGCCAGGGCCTTCACGATCAGGGCCTTCTCGAAGCGGCGCGAGAGATCGTCCATGATCGCCGTTTCTCCGCGGCTCAAGCGAAGCTCCACCTCCTTTTCCAGCACATCCACCCAACCCTGGACCGCGGCGGTGGCGGCGTCGCGCCGCATTTCAACGGGCAGGTCCTTCACCTCGATGTTGACCGAGGGGGCCATGACCGTCAGCCAGTGGCACAGGTTCTCGAGCTGCCGCACGTTCCCCGCGAAATCCTGGGCGGCCAGGTACATCACCGTTGCGTCAGAGAGCCGCTTCACCTCGACGGAGAGCTCGCGCGCGCTCTTTGCGAGAAAATGGCGAGCGAGCAGCGGAATGTCCTCGCGCCGCTCCCGGAGCGGCGGCAGGCGCAGGCGAATGACATTCAACCGGTGAAAGAGGTCCTCGCGAAACGACCCCTGCTCGACCCGCGCATCGAGGTCCTGATGGGTCGCCGCGATGACGCGCACGTTCGCCTTGATCGGCTGGTGGCCGCCCACGCGGTAGTAATTCCCCTCGGAGAGCACCCGCAGCAGCCGGGTCTGGAGCTCCGAGGGCATGTCGCCGATTTCGTCGAGGAAGAGCGTTCCGCCTTCGGCCTGCTCGAAGCGGCCGCGGCGCATGGACTGCGCGCCGGTGAACGCACCCCGCTCATGGCCGAAGAGCTCCGACTCGAGCAGCTCGCGCGGGATGGCCGCGGTGTTGATCGCGATGAAGGGTTTCCCCGCGCGCGGGCTGTGGCGATGCAGCGCGCGCGCCACGAGCTCCTTGCCGGTGCCCGACTCCCCGGTGATCAGAACCGTCGCGTGCGATTGCGACAGCCTGCCGATCGCGCGAAATACATCCTGCATGGACGGCGCCTGCCCCAGTATCTCGGGCGCGGCGTCGGGTGTCTCCACCACGCTGCCCTCGCGCGCACTCTCCTCCAGGGCGCGGCGAATCAGCTCGACGGCATGATCCACGTCAAAGGGCTTTGGAAGGTACTCGTACGCCCCTCCCTGGAACGCGGCCACCGCGCTCTCGAGATCGGAGTAAGCGGTCATGATGATCACCGGCAGCCCCGGTTGCAGCCCCTTCGCCTTCTGCAGCAGCTCGAAGCCGGATTCACCGGGCATGCGGATATCGCTCACCACCACCTGTGGCATGTCGGTGTCGAGCGCCGCCAGCGCCTCGTGCGCCGACGAGAAGGTCCGGAAGGCAATGTTCTCGCGCGAGAGCGCCTTCTCGAACACCCAGCGTATCGAACGGTCATCGTCGATGATCCAGACCGGTTTCATGAAGTGTCCCGTTTCCTAGTCCTTGATCGCAGATTCTTCAACGGGGAGCATGATCGTGAACACCGTGTTGCCCGGCGCGCTTTCGAAATGGATCATGCCGTGATGCTGGTTGACGAAGGTCTGAGCGAGCGTCAGGCCGAGCCCGCTTCCGCCCGGACGGCCCGACACCAGCGGATGGAAGATGCGCTCGCGCAGCTCCTCGGGTACCCCCGGCCCGTTGTCGCGGATGTCCACGGCAATAGCATGACGATAGCGGCGGCGTGCGAGGGAGACCTGGCGCACAACCCGGGTTTTGAAACTGATCTCTCCCCGCCCCTGCATCGCCTGCGCAGCGTTGCGGGCAACGTTGAGCACGGCCTGAATGAGCTGCTCCTTGTCGCCGATCAGGGGCGGCAGGCTCACATCGTAATCGCGCTCCACCGCGACCGTGCCCGGATACTCGGCAAGGATCACGCTTCTCACCTGGTCCAGGACCTCGTGAATGTTCAGCGCGGCGGGCCTCGGCAGCCGGTGCGGCGTCAGCAGGCGGTCCATGAGCGATTGCAGGCGGTCGGCTTCCTTCATGATCACCTGCGTGTACTCGTGGAGATCGGCCCGATCGAGCTCCCGGTCGAGCAGCTGCGCGGCCCCGCGGATGCCGCCCAGCGGATTCTTGATTTCATGGGCAAGGTTCCGGATCAGCTCGCGGTTGGCCTGGCTCTGATCGAGGATCCGCTCCTCTCTCGCAATTCGCAGACGGCCATCGACATGCCGGAACTCGAGCAGCAGCACGTCATCGGGCGTCGGCTCCGCAGTGAGATCGACCGGCGTCACCGTGCACGAAACGTACGAGCGCGGACGGCCGTTCATGCCCAGCTCGAGCTCGTGCTCCGTGTAGCTGCAGTTGTTGGTGCGCGCGTAGCCGATGGCGCGCTCTATCAGTGCGATATCGTGAATCAGCCTGTCGAGTGACTGGCCCGATATGTTTTTGCTGCTCATCTCGAAAAGATTCTCGGCGGCCGGGTTGAGATAGCGCACGGTAAGCCCCGCATCGACCAGCACGACCGCGGTCGGCAACATGTCGAGGCCGGAGATCGCCGGAGGCTTCATGTCGGGCACCCCGAGTGAACGGAGCAAGAACCGCGCCAATGTCTCAGGCCGGTGCGGCGGGCAACATGGGCGCGGCGCTCATGGGACCTCTCCGCAGAGTGAAACGGGCTACCGGGTTGCCGCCAGCTCGCGCCGGAGGTTGGCGACGTTGTCCTCGTGGAGCTTCACCTTCTTCTTGTAGGGCTCGAGCCGGTCGAGCACACGCTGGTAATTGCGCTCGCTGCCGAGCCGCACCGATTCCTGCGCTTCGAGCTCCTGCCGCGCCTTCTGGAGCAGCATTTCCTCGTTGGCGAGTTCCTGCTCGAGGATCCGGCGGCGATCCGCGTCGCGTTCACGCTGAACGTCCGCATCGACTCTCGGGAAATTCCCCGGTGTCGGTGTCGGAGCATTGGCCTTGGGTGCCTGCTTGGCCTTCACGGCCGGGACGGTCGTAAGCGGCGGCATATTGAGCAGCCGGCAGCCCTTCGCCTCAGACTCGATATTCGTAAACCGCTTGTTGCCCATTGCATCGGTGCATTCCCAGATCTCTGCGCCTGCGGCGGGAGCGACCAGCGCGAGAATCAATGCCGAAACGCACTTTCGATTGTGAGCTCGTCGACTCATTCAACTCCGGAAACGGGTATCGCTGGACAACAAATCATGGCTCCACGCTCAAGGTGGAGCTAAGTCTATGTCAATACATAGAATTTTGCAACGCACTTAAATGGTGCGGACGATAGTTGGCGACAAAAAGGCGGGAAAGCGGCGCCTTCCCGCCTCGTCGATATCCACCTGATCTTAGAGGCTGTAATACATCTGGAATTCGATCGGGTGCGTCGTCATGCGGAACGCTGTCACCTCTTCCATCTTGAGCGCAGCATAGGCGTCGAGCATATCCTTCGAGAACACGCCGCCGCGCGTGAGGAACTCGTGGTCCTTCTCGAGCTCCTCGAGTGCCTGCTCGAGCGATGCGCACACCTTCGGCACGCGAGCAGCTTCTTCCGCGGGAAGATCATAAAGGTTCTTGTCGATCGGATCGCCCGGCTTGATCTTGTTCTGGATACCGTCGAGCCCGGCCATCAGCATCGCGGTAAAGGCGAGGTACGGATTGCACGTCGGGTCCGGGAATCGCACCTCGATGCGGCGCCCCTTGGGATTGGTGACCAGCGGCACGCGCACCGCAGCCGAGCGGTTGCGCGATGAATACGCGAGGTTGATCGGCGCCTCGAAGCCAGGGACCAGCCGCTTGTAGGAATTGGTCCCGGGATTGGTGATCGCGTTGAGCGCCTTCGCGTGCTTCAGAATTCCGCCGATGTAGTGCAGGGCGAGATCCGACAGGCCCGCGTAGCCGTTGCCCGAGAAGAGATTCTTGCCGTCCTTCGCGAGCGACTGGTGCACGTGCATGCCCGAGCCATTGTCGCCGACCACGGGCTTCGGCATGAAAGTCGCCGTCTTGCCATAGGAATGCGCGACGTTATGCACTGCATACTTGTAGATCATCATCCAGTCGGCGCGCTTCACGAGCGAATTGAACAGCGTGCCGATTTCGCACTGGCCCGCCGCCGCCACCTCGTGGTGGTGCACCTCGCACACCACGCCCATCTCCTGCATCGCGAGGACCATGGCCGAGCGGATGTCCTGCAGCGAATCGACTGGCGGAACCGGGAAGTACCCGCCCTTGATCGGCGCGCGATGCCCCATGTTGCCGCCTTCGAATTCCTCGCCCGAGGACCAGGGCGCCTCTTCCGACCGGATCTTGTAGAACGCCTGGCCCATCTCGACCTTCCACGTCACCGCGTCGAAGATGAAGAATTCGGGCTCGGGTCCAAAAAAGGCAGAGTCCGCGATCCCTGTGGACTTCATGTAGGCCTCGGCGCGCCTCGCAATCGATCTCGGGTCGCGGTCGTAGCCTTTGCCGTCGGAGGGCTCAATCACGTCGCACGTGAGGAGCATGGTGGGTTCGTCCGTGAACGGATCCATACGAACGGAATCGGGATCGGGCACCAGCGTCATGTCCGAGGCCTCGATTCCCTTCCAGCCCGCGATCGATGAGCCGTCGAAGAAGTGTCCGTCGGTAAATTTGGCCTCGCCGAACGCCGACACCGGGACCGTCACATGCTGCTCCTTGCCGCGCGTGTCGATAAAGCGCAGGTCGACGAATTTCACCTCGTTATCCTTGATCATTTTCATTACATCGGCGACGGTCGCCATCGAATTCTCCTGATTTGGCTGATGGAAAAAGCGGAAAAACGGGGTACCTTGGGGAGCAGAATCTGTGCCAACGTTTTTCTTGTGGAAGGCATTGTGCCATAAGGGATTTGTTTGCTACAGGCCCAATACGATGCACTCTCATGGTGCGATATATTTGCCTTTGTGCACCATATAGGTGCGCTCGGAAAGAGCATGGCACTGCAGTAAAATTCGGTTTCATTTCCAATGTCCTACGTTGATCAGGCCGCGATAGTCGAGCCAAGAAGCGCAGCACAGGCACGGGTTGATTCATGACCATTCACGACATTCTCGGAATGGCGCGCGAGCGAGCGCAGCGCCTGGGCCTCCCCTATGCCGGCGCGCTGACGCCGCGCGAGGCCCATGAAATCTGGCAGTCTGCGCCCGGCGCGAAGCTGGTCGATGTGCGCACCCGGGCCGAATGGGACTATGTGGGGCGCATACCGGGCGCGACAGAGATCGAGCTCCTGACCTATCCGGGCAATCGGCCCAGTGCGACGTTCCTGCAGGAGCTGCAGCAGCAAGTCGACAAGGAGTCTCTCGTCATGTTCATCTGCCGCAGCGGCGGCCGCTCCCACAACGCTGCCGTCCTCGCGACGGCCGAGGGCTACGATACCTGCTACAACGTTCTCGAGGGATTCGAGGGCGACAAGGACCCGCAGGGACATCGCAACACCGTGGGCGGCTGGCGCGTGGCCGGGCTGCCATGGGTTCAGGGCTGATCGTCGTAAAGGGAGCGCCGGACGATCGCACCCGACAATAAGGTGGAGGCCGCAGCGGCGAGCAATATCCACCCGGCGGCAAGATGTTCCGCGAGCAGGCCGCCCA
>DASPGR010000274.1:0-2982 GCA_035620515.1 Burkholderiales bacterium | reverse complement strand
GGGGGATGAAGCGGGTGGATCTTTATGCGCAGGTCCGGCGAGCGGTGCGGATCGAGGGGTTGAGCGAGCGGGCGGCGGCGCGGCGCTTCGGGATCGATCCGAGAACAGTCTCCAAGATGCTGAAGTTCTCGGTGCCGCCGGGCTACCGGCGCAGCAAGCCTCCGGTGCGGCCGAAGCTCGATCCGTTCATCGAGGTCATCGACCGCATTCTGGCCGACGACAAAGGCCGGCCAAGGAAGCAGCGCCACACGGCCAAGCGGATCTTCGAGCGGTTGCGGGACGAGCACGGCTTCACGGGCGGCATCACGATCGTGAAGGACCACGTGGCCGGCTGGCGGCAACGGTCACAGGAGATGTTCGTGCCGCTCAGGCATCCGCCGGGACATGCGCAGGCGGACTTCGGCGAGGCGCTGGCGGTGATCGGCGGCGTGGAGCGCAAGGTTCACTTCTTCGCGTTCGACCTGCCGC
The DNA here is from genome assembly GCA_035620515.1 of Burkholderiales bacterium. GTDB lineage: Bacteria > Pseudomonadota > Gammaproteobacteria > Burkholderiales > SG8-41 > SG8-41. The sequence goes on along the minus strand of DASPGR010000274.1, from coordinate 2,514 downwards.
ACTCGGACGCCTCCTTCGTGGTGGGGTATCCGGCGGAGACGACGGAAGCCTTCTGCGACGCGCATGTGACGGCGTTCACTTTCTTCGGCGGCGTGCCGAAGTCGATCCTGTACGACAACACGAAGATCGCGGTGGCGCGCATTCTAGGCGACGGCAAGCGCCAGCGGACACGCGTGTTCACCGAGCTGCAGTCGCACTACCTGTTCGCCGATCGCTTCGGGCGGCCGGGGAAGGGCAACGACAAGGGCAAGGTCGAGGGGCTCGTCGGGTATGCGCGACGGAACTTCCTGGTGCCGATCCCGGTGTTCGAAAGCTTTGCGGCGTTGAACGCCCACCTTGTGGAGTGCTGCCGCCGCCGCATGGACGATCGTCTGCGCGGCTACACCGAGACGATCGGTGAGCGGCTGGAGCGCGACCTCGCCGCCTTCCAGAAGCCGCTGCCGCCGCCCTATGACGCCTGCGAGAAGGTGGCGACGACCGTCTCCTCGCTGTCGCTGGTGCGCTACCGGCGCAACGACTACTCGGTGCCAACAATCTACGGCCACCGCGAGGTGCTCGTGCGTGGCTACGTCCATGAAGTGGTGATCGCCTGCGGCGCGGAGGTGATTGCACGCCATCCTCGCTCCTACGAGCGCGAGGACTTCGTGTTCGAGCCGCTGCACTCCCTGGCGCTGATCGAGCAGAAGATCAACGCGCTCGACCAGGCTGCCCCGCTGGCCGGCTGGCAGCTGCCGGAAGAGTTCGCGACGCTGCGCCGTCTGCTTGAAGCGCGTATGGGCAAGCAGGGCAAGCGCGAGTTCGTGCAGGTCCTGCGCCTGATGGAAGCGTTCAAGATCGACGAGGTCGCGGCTGCCGTCCGCGACGCCATTGCGCGCGGCGCGATCGGCTTCGACGCCGTGAAGCATCTTGTGCTGTGCCGGATCGAGCGCCGACCGCCGCGTCTCGACATGGCGATCTATCCGTATCTGCCGAAGACCACCGTCGCGACGACCTCGGCGCGCTCGTACATGGATCTGCTGGCGGGAGCCGCGTGATGAGCGACACCCCCCAGGTTCTGCTGGCCCATCACTTGAAGGTGCTGAAGCTGCCGACGTTCCTGCGCGAGTATGACAAGCAGGCCCGTCAGTGCGCCGCCGAGGGCGTCGATTATCCGCGTTATCTGCTGCGGCTCGCCGAGCAGGAGCTGATCGATCGTGAGCGGCGCATGGTCGAGCGCCGGATCAAGGCTGCCAGGTTCCCGACCGTGAAGAGCCTCGACAGCTTCGACTTCATGGCCCTGCCGTCCTTGAACAAGGCGCTGGTGATGGAGCTGGCGCGTTCGGAATACGTCGAGCGGCGTGAGAACGTCATCGCGGTTGGCAACTCCGGCACCGGCAAGAGCCACATCGCCCTCGGGCTCGGTCTCGCGGCCTGCCAGAAGGGGCTGTCGGTCGGCTTCATGGCCGCCGCCGCCCTGGTGCATGAGCTGTTCGAAGCCCGCGACGAGAAGCGGCTCCTGCGGCTCCAGAGGCAGCTTGCGGCCTACAAGCTTCTGATCATCGACGAGCTTGGATACGTTCCGTTGTCGCAGACCGGGGCCGAGCTGCTGTTCGAGGTGTTCAGCCAGCGCTACGAGCGTGGAAGCACGATCGTGACCAGCAATCTGCCGTTCGACGAGTGGACGAGCGTGTTCGGGTCGGAGCGCTTGACCGGTGCACTCCTCGACCGGCTCACCCATCACGTGCACATCCTGGAGATGAACGGCGACAGCTTCAGGCTCGCCCAATCCAAGCGCCGCTCACGCCGGCAGCGACAGGACCCACCGAACGCCGACCCCCAGGCTTGACGCGTCAAAGCAAGAAGGCCCCCGATCGGGGGCCTTCTTGCTCGCACCACTGATGCACTTTTACTCCGGCCAGCTGCTGCAAAATTGCTCCGGCGTTGACACGAAGTGGATGCTGGCGGCGTCGCCGCGCAGGATATGCGCGCCCCCGGTCCTGCAATCGGCCCTCAAAGATTGTGGCGTGCCCCGCTGCGGGGAGTTGCGAAATGCCCTTCCGGAGGCTCGGGCGGCTCAACGCTCGACGAGGTCACTTCGTGCGGACGAGCCGCTCGAGCTCATCGAGGCGCTTTCTCATGGCGCGGTCCTTGTGGAAGCGCTCCGTCTCGTCGCGCATGATCGAGGCGATCGCCGTCACCGTCCCGGCCGCATCGTGCAGCAGCGCCACGGTGAAGGCGATCGACAGGTTGCGGCCGTCCTTGCCGATCGCCGGCACGCGCAGGATGTCGTGACCGTACTTCGTGACGCCCGTCTCCATGGTCTTCACGTAGCCTTCCCAGTGGCGCTTGCGCATGCGCTCGGGAACGATGATGTCGAGCGACTGGCCGAGGGCCTCCGCCTCACTGTAGCCGAACATGCGGGTCGCCGCCGGATTCCACAGCGTGATGATGCCCGCCGTGTCGCAGACGACGATGGCATCGCCGAACGCCGCGATAAGGGCGCTGAGATCGATGTCGGTGCGCATGGCCTGGGTC
>DASPGR010000273.1:0-3607 GCA_035620515.1 Burkholderiales bacterium | reverse complement strand
GGCCGGCTTCCAATGCCCATTCTACTCTTGCGAGCAGGTCTTATCTGACCCCCTGCGCCGACCAGAGTTGCCGCCGCCCCGATCTTTTGCGTGGCAGGGTTAAGCCGGCCATCCCGCGTTTCCGTGACTTTCGGCCCCGCGGGCGGCGGTTACGCGACGCTCCAGCCGATCCTTTCTCCGGCTCGAAAGGGCACGAGCGCATCGCTTCCGAACGCCAGCTCGGAGGGAACCGGAGCCGGTGTGTCGACCAGCGTGATCGTGCCCTCGTTCACCGGGAGGCGGTAAAACGCAGGCCCGTGATGGCTTGCAAAGCCTTCGAGCCGCTCCAGACTTCCCGCTGCGGCAAACACCTCGCAGTAGAGCTCGATCCCGGCATGCGCCGTGTAGATTCCGGCGCAGCCGCAATCGGTCTCCTTCGTGTTCCGCGCGTGCGGTGCGCTGTCCGTTCCAAGAAAGAACTTCGGGTTGCCACTCGTTGCGGCACGCACCAGCGCCATGCGGTGCGTCTCCCGCTTCAGCACGGGCAGGCAAAAATGGTGCGGCCTCAGGCCGCCTGCAAACAGCGCGTTGCGGCTGAGAAGCAGATGGTGCGCGGTAATCGTCGCCGCTACGCGCGCCGGCGCCTGCGTTACGAACTCCACGGCGTCGCGCGTCGTGACGTGCTCCATGACGACACGCAGGCCGGCGTGGCGCTCGATAAGCGGCGCCAGCATGCGCTCGATGAATACGCGCTCGCGGTCGAACACGTCAACGGCCGGATCGGTGACCTCCCCGTGCACGAGCAGCGGCATGGCCTCTTTCTCCATCGCTTCGAAAACGCGGCGGCATTTCGCGAGATCCGTCACGCCCGAGTCCGAGTGGGTCGTGGCGCCCGCCGGGTAGTACTTGACCGCCTGTACGCAGCCGCTTGCCCGGGCCTCCCCGATTTCGTGCGGCGGCGTGTTATCGGTCAGATAAAGCGTCATCAGCGGCTCGAATACCGCGCCCGCGGGCAGCGCCGCGAGGATTCGCCGGCGGTATTCCATCGCCATCCGGGTCGTCGTCACGGGCGGCCTGAGATTGGGCATTACGATGGCGCGCGCGAAGCGCAGCGCAGTATCGGGAAGCACGGCGGCGAGATGCGCACCATCGCGCAAATGCAGGTGCCAGTCGTCCGGCCTCGTGATCGTGATGCGCGTCATGGCTGCGTGAATGGTAAACCGTGAATCGTAAATCGTGAAATGCGCGTCACGAACGGTAATCCATTTTTTTACGATTCACGAGTTACGGCTCTTCAACGCAAGCGCCAGCCTGTAGAGCTCGTTTCGTCGCCCGCCTGTAATCCTCACTGCAAGATCAACGGCCTGCTTGAGCGGCAACTCGGCGAGCAGCGCCTCGAGTGTGCGGTGTACCGGGCGCGGATCCTCCGCGCGCGCCTCCGCCGCCTCCACGATCAGCACGAATTCTCCCCTGCTTCGGTTCGAGTCCGCTTCGATCCACTGCGCGGCCTCTTCCAGCGCACAGGTGTGTATCGACTCGAACGCTTTTGTGAGCTCGCGCGCGATGACCACGCGCCGCGCGGGCCCGAGCGCTGCCGTCAGGTCGCGCAGGCACTCCACGACTCGATGCGGCGCCTCGTAGAACACCAGCGCATAGGGGAGCCGAGCAAGGGCCGCCAGCACACGCCGCCGTTCGCCCGCTTTTGCCGGCAGAAATCCGTAGAAGAGGAAATGCGGGGCCTGAAGCCCCGCGGCGGAGAGCGCGGCAACCGCCGCATTCGGGCCGGGCACCGGAGTGACGCTGTACCCCGCCTCGCGCACCGCCGCGATGAGCGTCGCCCCGGGATCCGAAATCGCCGGCGTGCCGGCATCGCACGCGAGCGCAACCGACTTCCCGGTCTGCAGCAACCCAAGCACCCGCGTCACCGCGCGGCGCTCGTTGTGCTCATGCACGGCGATCAACCGGCTCGCGATGCCGTAATGAGCCAGCAGGCGACGCGTGATCCGCGTGTCCTCCGCCGCGATCGCATCGGCGCCTTTCAGCACTTCAAGCGCGCGCAGACTGATGTCGCGCAGATTTCCAATCGGGGTGGCCACTACATATAATGCTGCTTCGCGATTCCGATTGGTTTTTTCATGCGCTGCGGCGTCTCCCATCGCTGGCTCGTGGTGCCGTTGATTGCGGCGATACTATACGGTCGCGCAACCGCGATAGCCAGCGAGGTGGTCGTCGCGCCCGCGCCTCCGCCGCCGTCGCTCGGTGAGCCCATTCCCTTGCCGGAATCGGGCGCCGGTCCGCTGATACTGCCGCCGCTGTCGCCTGCCGCGCCCGCGGCTCCTCCTTCGACGGCGACGCCGCCGGACGCGCCAGGCGTCGAGCCACCGACACCGACCGCTGCTGACCCGGTGCCGCAACCTGCTGTCGCGTCCGTGCGCCCCGATCCTTACGGCGTGCCGCACATTGCGCTCATCCTGCCGCTGAAGTCGGCGACCTTCGGCCGCCCCGCCGAGGCGGTGAGGAGTGGATTCCTTGCCGCCGCGAAAGTCCAGGGCAGCGAGCCGTTGCCGCTGCGCGTGTACGCGGTCGGCGATGACCCGGCACAGACCGTGGCGAGCTACGCAACAGCGCTCGCAGGCGGCGCGCGTCTCGTTGTCGGCCCCCTCACGCGCAATGGCGTGACGGCGATTGCGGGCAATCCTGTTCCGATACCAACGCTCGCGCTCAATGTCCCTGACACCGGCACGACGGTGCCCCTGAATCTCTACATGCTGAGCCTCCAGGCCGAGTCGGAGGCCCAGCAGGTCGCGCAACTCGCATTCCGGGACGGCTGGCGCAAGGTCCTGGTAGTGAGCGCCGACAACCCGCTGATGCGGCGCATCCAGCAGGCGTTTGCCGACGAGTTCGCGCGCCTCGGGGGCGTGCTCGTCGCCGAGTATGCATTCACGAGCGATCCGGAGGGCCTGGCACGGATCAAGGAGGCGGCTGGATTGGGTGTCGCTGACTCCGCGTTCCTCGCGCTCGACTTCCCTCAGGCTCGTCTCGCGCGGCCCTATCTCGATCCCCTCGCCATCTATGCGACCTCCCACGTCAACCCCGGGAGGGCGGGACCCCTGGCTGGGTACGATCTGGCGGGCGTTCGTTTTCTGGACATGCCATGGCTCCTGCAGCCCGAGCACCCGGCAGTCATGATCTACCCGCGCCTTCCCCTTCCGGATGCGGCCGATCATGAACGCTTCTACGCCCTGGGCATCGACGCATTTCGCATCGCCGTAAGCCTGCTGGCCGACGCCCCGGAGGCGACGCTTGACGGCGTCACCGGGCGGATCAGGCTCGAGCCGAACCAGCAGTTCGTGCGCACCCTCACCGCCGCGCAGTTCACCCAGGGCAAGCTGACCGTCACCGGCACGGACGCGCGGGGCCTGCCCCGGTGAGCGGGCTCGGCGAGCGCGCCGAGGCGCTGGCAGAAGCGTTCTTGAGGCGCCAGGGGTTCACGATCCTTGCGCGCAACTACCGCTGCCGCTTCGGGGAAATCGATCTCGTGGCCGAAACCGGGGCCACCCTCGTCTTCGTGGAAGTAAGGGCCCGCCGCTCGGAGGCCTTTGGCGGTGCTGCCGCCAGCATCACCGCG
>DASPGR010000272.1:0-25317 GCA_035620515.1 Burkholderiales bacterium | reverse complement strand
GCGGGCTTCGACTACACCCATCACGTCTTCTTCACGGATCACGAGCAGCTCGTCGCCCTTGACTTTCACGGTCTGCCCGGAGTACTTCCCGAACAGGATCTTGTCGCCGACCTTTACATCGAGCGGGCGCACCTTGCCGTCTTCGAGAATCTTGCCTTTGCCCACCGCCATGACTTCGCCCTGGTCGGGCTTCTCGGCGGCAGTGTCGGGAATGACGATCCCGGATGCGGTCTTGCGCTCCTCTTCCAAGCGTTTGACGAGAATACGGTCGTGCAGCGGACGAATCTTCACCATATAGGCCTCCTGGACTGAAAAACTCTTCAAAACCAATTGGTTTGTCGCTAGCGAGGGCCGCTAACTGAGGGGCAAATAAGGGCAGGGAGGGAAAAATCAAGAGGGGCTGCGCCCCGGCCGTCCCTCCCCCTCCGCCGGGGGCTATCCTGATGGCATGACATATACTGGCGCCCTGCACAGATCGGGAGGACTCATGAAGGTCAAAGCCAACGGCATCGACATCAACTACGAGATCGAAGGCAACGGACCGTGGCTCACGATGAGCCATTCGCTTGCCTGTGACCTGCACATGTGGGACCCGCAAATGCCCGTGCTCACCAGGAAGTTCAAGGTGCTGCGCTACGACACGCGCGGCCACGGCCAGTCGAGCGCGCCCGCCGGCGATTACACGCTCGAGCAGCTCGCCGACGACGCGAAGGGACTGCTCGACGCGCTCAAGATCCGCCAGACGCACTGGGCCGGGCTGTCGATGGGGGGCATGATCGGCCAGGCATTCGCCCTCAGGTACCCCGGCGTCTTTCAGAGCATTGTGCTCGCCGATACCACCAGCCGCCGCCCGCCCGATGCGGCGAAAATGTGGGGCGACCGCATCCAGACCGCGCGCGAGAAGGGCATGGGCGCGCTCGTCGACAGCACGCTGGCGCGCTGGTTCACCGAGCCCTACCGCAATGCGCGCAAGGACGTGATGACGCGCATCGGCAACGGCATCCGCAACACACCGGTCTCGGGGTTCGTCGGCTGCTGCCATGCAATCTCGAAGGTGGACTTTCTCGACCGCCTGAAGGAAATCAAGTGTCCGGCGCTGGTGATGGTCGGCGAGCACGACCACGGCACGCCGCCGGAGGCGGCACGGGCGATTCAGCAGAACCTGAAGGGCTCGGAGCTGAAAATCATCCCGTCCGCTGCGCACCTCTCGAACATCGAGCAGACACAGGTGTTCAACGACGCGTTGATGGGGTTCCTCGAGCGCGTCGCGCACTGAGCGGCCGCGCGAGGCGGGCCGGATCCGCTAGGAGGCCCCGCGCGCCGACCGGCGCTCGGACCAGTACCCGTAGCCGCTGCCGCCGAGCAGCAGCGCGGAGCAGGAGACAAACACCGGCACGAACCCGAACGCCGTGCCGATCCCGCCAAAGGCAAGCGGCACGACGAGGTGCGTGAAATGATTGAACATCACGCGCAGGCCCGCGCCCTCGGAGGCGCGCCCGGACGGTGACAGGCTGTAGATCAGCGACATCGACATCGGCTGCCCGACGCCGCACCCCAGCCCCAGAACGAAGGACGCGGCGGCGAGCAGGTAGGGATCGCGGAACAGCGGAAAGAGCAGCAGCGCAGCGCCCGAAAACCCTATGGCAAAGAGCAGGATCTCGAATTCGCTCCACATCCTTGCGAGGCGCGGCAACGCAACGCGGATGACGAACACGGCGGCGGCGAACATGCTCATGATGATGCCGATCGCCGAGGCCGAGAGCTCGATCGAGTGCCCGTAAATGGGGAAGAAGAAAAGGTAGAGGTCCCACGCCACGGAGATCAGCCCGCTCGCGACGATCGCATTGCGCAGGTTCGGGATGCGCAGCAGCTCGAACGAGCTCGACCGCTTCTGCTTGCCTTCCGTTCCCGCTGCGCCCTCCGGCAGCAAGCCGCCCTTGAACCACAGCAGGACCGCCGCGGCCGCCGGGCACGCCGCAAGAACGATATAGGCGTAGCGGTGGCCGAGATAGTCGATCGAGAACCCGGCAAGCAGCGGGCCGAGGAAGGAGGCAATGGAGAAACCGATGGCGAGCAGCGAGTAATTGCGCGCGCGATCTTCCGGCCGGCCGAGGGCGCCGGTGATTCCCTGCGTCGGGACGAAGAAGAACTGGAAGGCGGTGCCGGCCGCGAGCGCCAGCACATAGAGCGGCACGATGCCGGGAAAGATATAGGGCACCAGCAGCGCGGCGACCACCCCGATCGCGCCGCCGAGCATCGGCCGGCGCGGCCCGACACGATCGACGAGCCGCCCGACGTAGAGCGCGATCAGCATCGGGCACAGCGCCCACAAGGCCATGATCACGCCCACCGAGAACGCGTCCACCCCGAGGTCGAGGGCGTGCAGCGGAAGCGCGACCTTGGCGCCGCCGAAGCCTGCGTGGGTCAGCACGCAGGTCAGCACGATCAGGTAGATTGCCATTGGGGACAGTGGCGCAGGTCCAGCCGCGCTCGCCACAACCGGAAGCCGCGATTCTACCGGGAACCGGCTGCGGTCTGGCCATGAAGTCCGTATCGTGGCTGATAGCCACCAGAGAGGGTCGATTCCCACCGCCCGCGCGGCCACGATGTGAACGAGTGCACGGGCGTCGCGCAGCGGCCGCCGCGGGCGCGCCGCTCAATCCGGCACGGTCAGGTAATGGACGCCGAAGAGCTGATCGGGATCCGTCCAGCAGGTCACGGGTGACAAGCCGGCGCCGCGCGCCAGCTCCTGGAACTCGCCGATCGAGTATTTGTAGGAATTCTCGGTGTGGATCGTCTCGCCCTTGCGCAGGTGGAACGTGCGCCCGCCGATTGTGACCGACTGCGCCTTCAGGCACTCCAGATGCATTTCGATGCGCCCGAGCGCCGCATCATAGACAGCGCGGTGTCGGAACGCCGCAGGGTCGAAGTCCGCGCCGAGCTCGCGGTTGATGCGCGCGAGAAGATTCAAGTTGAAAGCGGCCGTCACGCCGCGAGAGTCGTTGTACGCCGCGTTGAGCCGGTCCGCATCCTTCTTGAGGTCGACCCCGATCAGCATCCCCCCTCCCCGCTGCACCTGCGCCCGCGCGGTGGTGAGGAAGACCGCGGCTTCCTCGGGCGTGAGGTTGCCGATGGTCGAGCCCGGAAAATAGACGACGCGGCGGCGCGCGCCCAGACCCTCAAGGTCCGGCAAGGAAAACGGGCGCATGTAATCGGCGCAGACCGCAACCACCTGCAATCCCGGGAATTCGCGGGCAATCTCGGCGGCGGTCGCGTCGAGCTGCGCGCGCGCGATGTCGATCGGCACGTAGACAGCGGGACGGCTTGCGGCGAGGAGAATACGCGTCTTGCGGCCGCTGCCGCTGCCATACTCGATCACGGCACTCGCCGGCCCAAGGCGCCCCGCCATGTCGCCGACGTGGCGGTTCATCAGCGCGGTCTCGGCGCGCGTCAGGTAGTACTCCGGCAGCGCGCAGATCGCCTCGAACAGGAGGCAGCCCTGCGGATCGTAGAAATACTTCGGCGGCAACGTCTTGCGCGGCTGCGACAGCCCTGCCCACACGTCATCGAGGAAGTCGCCGGTGTCCGGATGTAGGTCGTGCAAGGAATAGGCGGCGCGCGCCCGCACCATCGGCTGAGTTTCCCCCTCTCGTTCTTCTGTGCGGCTCGAAAGCCGGTCGCTCCGCTCGCGCGGAAAATGACGCTACCTGCCGCCGGTCAGCGCCCGCCCGTCACTGCGTGTATTCCGCCGTTTGATGCGCGGAACGGCCTTCCATCCACTTCTTGATGCGGTTGGCGTCGCCGATGCGCGTCAACTGCCCCCACGAATCGAGCAGCACGATGATCACCGGCGTCGTGGCAATCTGCGCCTGCAGCACCAGGCAACGCCCGGCCTCGCGGATGTAGCCGGTCTTGGACAGGCCGATATCCCAGGCGGAACTCCTGACCATGCGGTTGGAGTTCAAGAAGCGCATCCTGTGGCCGTTGGCGAGCCGCACGGTGTACTCGCTGTCGGTGGTGTACTCGCGTATCAGCGGGTGTCGGTGGGCCGCATTCACCAGCCGCGCAAGGTCCTGGGCGCTCGCGACATTGCCGCTGGAGAGTCCGGTGCCATCCACGAACCGGCTGTGCCACATGCCGAGCTCGGCCGCCTTGTCGTTCATCGCGTCGACGAAGGCCGAGGTGCCGCCCGGATGGGCGCGCGCCAGCGCGGCTGCGGCGCGGTTCTCCGAGGACATGAGCGCAAGCCGCAGGAGATCGTCCCTCGAGATGCTCATGCCGACCGAGAGCCGCGAGCGGGTTCCCTTCAATCCGTCCCGGTCCTCTCTCTGGATCTTGATCTTCTCATCGAGCGGCTCGCCGGAATCGAGCACGACCAGGGCGGTCATCAGCTTGGTAATGGACGCAATCGGAACGACGGAATCGTCGTTCTTCGCGTAGAGCACACGCTGGCCCTCCTGGTCGAGAACCAGGGCGGTGTTCGACTTGAGTTTGAGGCTCGCGACCTTGGCCGGAGCGGCACGACCCAGCCCGTGCTCGATAGCGGCCTGCTGTGCTGCGATCACATTGGCGGCGAGCACGCACCCTGCAGCGAACGCCAGTAGCCTCCCGCGCAAAACGCCCTCCCTGGGTGGCGAACCGCCACCGAATTAGGCAACAAAAATACAGGGTTAGCGGAAAAGTTTCAACTACTACGTGAATTCGTGACCTGCTCCACGATTCCTGCCCCACCGGGACCCGGTCTCGCCGCCCGGTGCAGGCCGCACCCGGCTTGCCATTCCGGCAGAAGCGCACAGGCAAAAAAAACTCCGCACGGGACAGTGTGGGTTGTCCCGGCGGAGGTCAAAGAGGCCACGCAACCACCCGCTCAGCACAGGCAATTGCAACTGCCAGGCCTCCGAGGAGGAACGACTGGGCAACTGACTCGCCCGCGCGGGACAACCAACTGAGCGTCCCGCGAATGGTGTGAAAGGCTAATCGCCCTGTCTTACGCCAGCCTTACGGCAGAGCCGGGATACACTATCTGGAATCGATACGCAGAGGGCGCCGGCGGCGACCGTGAATTTGTTATCGTTTCCCCGTTGAATGCTCCCTGCCCTTCGGCACGCCGCCCATGCGCATCCTCATCGCTGAAGACGATCCGGTCCTGGCCGACGGGCTCATCCGTTCCCTGCGGGGCTCCGATTACGCCGTGGATGCCGCCGCCGACGGCGCCGAGGCCGACCAGATCCTCTCCACGCATAGCTTCGACCTCGTGATCCTCGACCTGGGGCTGCCCAAGCTCGAGGGGTTTGAAGTGCTGCGGCGGCTACGGCGCCGCGGCTCGAAGACGCCGGTGCTGATACTCACCGCGCTCGACGCGCTCGAGGACCGGGTCAAGGGCCTCGACCTGGGTGCGGACGACTACCTCACCAAGCCGTTTGACCTGCCGGAGCTGGAGGCGCGCGTGCGCGCGCTCATCCGGCGCGGCCAATCGGGCGGCGGCTCGCTGCTCACCCACGGCGCGTTGACGCTCGATATCGCCGGCCGGCGCGCCCTGCTCGACGGCGAGCCGCTCGAGCTCTCGGCGCGCGAGATCGGCGTCCTGGAAGTGCTCATGTTGCGAAGCGGGCGCGTCGTCAACAAGGACCAACTCGCCGAGGAGCTCTATGGCTGGGACGAGGAGGTCAGCGCCAACGCTATCGAGGTTTACGTGCATCGCCTGCGGCGCAAGCTGGAGCCGGCAGGCGTCACCATACGCACGATCCGCGGGCTCGGTTACCTCCTGGAAAGACCCGCAGCCGGGCGCGAATAGTCATGGATGCCGCGGTGAGGAGCAGGCAGTGGCGAACGGAAGCGCAGCGGCTGCGGCGCGCCACGACGCTGCGGCGGCAGCTCATCGCGTGGCTCGCCGGACCGCTGTTCATCCTGTGGCTGGTGAGCTCGGCCATTGACTACGACATTGCCAAGCGCTTCGTCAATCTCGCGTACGACCGGGCATTGCTGGAGGCGGCACTCGACATCAGCCGCCAGGTCAAGGTCATCAACGAGCGGATCTATCTCGACATGCCGGACGTTGCTCTCGAGATGCTGACGACGCGCGAATCCGGGGGATTCTCCTATCTCGTGACCGGGCCTACGGAAGAATTCGTCAGCGGGGAGCCGGACCTGCCGCGGCCATACGATGTGGCGCCGGGTGACGCCACTGACCGGGTGCGTTACTACGACGAGGTTTTCCGCGGCTTCGGGATCCGGGCCGTGGCCCTGCGTGCGCCCGTGGACCCGGGATCGGGCCGGGGCGCGGTGCAGATTCATGTGGCTGAGCGCGTGACGGCGCGCGATGAGTTTGCGCGCCAGATCATCCTGCGCATGGTGCTGCCTCAGGGAATACTGATCCTTCTGGCGGGGTTCGCGGTGTGGTACGGGGTGGGCCGCGGGCTGGCGCCGCTTTCGACGCTGCGCCGTGAAATCGAGAGCCGCTCGCACCGCGACCTCTCCGCCCTGTCCGAAGATCAGGCGCCTCAGGAAGTGCGGCCGCTGATCCATGCGATGAACGATCTCCTGGCGCGCCTCGCCACGGCGATCTCGGCCCAGCAGCGGTTCATCGCGGATGCTGCTCACCAGCTGCGTACTCCGATTGCGGGGCTGAAGACACAGACGGAACTCGCGCTGCGCCAGTCGGATCCCACCGGCGTGCGGGACACGCTCCAGAAGCTGCAAACGGCGACCGAGCAAAGCGCGCGGCTCATCAACCAGCTGCTGTCGCTGGCGCGCGCCGAGCCCGGGGCCAAGCATGGGCATGCGGTCGCGCGGCTCGATCTGGCACGGCTTGCGCGGGAGTCCACCACCGAGTGGGTGCCGCGGGCACTCGCAAAGAGCATCGACCTCGGCTATGACGGCGAGGAAGGGGCCGCCTGGATCGAGGGCGACGCGTTCCTGGTGCGGGACTTGGTGGGGAACCTGCTCGACAACGCGATCCGCTACACGCAGCGCGGCGGCCAGGTCACGGTCCGGGTCGCGACCGGCGCCGATACCGTCGGGCTCAGCGTGGAGGATAACGGGCCGGGGATCCCCGAGCAGGACCGCGAGCGCGTCTTCGAGCGCTTCTACCGCGTGCTCGGGACCGGAACGGACGGCTGCGGGCTGGGTCTCGCCATCGTGCGCGAGATCGCCCTGAGCCATGGCGCGCAAGTCGCGCTCGAGGCCGGGTCGGGCGGCCAGGGCGCCCTGGTGCGCGTCACCTTTCCCCGCGCGGCCTGACGGCCTCGGCCTTCTCGCGCTCCGCCTCTTCCTGCTGCTGCAGCAGCCACATCTGCGCATAGAGGCCGCCGCGCTCGAGCAGCTCGCGATGGGTGCCGCGCTCGACGATTTGCCCCTGATCCATGACCAGAATCTGGTCCGCGTCCATCACCGTCGACAGGCGGTGCGCGATGACGAGCGTGGTGTGTCCGCGCGCGATGCGGTTCAGCTCGGCCTGGATTGCCTTCTCCGACTTGGAATCCAGCGCGGAGGTTGCTTCGTCGAAGATCAGGATGCGCGGGTTCTTCAGGATCGCGCGCGCGATGGCGACGCGTTGCTTCTCGCCGCCCGACAGCTTCAGGCCGCGTTCGCCGACCTTCGCTTCGTAGCCCTCCGGCAGGCTCTGAATGAAATCGTGGATGTGCGCGGCCTGCGCGGCGGCGATCACTTCCTCGTGCGCTGCGTCCGGCCGGCCATAATGGATGTTGTAGTAGATGGTGTCATTGAAGAGCACGGTGTCCTGGGGCACGATGCCGATCGCCGCGCGCAGGCTTGACTGTGTCACGTCGCGGATGTCCGCGCCGTTCACCCGCACCGCGCCGCCGTTGACATCGTAGAAACGGTAGAGCAGCCGCGCCAGCGTCGATTTGCCTGCTCCGCTTGCCCCCACCACGGCCACTTTGCCTCCCGCCGGCACCTCGAACGTAAGGTCGCGCAGGATCGACCGCTTGCCATCGTAGCTGAAGTTCACGTGGTCGAAGCGGATCACCGCGCCTCCCGGCGGCAACGGCCTCGCGCCCGGCCGGTCCTCGACCTCGCGGTTTTCCTCGAGCAGCCGGAACATGCGGTCCATGTCGATCAGAGACTGCTTGATCTCGCGATAGACCATGCCCATGAAATTGAGCGGGATGTAGAGCTGGATAAGGAGCGCGTTGACCAGCACCAGGTCGCCCATCGTGAGCGCGCCGCCGACAACGCCCTCCGCCGCAAGCACCATCAGCGCGGTCACGGCTGCCGCAATGATGAGACTCTGGCCGGTGTTGAGGAGCCCGAGCGAGGCCTCGCTCCGCACCGCCGCCTGCTCGTAGCCCTTCAGGTTATCGTCGTAGCGCCGGGCCTCGTACTCCTCGTTGTTGAAATACTTGACCGTCTCGTAGTTGAGCAGGCTGTCGATCGCCCGTGTGTTCGCGCGCGAATCGAGCTCGTTGGCGCGCCGCCGGATGCCAATGCGCCACTCGGAAACAAAAAAAGTAAATGCGAGGTAGACGGCTACCGCGGCGAAGGTTACCGCGACGAAGCGCCAGTCGAACTTGGAGAACAGGACCGCGGCCACCAGGCAGAACTCCAGGATCACCGGAACGATGGAGAACAGCAGGTACGTGAGCAGCGTCGAGACGCCGTTGGTGCCGCGCTCGATGTCGCGCGACATGCCGCCAGTCTGGCGCTCCAGATGGAAGCGCAGGGACAGCGAGTGCAGGTGGCGGAACACCGTGAGGGCGAGCTGCCGGATCGCGTGCTGGGCGACGCGCACGAACACGGCGTCGCGCAGCTCCGCAAACAGCGTTGTGGAGAGGCGCAGCAGCCCGTAGGCGGCGAGCAGCGCGAAGGGCACCGCCACCACCGCGCGGCCGGGCTCGAGCGCGTCCACGACTTCCTTGAGGACCAGCGGCACGCCCACGTTGGCAAGCTTGGCAACGATGAGGCAGGCGAGCGCGAACAGCACGCGCCAGCGGTATTCCCACAGGTAGGGCAGCAACATCGGCACGACCCGCCACTCGCGTTGCCGCCGGGCGGACGCAGATTGCGGGATTGCCGCGGGCAGGGTGCTGTCTTGCAGGGCCATGAGCTGAGGGATCAGGGCTGAGGGCTGAGGGCTGAGGGAAGCAAGCAGAATCCGGAGGCCAGACGCGAGACACGCCGCATCGAGCTTAACATGGGGGTCGAACGGGGCTTTTCCAGCCCGCGCGCACCCAAAAAAAGGGCGTGGACGGTGTCCACGCCCGAACGCCTTCAAAGGAGGAGAGCGAAAGCGCGGAGCGGCATGCCGTTCCCGCTTTCACCAGACCGATAAGCAATCGGAATGCCAGAATGCGTTCCGTAACAAATCAAGCAGTTAGTGTTCCGGCGCGACGTTCGCGGCCGTCGGAAACGCCCCGAAATCGCGCGGCGGGGCGGCCGCCGCACCACATCAATACACTACGTGAACTCCCGCGCCCGGCCGTAGGCGAACAGGCCGGTCGCCAGTCGTGCCAGGCCGTAGCAGGCCCACGTGAAGACGCGAACGGGCAACGGCTGGTGGCTCCAGCTCTCGCGCTGCACCTGCGCCGCCCCCTCCTTCATGGCATTGAGCAGGCTCTCCCGCAATTGCCCGGCGAAACCCTCGTCCTCGATCACCACGTTGGCCTCGCGCCCGAGCAGCAGGCTGAAGGGGTCGATGTTGGACGAGCCCACCGTCGCCCAGTGGCGGTCGATCACCGCAACCTTGGCATGCAGGAAGCTGCGGTAGTACTCGTGGATCTCGATGCCGGCGTCGAGGAACGCGCCGTAGAGGGCGCGCGAGGCATAATGCTGCAGCACGTACTCGACCCGTCCCTGCAGCAGGAGCACGACGCGCACGCCGCGTGCCGCGGCGTCCATCAATGCCCACCGGAACGACTGGCCCGGGAAAAAATAGGCATTGGCGATGAGGATCTCGCTGCGCGACTGCCAGATCGCCGCGAGATATGCCTGTTCGATATCGCGGCGGTGCCCGAGGTTATCGCGCGTCAGGAATGCGGCGCGCTGCCGCCCGCGCGTGGCCGTGGCCGGCTCGAGCCGGTCCGCATGCGGCAGGCGCGCACGCAACTGGGTGGCATTCACCAGCGACCACAGCCGTTTTACGACCGGATAGATACGCTCAAGCAGGGGACCCTCGACCCGCACGGCGTAATCGAAGCGTGGCTGCGTGCGCCCGGGCTCATCCACGTCGTCAAGGATATTGATACCGCCGATGAAGGCGACGCGCGCATCGATCACGGCGATCTTGCGGTGCAGGCGACGCAGCTGCGCATGCCTCAGGCTCCAGCGCGAGATGTTCGGACGGTAGACCAGGAGCTGCACGCCCGCCGCCCGCATACGGCTGACGAGCGCCGGATCGAGATCCTGCGAGCCGAACCCGTCCACCAGGACGTGTACCGCCACCTTGCGCTGCGCGGCGCGCACGAGCGCGGCGGCGATGGCGCGTCCCGTCGCGTCAGCCTGGAAAATGTAGGTCTCGAGGTGGACCTCGTGCCGGGCGGCGTCGATCCCGGCTTCCAGCTGCGGGAAATATTCAACACCGGACTGGAGCAACGTGATCTGGTTGCCGTTGATGAATTCCGCCATGCCCGCAGCCTCACACCGGCGCCAGCGTCGCGGTCAGTGCCGCGTGATCGGAGATGCGCGCCCACGCACGCCCGTGGTGAACGTGCGCGCTGCGCACCTGGAAGCCGCGCACGTAAATGCGGTCGAGCGTCATTACCGGCAACATCGCGGGAAACGTCCGCGCCGGGCGGAAATGCACCAGCTCGAAAACCTCGTGCAGGCCCAAGGGGTGCGCCAGCTCCTGTGTCGCGCGCTGGCGCCAGTCGTTGAAGTCGCCCGCGACGATGAGGGGGACCTCGCGCGGCACCAGTCGCTCGATGCGTTGCCGCAGCTTCTCCATCTGGCGGCTGCGTTCGTGGCCGTGCAGGCCGAGATGCACGCACACGCAGTGCAGCGGCTCGCTCCACTCCGGGACCCGGATCTCGCAATGGAGCAGCCCCCGCCGCTCGAAGCGCCGCAGGGACACGTCCTGGTTATCCCAGGCGAGAATCGGAAAGCGCGACAGAATCGCGTTACCGTGATGACCCGCGTCGTAGACGGAGTTCCTGCCGTAGGCGAAGTCGCTCCAGACCGAGTCGGCAAGGAACTCGTATTGCGGCGCCGCCGGCCAGTTCGCGTAGCGCCGGGCATGGCGGTCGTGCCGGCCCCGCACCTCCTGCAGGAACACGATATCGGCGGCGAGATGGTGCAGCCGCTCGCGCAGCTCGTGTATCGTGAGCCGCCGGTTGAGCAGCGGAGTGAACGAGAGGCCCTTGTGGATGTTGTAGCTGGCTACGCGCAGCGTGCGCATGGTTTTCCGAATGGCAGCTCTACGAGCGGGATGGTTCGCTCACTTCTCGCCCGCCTTCGGAACACGCTCCATTTCATCCACGAGGGCGCGAAACTTCGACTCGACGCTGTTCCGAAGCGCCCAGGTGCCGATGAGCGGCGGGACGTAGAAATCGGGGATCATGCGGCCCGAATATTGCAGGAAAACATGATCTTTGCGCATGGCGAGCGTGTAGGTGCTTCTCAGCTCCCGGAAATTTCCGGCCACCGAATGCGATACCACCCGCTCGTACGGGTACTCGGTGACGGCAAGCCGGACGTCCATGGGATAGCTGAAGAATAGCAGCCGCGCCGCGCCTTTCTGGTCCACCAGCGCGTTGTTGCGCTCCCGCGAGACGACGCGGCTCACCTGCAGGTCGGGAACGAACGCGGCGAGGCGCTCGTAGTCGGTCAGGACCTGCCAGGCGCGGCTCAAGCTCCCCTTAAATTCGGCGCTCGCCTTCACCTCGAAGATCGCGCCGCTGCGCGTCGTATCGACCGTCACCTCCGCCGCCCGTGCGGGCGCGAGCAACACGAGCAGCGGCAGCAGGAACAGGCGAGCGTCGGGCATTGAGCCCGTAGCGTAGCACCGGGATTTGGCGAACGGGAGGCTTACGAGACCGCAAGCATGCGGTCGAGCGCGATCCGCGCGAGCTCGGCTTCGTGCCGCGGCACCTTGATCTGGTTGACCACCTTGCCCGCCACGAGGTTTTCCAGCGCCCAGGCGAAGTGCTGCGGATCGATGCGCGCCATGGTGGAGCACATGCATACCGTCGTCGCCATGAACTGCACGAGCTTGCCCTGGGACTTGAACTGCTCCGCGATGCGGTTGACGAGGTTCAGCTCGGTGCCCACGAGCCAGCGCGTGCCCGGGGGGCTCGCGGCGATGGTTCGGATGATGAAATCGGTCGAGCCGACGTAGTCGGAGAGCTTGCAGACGTCGAAGCGGCACTCGGGATGCGAGATGACCATGCCGGAGGGGTTCTTCTCGCGCCAGCGCAGGATGTGCTGCGGCTGGAACATCTGGTGCACCGAGCAGTGGCCTTTCCAGAGCAGGATCTTCGCCATCTTGATCTGCTGTGGCGTGAGTCCCCCGAGCTCTTCGTCCGGGTCCCAGACCAGCATTTCCGCCAGCGGAATGTCCATCAGATAGCCGGTCCAGCGGCCGAGGTGCTGATCCGGGAAGAACAGCGCCTTTTCGCGCCGTTTGAACGACCAGGCGAGGATCTCGCGCGCGTTGGAGGACGTGCAGACGATGCCACCGTGCTCGCCGCAAAACGCCTTCAGGTCCGCTGCGGAGTTGACGTAGGTCACCGGCGTCACGTGCTGGTCGGGATCGAGCACCGTGGCGAGATCGCGCCATGCGCGCTCGACCTTGGCGAGATTCGCCATATCCGCCATCGAGCAACCGGCGCCGAGATCCGGAAGGATGGTCACCTGCCCGGGCTTGGACAGGATGTCCGCCACTTCGGCCATGAAGTGCACACCGCAGAAGACGATATATTGCGCGTCGGTCGCTGCCGCCAGCTTGGAGAGCTGCAGCGAGTCCCCGGTGAGGTCGGCATGCTTGTAGACCTCGGGGCGCTGGTAGTGATGGCCGAGGATCACCGCGCGGCTCCCGAGCGCCGCGCGCGCCGCGCGGATGCGCGCGTCGCACGCCTCATCGGCGAGCGGCTGATAGCGGTCAAACGCGATCGTCGCAGCTTCCATTGGTTTTGCGGCCCCCATTCGGGAGTGAAATTCCCGGTAATGATAAGACAGAAAAGCGGCGCTTTGGTGCGACGGATGTCCAAAGAGTCCGCATTCTGGTCAGGGTCTTGGGCCGGCCTGCCGGGCGCGTTCCGGCACCTCGCGTATGGCCTTGGCATTGCTCCACGAAAAAACCTTCTCCGCCGCGCCCCGCCACGGCAGCCATTCATGGCGCAGATGCTCCCTGGGTTGCAGCGTAATCTCCAGGCGCTGCGGCACCCGCAAGGCAAACACGTGCTCCGTATTGTGCGTCACCCCCGGCGCATAGCGATTGCGCCAGTGGCGGTAGATCTCGTAACGATTCTCGCTGCGCCAGTCGGTCAGCTCGTAGCGCTCCGCGTCGAGACCCGTCTCTTCCTTGAGCTCGCGCACCGCGGTCGCGCGCAGCGTCTCGCCTTCGTTCTGGCTGCCGGTCACGGACTGCCAGAAGCCGGGCCGGTCGGCGCGCTCGAGCAGCAGCACCTCGAGCTCCGGCGTGTACACCACCACCAGGACCGAGATCGGGATCTTGTATGCCATCTGATCGAGTTTTCAGCCCTATCCTAACCGTCCCATCCCGATTCGCTGCATCGAATCGGGCGCTCGGCGGCTCGGAGCAATGCTCCTCGAAACCCCACCTCGCCCCCCATCGAGGGGGAATGAATACCGCTCCTAGCGCAGCGGCCGCAGGGCGCGGCCGCGCGCGCTGTCGCGGTCCACGACGACGAGAAACGTGCGTCCGCTGCTGCCCCAGAAGGCAGCAGCATCCTGCAGCACCTCCAGTGCGGTGGTCAGCGCTTCCGGCGCACGCTGCGCAAGCTCCGACCCGCGCCGCCAGTGCACGATGGCACCTGGACCCCCACGGCCGGCAACGTCCAGCAGGCACTCGTGAAGCGCGTCCCAATTCCTCCCGTAATAGGCGGGAAACGGGAATACCGTTGCGCATCGCTGCAGGAACGCGTCGCGATCGCCCACGCCCGCGAGATCGAGGTCGAGCCAGTCGAGCCCCGCGCGCTCCGCGGCCGCCCGTAGCGGCCCCACGATTCGCGGTGCCGCATATATCCCGGCTCGCCCGGAACGCATGAGCTTGTCGTATTTCATTCATGGCTCCTTGATGCGCCGGAAGCTCCCGTAGTGATCGTCCGTGTAATAGAGCTCTCCGCCGCGTCCGGCAACGATGCGCCGGGCGCCTCGATCTTTCGCGCCGGGCGTCCTCACGGTGTACTCGCGGTAATAGCCGCGGGACATGACCGGCAGCCGTTTCTCGAAGTTGCGGAACTCCAGGCCGTCGCGCGGGTAGGGAAACGGCCCGCCCTTGCGGATCAGCGCGATCGTCTCGCGCGCCTGCGCCGGCAGCTCGCTCGCCGCCACCTCTGGAATCGCACTGGATGCGGTGTCGGCCGCCGAGCCATCGCACGCCAACAGCGACACGGCCAGCAGCGCCGCCCCAACGCAGCGCCACCACTCCCGCCTCACGCCTTACGCCTCCCGCCTCACGGTTACTCTCGCCTCAAGCGGATGTGAAGCTCCCTCAGCTGCCGCTCGTCCACCGGGCTCGGCGCATGCGTCAGCAGGCATTGCGCGCGCTGCGTCTTGGGAAACGCAATGACGTCGCGGATCGACTCCGCGCCGGCCATGAGCGTGACAATGCGGTCGAGCCCGAACGCGATGCCGCCGTGCGGGGGCGCGCCATACTGCAGCGCATCGAGCAGGAACCCGAATTTGGCCTGCGCCTGGTCGGGACCGATCGCCAGCGCCCGGAACACCTTCTGCTGCACGTCGGAGCGGTGAATCCGCACGGAGCCGCCACCGATTTCCCAGCCGTTCAGGACCATGTCGTGCGCCTTGGCGCGCGCGGCGCCCGGGTCCGAGTCGAGCAGATCCTCGTGGCCGTCGGCTGGCGAGGTGAAGGGATGGTGCATCGCGTTCCAGCGTTTCTCCTCCTCGTCCCACTCGAACATCGGGAAATCAAGCACCCACAGCGGACGCCAGCCGGGCTGCGCAAGCCCGCGCTCGTGCCCGATTCTCGCGCGCAGCGCGCCGAGCGCGTCGTTGACGACCTTGGCGCGGTCCGCCCCGAAGAACATGAGGTCGCCGTCCTTCGCGCCGGAGCGCTCCACGAGCGCCCTCAGCGCCTCGTCGGAAAGGTTCTTGACGATCGGCGACTGGAGGCCTTCGCGACCCTTCGCGACGTCGTTTACCTTGATCCAGGCGAGCCCCTTGGCGCCGTGGCCACCAACAAATTCTGTATAAGCGTCGATCTCGCCG
Source organism: Burkholderiales bacterium (assembly GCA_035620515.1). GTDB lineage: Bacteria > Pseudomonadota > Gammaproteobacteria > Burkholderiales > SG8-41 > SG8-41. The sequence continues at coordinate 9,954 of DASPGR010000272.1, read as the reverse complement.
CGCGTCAGCTCGCCGCCGCGCGGCACGAGCAGCCCCGCCACGCGCCCGCCTGCCATGGCTGCGGGACCCGCGAACACCTTGAAGGCGACGCCCTTCATTACGTCCGTCAATTCGGTCAGCTCCAGCGGCACGCGCAGGTCCGGCTTGTCGCTGCCGTAGCGGCGGATGGCCTCGTCATAGGAGAGACGCGGGAACGGGTCAGGCAGATCGACGCCGATCCCTTCCTTGAACACGTGGCGGATCAACTGTTCCATCAATACAGTGATCTCGCGTTGGTCGAGGAAGGACGTCTCGATGTCGATCTGCGTGAACTCCGGCTGGCGGTCGGAGCGCAGGTCCTCGTCGCGGAAGCACTTCACGATCTGGTAATAGCGGTCGTAGCCCGCGATCATCAGCAGCTGCTTGAAGAGCTGCGGCGACTGCGGCAGCGCATAGAACTCGCCCGCGTGCACGCGCGAGGGCACCAGGTAGTCGCGCGCGCCCTCCGGAGTGGAGCGCGTGAGCATGGGGGTCTCGATGTCGATGAAGCCGTGGCCGTCGAGGAAGCCGCGCACGGCCCGTGCCACCGCGTGGCGCAGCCGCAGGTTCTTCTGCATGGCGGGGCGCCGCAGATCGAGCACGCGGTTCTCGAGCCGCACCGTTTCCGACAGGTGCTCATCGTCGATCTGGAAGGGCGGTGCCAGTGACGCGTTGAGAATGGCGATCGTCCGCGCCAGCACCTCCACCTCGCCGCTCGCGAGCTCGGGATTGACCGTGCCCGCGGGGCGCTCGCGGACGGTGCCGTCTACGCGGATCACGAATTCCGCGCGCAGCCGGTCCGCCGTACTGAAGGTCTCCGGGGAATCCGGGTTGCACACCACCTGCACCAGCCCCTCGCGGTCGCGCAAGTCGACGAAGATCACCCCGCCGTGGTCGCGGCGGCGGTTCACCCAGCCGAACAGCGTCACGGCCTGGCCCAGGTGGGCGCGGTTAATGCGCCCGCAGTATTCGCTACGCATGCCGCGTTTTTTCTATTCGTTGACGGCCCTGGGCGGCTTTGCGGCGGATGGGGCAGCGAGCCCGCTCCTGCGGGCGGCGCTGTCGGGCACGACCACGCCCATCGAAATGATGTACTTGAGCGCCTCGTCCACTGTCATGTCGAGCTCGATCACGGCATCGCGCGGTACCATCACGAAATACCCGCTGGTGGGATTGGGCGTGGTCGGGACATAGATGCTCACGTAGTCGCCCTTGAGATGCTTCACGACGTCGCCGCCCGGCGTGCCGGTGAGGAAGGCGATCGTCCAGCTGCCGGGGCCCGGCCACTGGACCAGCAGCGCCTTGCGGAATGCCTTCCCGCCCGGCGCGAACAGCGTGTCGCTGACCTGCTTCACCCCCGTGTAGATCGAGTTCACCACGGGTATGCGCGCGAGCACGCCTTCCCAGAATCTCACCAGCTGCTGGCCGATGATGTTGGCGGCGAATACGCCGGTCGCGAACACGACCACGAGCGTCAGGATCACGCCCAGGCCGGGCACGTGTACGCCGATCCAGGACTCGGTCCGCCACTGGGCCGGCAGCAGCAGCAGGGTCTGGTCCATGGTGCCGACCAGAAGGTCGAGCACCCACAGCGTGATCACCAACGGCACCCAGATCAGGAGCCCGGTGATGAAATAGCGCCGGATGAGGTGCTTGCGGCTCATGAGAACCCCGCGAACGCGCGGCGGCCCGCGCGCCGGGACTAGCTGCAGGCCGGGCAGGCGCCCGCGCCGCAGGCAGCGGCGGGCTTGGAGGAATCCTTACCGGAACTCTCGGCAGGCTTGTCCTGCTTCGATTCGGACTTGCCCTGCTTGGCCGCGGGCTTCGCCCCGCTGTTCTTGAAGTCGGTCGCGTACCAGCCCGTGCCCTTCAGCTGGAAGCCCGCCGCGCTCACCAGCTTGTGAAAGGCGCGCTTGCCGCACTCCGGGCACTTGGTCAGCGGCTTGTCGCTCATGCGCTGCAGCACTTCCTTCTCGTGCCCGCACGCGTTACAGCGGTATTCGTAGATCGGCATGACTGCACCTCAAACGGGGAAAAGCATTATATCTGAATCGGTTACGGATCGTAAACGCTATAATGGGGACGCACACGCTTACCCTCAAGACCTGCAGAGTGTGCATACGCGTCCCCACCCGGGGGAGAGACCTGCCATGAGCGAAACCGACGAGAAAATCGAGATTCACCGCGGACTGAAGGGCGTCTACTTCGACCGCTCGCGCGTGTGCCACATCGACGGGCGCGCCGGCGAGCTGCGCTATCGCGGCTATTCAATCCACGACCTCGCCGAGCGTTCGACGTTCGAGGAAACCTGCTACCTGCTGCTGAAAGGCGATCTGCCCGGCCGCACGCAGCTCGACGCCTTCACCTCAGAGCTCAAGGCGGCGCGGGCGCTGCCGGAGGCGGTCTACGGCCTCATCGATACCATCAAGACGGCGCACCCGATGGACGTGCTCCGCACCACCGTATCGGCACTGTCCGCGTTCGACCCCGAGACCGCCGACAAGTCGCCCGCGGCAACCCTGCGCAAAGGCATCCGGCTCACGGCACAGGTCCCGATGATCGTCGCCGCGCACGAACATATTCGAAACGGGCGCGCGCCTGTGGCACCCGATCCGAAGCTCGCGCATGCGGCGAACTTTCTCTACATGCTCAAGGGAAGAGCGCCCAGCGCGGATGCCGCGCGCCTCATGGACATCGACATGGTGCTGCATGCCGAGCACGGCTCGAACGCATCGTCGTTCGCAGCGCGTGTGGTGGCCGGTACTGACGCCGATCTCCACGGCGCGATCACGGCGGCGGTCGCGGCGCTCGCCGGCCCCGCGCACGGCGGCGCGGCGGAGAACGTCATGCGCATGGCGCAGGAGATCGGCGACGCGTCGCGGGCGGCCGAGTACGTGAAGACCAAGCGCGCGAACGGCGAGCCGGTGATGGGCTTCGGCCACCGCGTCTATCGCGCCGAAGACCCGCGCGCGCGCCACATGCGTGCCGGCGTCGAAAAGCTCTCGCGCGAGATGGGCCAGCCGCACTGGTACAAGATCCTCGAAGCCGTGGTCGAAGCGATGAAGCCGTACGCCCGCCACGGCGTCAATGTCAACGTGGATTTCTACGCGGGCGTCGTCTACTTCCTGAACGGCATCGCGGAAGACCTCTTCGTCCCGATCTTCGCCGTGGGGCGTGTGCCGGGTTGGACCGTGCAGGTGCTCGAGCAGCTCGAGAACAACATCCTTCTCCGCCCGCTCACCCTTTACAACGGCCCCGAGCCCCGGCCGTACGTGCCGATCGAACAGCGCTAAGCGCGCGCGAGTACGAGCGCTGCGGTGGCGACGATGTCCTCCACGCTCGCCCCGCGCGAGAGGTCGCTCACCGGGCGCGCGAATCCCTGCAGCACCGGGCCGATGGCGCGCGCGCCAGCCAGGCATTGCGTGAGCTTGTAGGCGATATTTCCGGAATCGAGATCGGGGAAGACGAGGACGTTCGCCCGTCCCGCGACCGGACTCCCGCCCTTGAGCTTCTTCGCCGCGATCGCCGGCACCAGCGCGGCATCCGCCTGCAGCTCGCCGTCAATCGCGAGATCCGGCGCGCGGCCGCGGGCGAGCGTGAGCGCGCGAATCACTTTCTCGACGCGCGCGTGCTGCGCGCTGCCCTTGGTGGAGAACGAGAGCAGCGCGACGCGGGGCGATTCCCCCAGCAGCGCGCGGCAGCTCTCCGCGGAGGCGAGCGCGATGTCGGCGAGCGCCTCGGAATCCGGGTCCACGTTGACCGCGCAGTCGGCGTAGATGAAGCTCTTCGGCGCCCCGCCGGCGGCATCCGGAACGATCATCAAGAAGAAGCTAGACGGCGTGCGAATGCCCGCGGCCAGCCCCACCGTCATCAGGCCCGCTTCGATGACGCGCCCGGTGGTGGTGCTCACGCCGGCAATCATCGCGTCCGCGTCGCCGGCCTTGACCATCATGCCGCCGTAGAAGAGCGGCTTGCGCACGAGCCGCTCCGCGATCTTCTTGCCCGCGTCCGGCCGGCCCATCGCATACAGCTCCGCGTAGGCGCCGATCCGGCCGCTCGTTTGCGGATCGATGGTGGAAATACCTTCTGGAGAAACGCCCGCGCGCTCCGCGGCCGCTCCGATATCGGCGGCCGAACCGAGCACGACGGGATCCGAGATGCGCTCGTCCTTCAGCCGCCGTGCCGCGGCGACGATGCGCTCGTCATGTCCTTCCGCGAAGACCGGGCGCTTGCCGCTTGCCCGCGCCCGGGCGATGCAATCATCAATGACGTCTGTCATGGCACCGCGAATTCGGCTCCCACCACCCCGTCACCTTCGGTGCCACTCCGCCCCTCCCGCCGCGCTGCATCGCGTCGGTCGTTCGCCGGCTCGGAGGCACGCTCCTCGAAACCCCGGCTCACCCTCGGCCAGGAGGGGAGTTTCCTATGTCATCCCGCGTCCCTAGAAGGGGATGTCGTCGTCCATCGTGTCGAAGGCTCCACCCTTTTTCTGCTGCGGCTTGCTGTTGCCACCGGCAGCGGCTGCCGCGGGCTCCCGCGTCATGGGCTCCGCCCCGCCACCGGCGCCGCGCGCGCCGAGGAGTTGCATGCGGTCGGCGACGATCTCGGTCGAATAACGGTCCTGGCCGCTCTCCTTGTCCTGCCACTTGCGGGTGCGGATGCGGCCCTCGACGTACACGGGCGAGCCCTTCTTGAGGTACTCGCCGGCGATCTCCGCAAGCTTGCCGAAAAACGCAATGCGGTGCCATTCGGTGTGCTCCTGCTGCTCGCCGCTCTTGTCCTTCCACTTCTCGGAGGTCGCGATGCGGATGTTGGTGACCGCGTCGCCACTCGGCAGGTAGCGGGTTTCGGGGTCGGCGCCGAGGTTGCCGATGAGTATCACCTTGTTTACGGAAGCCATTTTTCGATGCTCCTCAAGTGGAACGGTAAATCAGGATCCGACAGTCACGAGTCGCGCTGTATCAGCTTCAGCACATTCTGCTCATCAAATACCGCACTGTCCACCGTGAGATAGGCGTGGCGCTCGGCGCTGGCGACCCGCGCCTCGTGCACGCCTGGCTGCGCCAGTAGCTGCACCCGCAGAACGGCGGCCTCCCCGCGGTCCAGTGCCGGGAGCGCGTAGGCACGTATGGAGCGCGGTGCCGGCACACGCGTGCCGGCCGCAACTGCAAGCCAGATAACGATCAGAACCGCGTTGAGGATGACAATGCCCACCGTGCCCCATCGACCATACAGGTAGCCGCCCGCCGCCGCGCCGAAAAAAGCGCCGAAAAACTGGATGCTGGCGAAAATGCCGATCGCCATGCCGCGGGTGCTGGCCGGCGCGACCCGGGAAATCAGCGTCGGCAGGTGCGCTTCGAGCGCATTGAAGGGGGTGAAGAACACAAGCAACAGCGCTCCCAGCAGCCAGGCCTCCCCGGTCAGCCAAGGCAGCGCCACCTGGCTCACGAAGAGCAGGGTGATCGACCCGATGAACGCCGCTTTCATGCGAGCGGGCCGGGCGGTTCCGACCAGGGCCGGCAGCATCAGCAGAAAGGAGCCCGCCATGACCGGCAGGTAGACCAGCCAGTGCCGATCCACCGGCAGGCCGGCCGCGCGCAGTTCGAGCGGCACGGCGATGAACAGCGCCATCAGCACAGCATGCAGCGCGAAAACCCCGTAGTCGAGACGCGCGAGCTGCGGATCGCGCAGCGCGGCCGTGAGCTGCACGAGCCCGCGCATGTCCGTGTGGTGCGATGGATGTTGCACGTCGGGAACGAGCGCATGGACCACCCAGACCGCGCACAGGACCAGCACGCCGGTCATGACGAAGATCCCCGGCACTCCGATTACCCGGTTCAGCCACGGCGAGAGCACCAGCGAAAGCGCGAAGGTCGCGCCGATGGTCGAGCCGATCATCGCCATCGCCTTGGCGCGGTGCTCGTCGCGCGTGAGGTCTGCGGCCATTGCCATCACCGCTGCGGAAATCGCGCCGGCACCCTGCAGCATGCGGCCCAGGATCACGACCCAGATGTGGACGCCGAGCGCAGCGATGAAGCTGCCCACCGCGAACACCGCGAGCCCGGCGTAGATCACGGGCTTCCTGCCGTAGCGGTCCGACCACCATCCGAAGGGAATCTGGAGACAGGCCTGCGTGAGGCCGTAGATCCCAATGGCGATGCCGACGAGCGTCAGGTTATCGCCCCCGGGCAGGCTCTCCGCATGGATCGCGAATACCGGCAGGATCACGAACATGCCCAGCATGCGCAGCCCGAAAATTCCAGCGAGCGCAATGGACGCGCGCAATTCTTCCGGGCTCATGCGGCTCGCGCTCATGGGGAGTGAAGCGGGTTGGGAAAAGGAGGGATACTTCTGTATATTAACAGGTTTAGGTTCGATTCCTGCCACCCTTGGCCGCCCACCGCCCCACCGTCGTACGATTGCAGAGCGCGGGGCCCGACACCGCGCGCGCAACCGAGTACATCCGTGTGCGCGGCGCGCGCACCCACAACCTCAAGAACATCAGCCTCGACCTGCCGCGCAACCGGCTGATCGTGATCACGGGATTGTCGGGCTCCGGCAAGTCCTCGCTTGCCTTCGACACCCTCTACGCTGAAGGGCAGCGCCGCTACGTCGAGTCGCTCTCGGCCTACGCGCGGCAATTCCTGCAGCTCATGGAAAAGCCGGACGTGGACCTGATCGAGGGACTTTCGCCCGCGATCTCGATCGAGCAGAAGGCGGCGAGCCACAATCCCCGCTCCACCGTCGGCACCATCACCGAGATCCACGACTACCTGCGCCTGCTCTACGCGCGCATCGGCGATCCGCACTGCCCCGAGCACGCGATCCAGCTCTCGGCGCAGAGCGTCGCGCAGATGGTGGACCACGTGATGGAGCTGCCGCAGGACACGCGGTTGATGATCCTCGCTCCCCTGATCGTCGGCCGCAAGGGCGAGCAGGCCGACCTCTTCGAGGAGCTGCGCGCGCAGGGCTTCGTGCGGCTGCGGGTGGACGGCACCGTGTACGAGATCGACGGGCTGCCCAAGCTGAAGAAGAACGTCAAGCACACGGTGGAGGTGGTGGTGGACCGGGTCAAGGTCCGCGGCGACGCGAAACAGCGGATCGCCGAATCGTTCGAGACGGCGCTGCGCCACTCCGACGGGCGCGCGCTCGCGATCGAGATGGATTCCGGAAAGGAGCATCTCTTTTCGGCCCGATTCGCCTGCCCGGTATGCAGCTACTCGCTGCCGGAGCTCGAGCCGCGGCTGTTCTCGTTCAACAACCCGATGGGCGCCTGCCCGCGCTGCGACGGACTCGGCACGGTCACCTTCTTCGACCCTAAGCGTGTCGCCGCCTTTCCCGACCTCTCGCTCGCCTCCGGCGCAATCAAGGGTTGGGACCGCCGTAACCAGTTCTACTTCCAGATGCTTCAGTGCCTCGCGCAGCACTATGGCTTCGATATCGAGACGCCGTTCGGCGAGCTCCCGGAGAACGTGCGCGCGGCGGTGATGCACGGCTCGGGCACCGACAAGATCCGGTTCACCTACGTCGGAGAGCGCGGCAGCAAGCACGTGCGCGAGCATCCGTTCGAGGGCGTGATCCCCAACCTCGAGCGCCGCTACCGCGAGACCGATTCGATCGTGGTGCGCGAGGAGCTCGCCAAGTACCTGAATTCCCACGCCTGCCCCGAGTGCAACGGTACGCGACTGCGGCGCGAGGCGCGCCACGTCACCGTCGCCGGCCGCGCCATCTTCGCCGTGAGCGCGTTGACGCTGGCGCAGGCGAGCCGGTTCTTCGAGACCCTCACGCTCACCGGCAATCGGCAGGCGATCGCGGAGAAGATCGTCAGGGAAATCCTCAATCGCATCACGTTCCTCAACAACGTCGGGCTCGACTATCTCTCGCTCGACCGCTCGGCGGAAACTCTGTCGGGGGGCGAAGCGCAGCGCATCCGGCTGGCAAGCCAGATCGGCTCGGGCCTGACCGGGGTGATGTACGTACTCGACGAGCCATCGGTCGGGCTGCACCAGCGCGACAACGCCCGGCTGCTCGCGACGTTGAAGCGCCTGCGCGATGCCGGCAACACGGTAATCGTGGTCGAGCACGATCAGGAGGCGATTTCCGCCGCCGATCATGTCGTCGACATGGGGCTGGGCGCCGGCGAGCACGGCGGCAAGGTCGTCGTGGCGGGCACGTTGCGGGAGATCGCCGCGCACCCGGAATCGCTCACCGGCCAGTACCTTTCGGGGCGGCGGCGCATCGAGGTGCCGGCGCTGCGCCACCGGCCAAACCCCAAGCGCCAGCTCGCTGTGAGCGGGGCGAGCGGAAACAACCTCAAGCACCTCGGCGTGAGCCTGCCGGTGGGGCTCTTCGTATGCGTGACCGGCGTCTCGGGATCGGGCAAGTCGACGCTCATCAACGACACGATCCATAACGCGGTGGCGCGCGCGCTGAATGACAGCCCGCTCGAGCCGGCCGCCTTCGAGTCGATCAGCGGCGTCGAGCACTTCGACAAGGTGGTGAGCGTGGACCAGAGCCCGATCGGCCGTACCCCGCGCTCCAATCCCGCCACCTATACCGGGCTCTTCACACCGATGCGCGAGCTCTTTGCAGGCGTTCCGGAGGCGCGCGCCCGCGGCTACGGCTCCGGGCGCTTCTCGTTCAACGTCAAGGGCGGGCGGTGCGAAGCGTGCCAGGGCGACGGCGTGATCAAGGTGGAGATGCATTTCCTCCCCGACATCTACGTGCCGTGCGACGTGTGCCACGGCGAGCGCTACAACCGCGAGACGCTCGACGTGCGCTACAAGGGGCGGAACATTCACGAGGCGCTGCAAATGACGGTGGAGCAGGCAGGGGAATTCTTCGGCGCCGTGCCGGCGATCGCGAGAAAGCTCCAGACACTGCTCGATGTCGGGCTCGGCTACATCACGCTCGGGCAAAGCGCGACCACCCTCTCCGGCGGCGAGGCGCAGCGCGTGAAGCTCTCCCTGGAGCTCTCGAAGCGCGACACCGGCAGGACGCTCTATATCCTCGACGAGCCCACCACGGGACTGCATTTCCACGACATCGACCTCCTGCTGCGCGTGCTCCACCGGCTGCGCGACCACGGCAACACAGTGGTCGTCATCGAGCACAACCTCGACGTCATCAAGACCGCCGACTGGGTGATCGATCTCGGCCCCGAGGGCGGCGAAGGCGGCGGACGGGTCATCGCCGAGGGCACGCCCGAGGAAGTGGCGAAAAGCAAGGCGAGCCATACGGGGCAGTACCTGAAAAACGTTCTTCAGTGATGGAACCGCGCGACCTGCTGCTTGGAAGTTTCCATGCCGCGCTCGCCGCTGCCGACCCGCTGAAGATCGTGCCGCAGCATCTGCCCGCGCCGCCGAAGGGCCGCACCTTGGTGGTCGGCGCCGGAAAGGCGTCCGCGGCAATGGCGCTGGCGGTGGAGCGGAACTGGCCGGCGGGCAAGCCGCTCGACGGCCTCGTCATCACCCGCTACCAGCACGGACTGATGACCGGCCGCATCACCGTGATCGAGGCCGCCCACCCGGTGCCGGATGAAAGCGGCGAAAAAGCAGCGCAGGAAATCCTGCGGCGTGCGAAGACTCTAACGCCCGACGATCTCCTGCTCGTCCTCATCTCGGGCGGCGGCTCCGCCCTGCTCTCGCTTCCCGCCGAGAACATCAGCATGGCCGACCTCAAGTCCACCACGCGCGAGCTGTTGAGGTGCGGTGCGCCGATCCAGGACATGAACACGGTTCGAAAGCATCTATCCTCGATTCAGGGCGGAAGGCTCGCAGCGGCGTGCCGCGCGCCGGTCGTGGCCCTGGTGATATCCGACGTGACCGGCGACGATCCGACGCACATCGCCTCCGGGCCGTGTGCGCCAGATCCGAGCACGTTCCAGGACGCGCTCGACGTTCTCAGGCGCTATGACGTGAAGGCGCCGAAAGCAGT
>DASPGR010000271.1:0-9991 GCA_035620515.1 Burkholderiales bacterium | reverse complement strand
GAAGGCGCTCCGATCAGTGATTACGTGATCCGATGGCATCGCGACTAGCACTGCGTCATTCTCGGAAAGCGTGTGCAGCGCCGCCAGGGTAAGTGCCGGTGCAGTGCCTTTGCCGCGTGGCTCCAGAACGATCGCGCGCGGCCGCACGTTGAGCGCGCGTACCTGCTCCGCGACCAAAAAGCGGTGCTCCTCGTTGCACAGTATGATGGGCCGAGCCGTGTGCTGGGCAAGCCCGTCCAAGCGGCACACCGTGTCCTGCAGCAACGTCTGATTTCCATGGAGCGCCAAGAGCTGCTTGGGGTGCTGCTCGCGCGACAGCGGCCAAAGGCGCGTGCCCGAACCCCCGCACAGTACAGCGGCCTGGATCGTCATATCAGCCTCCTTGCGGCATTTCCGTCTGTAAGTCATGGCCCGGCGATCAGAAGCACAAAACGCGCTCCGTGCTCCACCTTCCGCGCGTCGCCGACTCGCGATTCGTCACCTATGCTCTGCCGTATCCTCCGTCGCCCGCCGACTACCCAATAATTCGCTCAACACGAAAAGGCAGAAAAGCGTGTTGGTCACAAGATAGCGGCGCCACAGGCGGCGCGGCTCGTGGCAGAGCCGGTGCAGCCACTCGAGCCCGGCTGCCTGCATCCAGCTGGGGGCCCGCGGAATCATCCCTGCGTGGAAATCGAAGGCAGCGCCGATACCGACCATTACCCCGCGCAGGCGGCCGCGGTGCGCGGCCATCCAGATCTCCTGGTTCGGGCAACCCAGCGCAACGAAGACGAGATGGGCGCCGGAACGCTCAATGGCGTGCACGATCCGCGCGTCTTCCTGCGGCGCCAGGCGGCGGTAGGGCGGTGCACAGGATCCCGCGATCCGCAGCTCCGGAAACGCGTCGCGAAGGCGAGCCGTCAGACGTCCCAAGATGTCCTGCGTCCCGCCAAGCAGGAAAACCGACAGCCCGCGCTCAGCAGCCAGTTCGCAGCAACGCCACATAAGATCCGGACCGGCGATCCGCTGCTGGCCGCGGCATCCCAGTGATCGCAGGCGCCATGCGACCGGCGCGCCGTCCGGCGCCGCAAGGTCCGCAGCGTTGATGACGCTTGCGAAGCGCGGCTCGCGGCGCGCTGTCACCACCGAGTGCACGTTGCACAGGCAGACATAGCGAGAATCACGCTGCTCTGCCCATGTGCCGATGCGTGTCAGGCACTCGTCCCAATCCACGATGTCGATGTCAGCGCCCAGAACAGGGAGCGTCGTGCGCCGGACGTACGCAACCATGGCTAGGCAGCCACGCGCGACCGCTGCTCGGTCAACGCGTCCTCGTAGATGCACAACAGCTGATCGTAGTTCCTGGACGAGGTAAACCTCGCCTCGTAGGTCCTCCGCGCGTTTTCACCCATGACCCGCATCTTTCTTGGAAACGCTTCTGCCCAGGCGATGTGGCGCGCCAGATCCGCCGCCGATCGCGCCTCGAACTGAAGCCCCGTGACGCCGTGCGCCACCAGCTCGGACAGCGCCCCCAACCGGCTCGCGATCACGGGCAGGCCATTCCCGTAGGCTTCGATCAGTGCGCGCGGACAGTTCTCGTACCACAGGCTCGGCATGACCAGGTACGAAGCGCTGCGCATCCGCTCGAAGATCTCCCGCGGCTCGAGCCACCCCAGAACTCGCAGCTGTGGATCACCTTCCGCCTCCGCCTGTCCGGGCCCGCCGCCGATGACGTCGATCGTCACACCCGGCAGCGCGCGCAGCGCGCTGCGCAATGTGTCCACGCCCTTTTCGGGAGCAAGACGTCCCACGTACAAGCCGCCGCGGCGCGCAATATCGGGCGGGCGCTCCACATCGACAAAGTTGGGCTTCACTGCAATGCGCGAGGCCGGCAGCCCGCCCTCGATGAATTTCTGGCGGCAAAACTCGTTCAACGCGATGTAGCGGGTCACCTTGTCGCGGTACGTCCCGAGTGCGCGGTGCGCCGCGAGCATCGTGGCGACGGCCGCTGATTGCAGTGCGGATCCCCGGTAGCACCTGCGCGCCACGCCGCGCCATGGCACGCGGCCCAGGCAGTCCTCGCAGACTTGCTGATCGCGCAGGAACATGGCCTGCACGCACATCAAACGGAAGTTGTGCAGCGTCTGCACGACGGGTATACGCCACTGCGCGGCGACCCAGTAGAGCGACGACGAGACGAGCGCGAAGGTGTTGTGGGCATGGATCAAATCGGGCCGGAACTCGCACACAGCGCGCGCGATGTCGTTCCAGGTGCGCCGCGACCAGAGCGTGTGCACAAGCGCATCGACGGACCGCATCTGTGCGAGATCGTCATTGCTCCGGAAGTAGGCCGCCACGGCATGGCCGTTGCGCCGCAACAATTCGACCTCGGCCTCAACCACGGCGTCTTCCCCGCCGGCCATCCGGTAGCGATTGTGAACGATGAGCACGCGGGGTTTGTTCATGGTCTGGGCCCCGGAGTGAGCTGCGGGCCGAGCATCGGGCCGCGTGCTTCTGCGGAATCTGCCATGAGCACGCTGAAGCGCGAGGCAAATTTCATGACCGTGCTCCAGTCAGGCGCGGGATCGCGGCTGTCCAGCGCCGCTGCCAAGTTCGGCGGCGGCTGAAGGTGTTCGTGCCAGGAGTTCTGATCCTGGCCGGATGCATTGCGCCAGGCGGCGAGGCCCTGCCTCAACGGGCTCGCGCGCGAGGGCCACCCCGACGAGAATGTCGGCGGCTCGCTACGGCTGAGGTAGAGGTTGTAGTCCGATGCGTTGTCCAGGTCCTGCGGCGGTATGACGAGAGCCGCTTTGGCGTTCCATGCAATGATGTTCCCCAGCACGCGGTTGGAACGCGGGAGCAAATCCTTCTTGGAGCTGCGGCGGCCCTCATCGACGACAACAATGCCCTCGCTGCCGTTGGCCACGACAAGGTTGTAGGCGACGAGAGACTCGGAGCTGTTGGGCAGGTAGATGCCGCGTTGCCGGTTGCCGAACACGAAATTGTTGTAGATATATCCTTGCCGGCTCGCTTCGTAATGGATGCCGAAGCCGGAGTTGTACGCCGCGACGTTGCCGTGGATCTTGTTGTTGCTGTTCATCCAGTCGAACCAGATGCCGTCGCCGCGGTTGCCAATCGCCCGGTGCCCGCGTACTTCTGAATCGCGCAGGCCGCCGTTGCCGACGAACTTGGCGCCGCCCGCTTCCCACCACTTGTTGAAGCCGCGCGTGTTGTTGAAGCTGGTCTCATTGTCGATCACCTTGTTCGCGCGCCCGCGGATCTTCATCCCCACTTGGCCGCAGAAAATGGCACGGCTGTTGCGCACCACATTGCCGTCGCCGGAAATGTCGAGGCCGTTGCCGTCCACGTCGCGCACCTCGATCCCGTCGATCACCATGCGATCGCCTGTGAGCGAGACGGCAGCCGCCTGGCTTACCGCGGTCGTGTTCGCGTGCTGGAATGTGAGGCCGGTGAAGATCAGACCCTTGATTCCCTTCGCCAGGGCAAGGTATGGGCGCACGCTTACTTCGACGATGCGCCCATCGAGCGACGCGCCCGGCGCGACCCGTACGTAAAGGCTCTGCTCGGCAGCGTCGTAGAAGAAGCTGCCGGGCGCGAGCTGCTCCCGCCCGCCTGGCACCCGGCCTGGCCAGATTCCGCCCTGCCCTGCATGCAGCTTTTTCATCGGGTGGTCGGCCCTCTCCGGGTAGCCGTTCAGAATCGTGCCCCCGATCTGCCTGAGCGGCTGCCCAGCCACGTAAACCTGCTGACTGTTGAACTTCCACGGGCGCTTCACGTACAGCCCGTCTTCAAGGCGCTTCCACCCGGTCACGACATCAGAACCCTTCACGAGCACCGTGCCCTTGCCCGCGGGCTGCACGCTGGTGGGCGCGCCGGACCAGTCCCGCTCGGGAAAGATCAGCGACTCGCGATACGTTCCCGGGGCGATATAGAGCGTGTCGCCCGCTTGCAGGCGTTTCATGGCGTAGCCGAGTGTGACGTAGGGCTGCGCTTTTCCGCCATCACCGGCATCGCGGGCGGCTGGATGCGCGGGATCGACGACGCGCACCGCGGCAACGGCCGGCGCCAACAGCGCCGCTGATCCGATCAACCCCGCGAGCAGAAGCCTGATCAATGCTGCTCCCCGCTCATGGCGAGCGCCGTGGCGCCATCGTGTCGGTCCGCGGCGGTGCACAGCGCTCCGTACAGCCGGCCCATGCGCTCGGCCTGGCGAGCCCAGGAAAACTCCTCGCGCGCGCGGCAGGCTGCTGCCCGTCCCATTGCCTCAGCCAGCGCCGGATCGCGCGCCAGTGCCGTTAGCGCACGGGACAGATCCGACACGACCTGCTCGACGCTCGTCGGATTGACTTTGAAACCGCACGACGGGTCCACCAGCACGCCCGGGCCGCCGGCGTCCAGGCAGACAACCGGCAGCCCGCAGGACAGCGCCTCCAGCACCGCATTGCCGCTGGAGTCGTGCAGGCTCGGAAACAGGAGCACGTCATGCCGAGAATAAGCGCGGAGCACGTCCGCACGTTCCAGCCACGGCACCCACGTGACCGCGGCGTCGATTCCCGCATCGTGTGAGATCCCGCGCAGCCATCGCTCATTCGGCCCGCTGCCGATGACGGTCAGCCGCGCATCGGGGTCGAACGCGAGCAGCTGCGCAAACGCATGCAATCCCAGGTGCAGGCCTTTCCAGTAGAGGAGCCGCCCGACGTAAAGGACGCGCAGCCCTGCCGCGTCGCGTACGCGCGGCGCCGGCAGCGGCGCGGTGCCGTCCGTACCGATTTCCAGCTGGATTCTGCACTTGCCGCGGTGGCGCCGCGGAATGCGCGTCAACGTTTCGTGCGTCTTGCACAGCACGGCCGCTGATCGGCGGAAGACAAGCGTCATCAGCGGATCAAACCGCACCACCGCATTCGCCGCATCGCGGGCGAGGTCGGTCAGATAGCCCGTGACGGGAAAGCTCGCGCGCAGCCGGCGCGGGGCCCTCTCGCCGCCTCCGACTGGCCCGAATACGAACGGCACGTCGAGCAGCGCCATAAAGGAAGGATGGCGGAATACCCCGAAGGTAATGTGATGGGCCACGTCGAACCGCGTCTCGCGACTGAGCGCGCGCGCCAGACAGAATGCGCCCCACTGCCACAGCACGTAGTAGAGGTGCACGCACCGGCCTCCGCGCTTCCACCACGCCGCCCAGCCGGGCAGATCGTAGTAGGCGAAGCGCAGGCTGCCAACCGGATTACCTGCGAGGGCGCGCTCGATCGCCGGCCGATTGTTAGCGCGCGTGATGACGCAGACGTCATGACCCGCGGCCACGAGTGCCTGCGCCCAGTGCCAGCCGACGCCGGGCTCCGAACCCTTGTGCGGCTCGCAGGCATAGGCCGACAGAAGAACCCGCAGCGGCCGTCGGAGCATGGCGTTCGAAGTGGATGGCGGGGGTTTCATGACGGCACAAGCCACTGGCGTCTCCTGACAAGCAAGTGCCAATAGCTCTCCATGACAGGGTGCGTCGAGTCGAATTGTCGCTGCGATTTCGTGTAGCACAGCAGAACCTCGAGAAGATAGCCGAGGGTCAGGGCCGACACCTCCGGAGGGTTCCACCGCCACTCCGGATAAAGCTGCTGTGCAATCCCAGCGGCACGGTGCATGGCGTTCGCCAGGAACCGCGGCCCGATGCCCCGGCCGGATACTGCGCGCGGAATGAGAAGGTAATTGATCGCGTCGCTGAGCGGGTTCGCCGCACGGCTCGCGTACTCCCAGTCAAAAACAAATATCCGCTGGTCGTGCAGCCGGATGTTCCAGGGCGCGAAGTCGCCGTGGGCGACCACCAACGGGCCGCACCGGCCGCGCAGAATGCGCCGGCAGTCATGGAACGCCGCGCGCAGCGTGGTCGCGGCAGTATTCTCGATGTAGGCTGCCACGTCGCGGGCGGAGCACTCCAACTCCGCCACCCAGGGGGCGGAGTGGAAATCCATCGCCGTGAGGCGTGAGCGGCCAAGTGCTCGCAAAAACTGCGCATGGGCTGGCGTGAATGCGCGGGTCGTCCGCGTCCCCGGAGCCAGCGTCGTCACGAGGTAATGCCGGCCGTTGGGCGTCGTTCCCCGCGCAATAAGGCGCGGCACTTGTCCGACGAGAGCGCTCATGGTTTCGAGCGCGCGCAGCCAGTCGGCTTCCGTGTGCACCATTGCATCCGCACTCGGCATCATGGCAACCTTGGCAAACGCAAGCGCGTCGCCGCTCTCGGTCATGAGCAGGACGGAAGCCTTCTGGTAGGGACCGGCCGTACCGATTTGAACGGCTGCCTGCGCGGACCCCTCGATTGGCAACCCGAATGCGCGCGGGAATCGCTGGTCGGGTGGCACGCGTAATTCGGGCAGGAGGCGTGCGGCCGGAAGCAGTGAGTTCGCAGCGAGCAAGGAATTGGCATACCACGTCTTGAGGCGGCTGCCGACGAAGTAGCGTATGCCCTGACGCTGTACGCGATAGGCACCCGCCGGCATGAGCAGAGGCCGCGAACGGTTGCCGAACAGAATGTGCCAGTGCCCGGGGCCAATCGGCAGCGTGTAGCTGCCCGGCCCTGAGCTGCCCGGCCCTGCTAGGGCCCCCGCAAATCCGCGCAACGGTTCGTTGAGCCTCATGGCGCCGTATCTCCGGCCACGCGTTGCGAAACCCACGCCATGTACTCCTGTGGCACGCGCGCGGTGTAACCTCCCGCCAGTGCCTTGCCGGCGATCCGCACGCAGCGCGCCATGACTCGCAGCGCCAAGGGCAGCGGACCCCGCGCAACGAGCGGATGACTGTTGCGCATGCGAATGGCCTTGCTCTCGTCCAGGCTGGCGCCGCGCCGCGCGCGGGTCTTCTGCTCGTCATAGAAACGCATGCACGAGAGGTAACGCGGGATGTGCGCGATGCGGGTGCGCGCGGAGAACCGCTCCCACAGGTCCGCGTCCATCGCGAGGTCGAAGGCCGGGTCCAGGCCCGCGACCGCCTCGTACAGCGAGCGCCGCCAGAACATGGAAGGCTGCGGGATGTAGTTATGATCGTAGAGAAGGACGAAGCGGCTGAAGCCCATCTCCTTCTTGGGCCGCAGCACGTGTCCCGCCGCGTCGATCCACAGCGCGTCCCCGTACGCGGCCAGGACGTCGGGATGGGCCACGAAGAAAGCGCCCACGGAGTCAAGCGCCCCGGGCAGCAGCACATCGTCGGAACAGAGCCATCCCATTATCTCGCCAGCTGCGCGGTCGAATCCCTTGATGAGTGCTGCGGTCTGGCCGCCGTCGGGCTCTGAAACCCAGTAGGCGAGGTCGGCCTCGTGCCGGCGTATGATCTCGACACTGCCGTCGCACGATCCGCCGTCGATCACGATGTACTCGAGCGCCGGATAGCCCTGCCCGGTCACCGATCCTATCGCCTGATCGAGATAGCGGGCCTGTTCGAAGGAGCACGTCACGAGACTGATTGCCGGATACTCGTTTTGCCGCCGCTGCGGCGGCACATTCTCCCGGGGAACGGTCTGCCGAACCATCGCTCTGGCCTCGTCTAGAGTTTCATCAGCGCGACGCGCAGATGGTCCCGGGCAAACGGAAACCAGGGCTGGTTTCCCTGCCCGCCCAGCA
The DNA here is from genome assembly GCA_035620515.1 of Burkholderiales bacterium. Taxonomy (GTDB): domain Bacteria; phylum Pseudomonadota; class Gammaproteobacteria; order Burkholderiales; family SG8-41; genus SG8-41. Next base: position 2,390 of record DASPGR010000271.1, on the reverse strand, counting down.
GTCGCGCGAACGCGGCGTAATGTTGCGGCGACAGGCAGTAGACCCCGGCCTTCAGGATGTCGGAAAACGCCTTGGCGAGCTGCAGGCGGCGCCGGCTGTTGTGTCGTACCTGCCTCCAGTAGACGATCTCGAAGCCGTGTTCGCCCGCAATCCGCTCGAGCGCATCACGGCACCAGAACACGTGGTGCTCGATCAGGCGCGTGTACCACCACTGATGAATGCCAAAGCGCGCGGGCCAGAAGCTCTCGGCGTCGCCGGTCTCGATGAAAACCAGGCCCCGCCGCCTGACGAGGGCGCGCAGCCGCTCGAACGCGACGCGCGGCTCATACAAGTGTTCGAGCACGTCGAACAGCGTCACAATGTCGTAGCGTTTCCCGCTCCACCTTAGGGCGGAACCGTCGAGGCTACCCTCGATGAACTCACCGCGCAGGCCGCGCTCGATTCCTGGATAGCGCATGACATCGAGCGCGGAGCGTCTGCCAACAATGCCAGCCGTGGTGCAGGCAACGAGCAGCGCCCCACCGGCCGCTCCGATGTCCAGCAGGTCGAACGCCGGCCTGCCCCACAGCCGGCGGAGCAGGTCCACGTCCCTGGAAGAATCGTAGTCTGAGCACCACTTCGCCGAAGCGTTGCTCCGGAACAGCTCGCCGAGAAAGCTCCGCTCCGGAAACCGGCTCTTGTAACGCAAGCCGCATGCGCCGCACTCGACGAGGGAAATACCCGGCTCGGGTATCGCGATGTGCGCTGCGCCGAACCTGTAATGCTCGTCCGGGATTGGAGTGCTCTGACGCGGCGCGCCCGAACCACAGGCCGGACACTGCTGCACGTCGGTCCAGCGGGCAACAGCCGACCCTGGTGAAGGCCCGGTGACGGCGAACGACAACGCACCAGTTTGGGCGAACATTACCGCCGTTCAGCAAGCCCCGTGCCTGGACAGGTCCGTGAAAAAAAAATACTGTGTACCGTGAGTTAGCGGTGGATGGTCGATACGACGTGCCCGGCGAACCGCGCCATGTGTCGTACCGCGAAGACACATCACCGGCTCGCGCGCGTATCTTGCGGGGCGGGAAAGGTTAACCGTGTCGCGCATCGGCGACATGAAAGATCGGCAGGCCCCGTGCCAAAGCACGAAACCCCGTTCACCGTGTAAGGCCGATACGATTGAACAACCGGAGCGTCGTCGACGCCGTGCCGCTGAAGGCCTGGCAGGTTCTGCGAGTGTCCACCTGGGCCGGCGAGGGATAGGCCCCATTTTGCCGCTCGACCCAGTGGGGGCTTTCCCCTGCGCCGCGTCGTTGATTGTCGACATCAAAAAAACCCCCGCTTCAGCGGGGGTTTGTCGGGACTCGCGCGGGATGACGGGCTGCTCGCAGTCCGGTCGATCCCGCGCAGCTAGACCGGCCGCGTGAGCGGTCCGGATTTAGCGTTTAGTAGTCCATGTCTCCCATTCCCCCGTGCGCATGGCCCGCGGGCGCTTTTTCTTCCTTCGGCGCTTCAGCGACCATGGCATCCGTCGTGAGGATGAGGCCCGCGACCGAGGCCGCATTCTGCAGCGCGGCACGCGCGACCTTGGTCGGGTCGACGACGCCCATCTGCACCAGGTCACCATACTCATCGGTCTGGGCGTTGTAGCCGTAGTTGCCCTTGCCCTCGACTACCTTGTTGACCACCACCGAGGCCTCGACGCCACCATTGGCAGCGATCCAGCGCAGCGGCTCTTCAAGTGCGCGCATCACGATCTTCACGCCCGATTCCTGGTCATGGTTCTCGGGCTTCGCCTTTGCACTCACCCGCGCCCGCAAATACGCTACTCCACCGCCCGGGACGATCCCTTCTTCCACGGCCGCCCGCGTTGCGTGCAGCGCGTCTTCCACGCGTGCCTTCTTCTCCTTCATCTCGACTTCGGTCGCAGCGCCCACCTTGATCAGTGCCACGCCGCCAGCGAGCTTCGCCACGCGCTCCTGCAGCTTCTCGCGGTCGTAGTCGCTCGTGGTTTCCTCGATCTGCTGCCGGATCGTCTTGATGCGGCCCTCGATCTGCTTTTTCTCGCCCGCGCCGTCGATGATCGTCGTGTTCTCCTTCTGAGCTTCGACGCGCTTCGTCCGGCCGAGATCCTTGAGGGTGGCGTTCTCCAGCTTGAGGCCAAGCTCTTCAGAGATCACGGTCCCGCCAGTGAGAATCGCCATGTCTTCGAGCATCGCCTTGCGGCGGTCGCCGAACCCCGGCGCCTTGACCGCACAGGTCTTGAGGATCCCGCGGATGTTGTTCACCACCAGCGTCGCCAGCGCTTCGCCTTCCACCTCTTCCGCAACGATGAGAAGGGGCTTCCCGGCCTTTGCCACCTGCTCGAGCACCGGCAGGAGATCCCGGATCGCCGAGATCTTCTTGTC
>DASPGR010000270.1:0-6593 GCA_035620515.1 Burkholderiales bacterium | reverse complement strand
GCCATGGTCAAGATCTTTACCGGCGGAGAGATCAACGGCATCTACGAGAAGTGGTTTCTGAAGCCGATCCCGCCCAAGGGCGTCAATCTCAACGTGCCGATGAGCGCGCAGATGAAGAGGGTCGTCGCCAACCCGACGGATTCGGGCAGACCGGAAGACTACAAGTAAGCAATAAAGCGGACACCTTCGGTGCCGCTTTATTCTCCCGCGATGCAGCGGACGCTACGCGCCGCTGATCGCGCGCGTGTCACCTGATCGCCGGCGGATCATTGGCGGGTGAAGTACAACTGGAACTGGGGGATCTTCTGGGACCCGGCGCCTGACGGCGCCGGTGTCTATTTCAGCTGGCTTATCTCAGGCCTCGGCTGGACCATCGCGACAGCGCTGGCGGCCTGGATCATCGCGCTTGCGGTCGGGACCGTCGTGGGCACGCTTCGGACGACCCCGGTCGGGTGGGTCGTCAAGCTCGGCGACGCCTACGTCGAGCTCTTCCGCAACATTCCCCTCCTCGTGCAGATGTTCCTCTGGTACTTCGTGCTCCCGGAGCTCCTGCCGAAGGCGCTGGGCGACGCGATGAAGCAGCTCGCGCCGCCGTGGGGTTCGTACTGGCCCGCAGTGCTGTGCCTGGGCTTCTACACCTCGGCCCGCGTTGCCGAACAGATCAAGGCCGGGATCCTGTCCCTGCCGCGCGGCCAGACGATGGCCGCGACGGCGCTTGGGCTCACGCAGCCGCAGGCTTACCGATACGTGCTCCTGCCCATGGCGTTCCGCATCGTGCTGCCGCCGCTGACATCCGAGTTCATGAACATCATCAAGAACTCCGCGGTCGCGCTGACCATCGGCCTCGTCGAGCTGACGGCGCGCGCGCGGGCCATGCAGGAGTTCACTTTCCAGGTCTTCGAGGCCTTCACCGCCGCCACCGTGATCTACATCCTGCTCAATATCGTCATCGTGCTCGCGATGCGCCATCTCGAGAAAAGGGTTGCCGTGCCGGGGTTCATCGGCAGCGCCACCGGCCTGCAGGCCGGCCACTGACGAACCCGTAAATGTTTGCCGGCTTCGACTTCGACGTCATCCATCGCTCCCTCCCCTATCTCTTCAAGGAGGGGATGACGTTCACGCTCACGCTGACCGCGCTCGCGATGAGCGGGGGAATCGTGTTCGGGACGCTGCTCGCCATGATGAGGCTATCGAGCTTCGCCCCGCTCTCGCTGCTTGCCGGCGGCTACGTCAACCTCATGCGCTCGATCCCGCTGGTGCTGGTGATCTTCTGGTTCTATTTTCTCGTGCCGTGGATCGGGGGCTGGGCGATCGGCGCCAACCAGCCAATCCAGGTCGGCGCGTTCTGGTCCTCCGTCGTCACCTTCACGCTTTTCGAGGCGGCCTATTACTGCGAGATCATGCGCGCGGGCATCCAGAGCGTCCCCCGCGGACAGGTATCGGCCGGCTACGCGCTGGGACTCAATTACTGGCAGACGATGGGCCGGATCGTGCTGCCGCAGGCATTCCGCAACATGACGCCCGTGCTCCTCACCCAGACCATCATCCTGTTCCAGGACACCTCGCTCGTGTACGTGCTGTCGATCACCGACTTCCTCGGCGCGGCCGCCAAGGTGGCGCAGCGCGACGGCCGATTGATCGAGATGTACCTTTTCGTCGCGCTCGTCTATTTCGTAATCAGCTTCACGGCCTCATACTGCGTGCGGCGGTTGCAGGCGCGTATCGCCATCATCCGCTGATGGAGAGAAATCCATGGCCATGATCGAGATAAAAAACGTGAGCAAGTGGTATGGCACCTTCCAGGTGCTGAAGAACTGCTCGACGGAAGTGGCGAAGGGCGAGGTGGTCGTGGTGTGCGGCCCTTCGGGCTCGGGCAAGTCGACGCTCATCAAGTGCGTGAATGCGCTCGAGCCTTTCGAGCAGGGCGATGTCACCGTGAACGGGATTTCGGTGAGCGATCCGAAAACGGATCTGCCCAGGCTGCGCTCGCAGATCGGAATGGTGTTCCAGCATTTCGAGCTCTTCCCCCACATGACGGTAATGGACAACCTCACCCTGGCACAGGTGAGGGTGCTCGGCCGCACCCGCGAGGCAGCCGCGGAAAAAGCGCACGCCCTCCTGAGGCGCGTCGACCTCGAAGCACACGCCGAGAAATTTCCCGGGCAGCTCTCCGGCGGTCAGCAGCAGCGCGTGGCGATCGCGCGCGGACTGGCCATGGACCCGGTCGCGATGCTCTTTGATGAACCGACCTCGGCGCTCGACCCCGAGATGATCAACGAAGTGCTCGACGTCATGGTCGAGCTCGCGCAGGAAGGCATGACGATGATGGTCGTGACCCACGAGATGGGGTTCGCGCGCAAAGTGGCAAAGCGCGTGATCTTCATGGACGAAGGCGAGATCGTGGAAGACGCGCCCACGGAAGACTTCTTTGGCAAGCCGCGCTCGGAGCGTGCGGTGCAGTTCTTATCGAAGATTCTGCACCACTGATCCGATCGCCAGGACGCTCTGCCGGCTAATCAGGCTTTGCAGACGCGGTCGGCGAGGCGCCGCAGGAACGCCTCGCATTTCGCCACCTGCTCCAGCGTCACGAATTCGTTGGGCTTGTGCGCCTGCTCGATCGAGCCCGGACCGCACACCACGGTCGAGATGCCGGCATGCTGGAACTGCGAGGCCTCCGTGCCGAACGAGACCTTGCCGATTTCGTACACGTTCGCGAGCTCCTGCGCAAGCGCCACCACTTCGCTTTCGGGCGGAGTCTCGAGCATCGGTATTCCGGACATCGGCTCGATCAGGAATCCTGTGTCCGCGTGCACCCTGCGCATCTCTGGTTCCAGCGCTGACCTCACGTAGTCGGTGAACTCGTCGAGCAGGCGCCCGGGGTCGTCACCGGGCAGGTGCCGGAACTCGAAGTCGAACGCGCACTCGCTCGGGATCACGTTAAGCGCCGTTCCACCCTGGATCACGCCGGTGTGGACCGTCGTGTGTGCCACGTCGAAACCCCTGTCGTAGGGCCCTCGATCGCGATGCCGCCGCGCCATGCCCTTGAGAAACGCAACCGCCTCTGCCGCGTATTCCACCGCGTTGACGCCGTGCGGCGCGTAGGCCGAATGCCCGGCAAGGCCCTTCACCGTGCAGCGGTAGCTTTTCTTCCCCTTGTGCGCAATGACCGGCACCATCAGCGTCGGCTCGCCGACGATGCACGAGCGCGGCCGGATTCCCGCCTTTGCCAGGTCGGAAATGATTCTGCCGACGCCTATGCATCCGACTTCCTCGTCGTAGGAAAACGCCAGATGGAGCGGCATCCTGAGGCCGCGCTCAACCATTTCAGGCACGACGGTGAGGACACATGCGATGAAGCTCTTCATGTCGGCGGCCCCGCGGCCGTAGAGGCGGCCGTCCACTTCGCGCAGCGCAAAGGGGTCGCTCTCCCACGGCTGGTCCTCCACGGGCACGACATCCGTGTGCCCCGAGAGCATGATCCCGTCCTCGCCCGTGCCGAGCGTGGCGAAAAGATTCGCCTTGTTGCGCGCGTCGTCGTACGTGAGGCGCATTTGCGCGCCGTACCGCTTCAGGTAATCGCGCAGGTAATGGATGAGCTCGAGGTTCGAATCCCGGCTGACCGTCGGGAAACCGACCAGCGTGCGGATCATCTCGACGCTGGACGCGCCCGGCGCCGCAACCGCCTTCATGATTGACACCCGGGTCCTTAAAAGGTCAGCATAGCAGCGTGCTGTGATGTGTCAATCGTCGCGCCGCAGCGCGCCCGCCAACCGGGCCTTGCCGGTCACACTCGAATGCTCAAACGAAAGATCATCGCGCTCAGCGCGTTTGCGCTCTCAATATCCCCGGCCTTTGCCGCGGAACTCAATATCGGACTCTCGGCCGACGTGACGACGTTCGATCCCCACTTCGTCGCCGCACAGCCCAACCTCAACGCGCAGAAACACGTCTTCGACACGCTGGTCCACGTCGACGAGCGTGGGCGCCCCATTCCGGGCGTCGCGACATGGAAGACGCCGGATCCGCTCACCTGGGAATTCACGCTTCGCAAGGGCGTCAAGTTCCACGACGGCGCGGAGCTCACAACAGAAGACGTGCTGTTCTCGCTCGAGCGGCCGCTCACCATCCAGGGAAGCCCGGGCGGATTCGCCACGTACGTTCGACCAATCGTTGCCAAGGAGATCGTCGACCGCTACACGATACGGCTGAAGACCGCTGCACCCTACGGCGGCGTCGCACAGGACCTCTCCGAGCTTCAGATCGTCTCGAAGCGCGCCGCTCGAAGCGCGACGGGGGAGGACTTCGACAGCGGACGCGCCGCGATCGGCACCGGGCCCTACAAGCTGGTGCGCTTCGCGCGCGGCAGCCGCGTCGAGCTCGTACGGCACGACGAGTACTGGCGCGGCCGGCTGCCATGGGACAAGGTGACGCTCCACATTCTTCCGAGCGATCCCGTGCGAACTGCGGCGCTGCTCTCCGGCCAGATCGACGCGATCGAGCACGTGCCCACGGCCGATCTTGCACGGCTGCGCAAGAATCCGGCCCTGCGCCTCGAGCAGGCGGTCTCATGGCGGACGATTTTTCTGCACGTCGACCAGTACCGCGACCATCCCCCCGGCGTGTCGGGCAAGAACGGGAAGCCGCTCGCACGGAACCCGTTCAAGGACCTTCGCGTGCGCCGCGCGCTGTCAAAGGCAATAAACCGCACCGCCATCTCCGAGCGGGTCATGGAAGGGCTTGCGCTGCCTGCCGCCAACGTCGTCTCGCCCAGCGTTTTCGGCCATGATCCGGCGGTCAAGCCCGAACCGTACGATCCCGAGGGCGCGCGCAAGCTGCTGGCGGAAGCGGGCTATCCCGACGGTTTCCGGGTGACGATTGCCACGCCCAACAACCGCTACATCAACGACGAGCAGGTCGCGCAGGCGGTTGCCCAGATGTTCTCCCGCATCGGCATCGAAACCCGGGTCGATGCCATGCCGCTCAGCGCCTATTTCGGCAAGGCGCGCAAGCGCGAGTTCGGCATTGCGCTGCTCGGCTGGGGCTCGCTCGCCGCGGATCTCGCGCTGCGCTCGCTCTCGGGAACCACCAACGCCGAGAAGGGCTACGGCGCCTGGAACTGGAGCGGGTTCAGCAATCCCGGGCTCGACAGCCTGATCGAGCGCTCGCTCGGCACCGTTGATGCGAAGGAGCGTGAGGCCATCGCGCGCCAGGCGAGCGCGCTCGCGGCGCGCGAGGTCGCCTTTCTCCCCCTGCACTATCAGATCGTCACGTGGGCCATGAAGAAGGACCTCTCCTACCTGGCGCGCACGGACGAGTTCACGTTCGCGCATCATTTCAAGCCCAGGAAGCCGTGATCATTCGGCAGCAATGATCTCGTTTGTTCTGCGAAGGCTCTTACAGAGCCTGATCGTGCTCTTCGTGATGTCGCTCCTCGTGTTCGCGGGCGTTTTCGCGGTCGGAAACCCCGTGGACATCCTCATCAGCCCTCAGGCCAACCAGGAAGAAATTGCGCGCGCGACCGCGGCGCTTGGTCTCGATCAGCCGCTGTGGCGGCAGTACCTGAATTTCCTCCACGGCGCCCTCTCGGGCGACCTCGGCCGCTCATTCGTCTCGAACGTCTCCGCGCTTCAGCTGATTCTTGAGCGCGCGCCGGCGACGCTGGAGCTTGCGTTCGCGGCCACCGTGATCGCCGTCGGGATCGGCATTCCGCTCGGGCTCTGGGCAGGCCTGCGCCCCGATTCGGCTGCCGGGCGCCTGATCATGGGCGGATCGATCATCGGCTTCTCCCTTCCCAGCTTCTGGGTGGGCGTCATGCTGATCATGGTGTTCTCGGTCGAGCTCGGCTGGCTTCCGCCGACCGGGCGCGGGGAGACCGTAACCGTGTTTCATGTGCCGCTCTCGATCCTCACCCTGGATGGCTTGAGGCACATCGCCATGCCGGCGATCAATCTCGCGCTGTTCGAGCTCGCGCTTCTCGTGCGGCTGACACGAGCGGGCACGCTTGAAGCGCTCGGCCAGGACTACGTGCGCTTTGCGCGCGCCAAGGGCCTCTCCATGCAGCGCGTCGTGCGCGTGCACGTTCTGAAGAACATCATGATTCCAGTGGTCACCGTCATCGGCGTCGAGTTCGGCTCGCTCATCGCCTTTGCCGTGGTCACGGAAACCATCTTTGCCTGGCCGGGAATGGGAAAGCTTCTCATCGACTCGATCAACGCCCTCGACCGGCCGGTGATCGTCGCCTATCTCCTGATCATCGTGCTGATCTTCGTGGTCATTAACCTGGTCGTCGATCTCGTCTACACCGCGCTCGACCCGCGCGTGCGGCTGGCGAGCCGGACGGCATAGTCTTGTGCAGTCGATTGAGGCACCTCTAGGCGCAATCACAGCAGGATTTGCGCGTGATCGCGTTGCGGTCGGCGCGCTTGTCGTGCTTCTTGTGATTCTTCTCTCCGCCGCTCTGGCCCCGCTCGTCGCGCCGCAGGATCCCTACGACCTCGCACAGCTCGACATCCTCGACTCCAAGCTGCCGCCCGGCGCCAGGAGCGCGGATGGAACGCGCTACTGGCTCGGCACCGACGAGCAGGGACGCGACA
>DASPGR010000269.1:0-12263 GCA_035620515.1 Burkholderiales bacterium | reverse complement strand
AGCTGGTCGGTCAAGCCCGATTCGCCGTTCAAGAGCTTCCCGGAGCTCGTCGAGTATGCGAAGAAGAACCCGGGCAAGCTCTCGATCTCCACCTCGGGCACCGGCGGGCTGTGGCACGAGCTCGCCGCCATCATTGCCCAGGCGGCGGGCATCAAGCTGCGCTTCGTGCCCTACAAGGGCGGCAATCCTGCAACGCTCGCCGGCCTGCAGGGCGAGGTCGATATTGCCGGCGGCGGTGTTCACGAACACATCAAGCACATCCAGGCGGGCACCCTGCGTTGCCTGCAGCAGACCGGCGAGGAGGACATCAAGGTGCCCGGCGGGCCGACGCTGCCCACTGTCGGCAATTTCCTGCCGCAATTGAAGTCCAGCTTGCCCGTCGGTGGCTGCTACAACATCGCGGTTCGGCGCAGCGTGCCCGTTCCGATAATCAGGGAGATCGAAAAAGCGTTCGTAGCAGCGGTCAAGTCGCCCGGCTTTGGAGAGATGGCAAAGAAGCGTTACTTTTTCATCGATATCCGAACAGGCGAGGCGGCAGATCGCCGTGCGGCGCAGCTCGAAACCATTACGACCCACACCTTCAACCAGGTGAAGGACCAGATCGGCAAGAAGGTCATGACAGCGAGCGAGCTCGGCCTGCCCACGCCCGAGAATTTCGACAAGTGGTGGCCGCCCAAGGGCTATAAACCGCTCTCGGCCTAGGCCCCTAGGCGTTCGCGGTCCGCAGCACCAGGCGCCCCCGCCGCCGGCGGGGGCGCTTTTTTCGGGGGAAACCAATCCAAATGAGCACGGAAAAGAACAGCGACGCCTTCATCGAGAAGGCGAAGGCCCGTATGGCGAGCGGGTTCGTGGGCGAGGAGGACCTCGAAGAAGCGTCCACACCCCAGAAGGACCTCGTCTCGGCCTGCGTCATAGGCACCCTCTGCATCGGCGCCATGGTGCTTGCCTGGCAGATGCCTGATCCCGGCCGCTCCGTCTTCACCCATCCGGGGCTCCTGCCCTTCGTGGTCAGTCTCTCCATGCTCGCGATGGCAATCGGGCTCGCCATGCGCGCCCTGCGTGAAGGCGGCGCGAAGAATCTCCTCGCCGTATTCTCACCGCCGGCTGATCCGGAGGAGCGGGAGTACGGCCGGCGCTCGTGGCTCCTCATCGTGTTCGTCATCGCGCTCGTAGTCGCAATTGATCTCGTCACTTTCAGAATCCGCATCCCGGTCGGGGGCTTCGAGCTGCGGTTGAGCAGCTTCGAGTGCACGGCGATTCCGATCGTGACCGTCATCATGAAGATCTACTGGGGCAGGTCGTGGCTGCGCTGCTTCATCGTCGCTTCGGCCGCCGCGCTGCTTCTCGCGAGCGCGTTCCGCTACGGCTTCAGGATCCCTATGCCTGGCGTCTACTAAAAGCCCGTCCACGCCGCCATGGTCCTCGACCAGCTCCTTCTCGCTCTCACGCCGTACCTCATCTTCGTCTGCCTCGTCGGCGTGACCCTCGGCATCCTGTGGGGCGCCATGCCCGCGCTGTCGACGACGATGGCGATGGCGCTGCTGATCGGCCTCTCCACGGGCATGGAGCAGGACACGGCAATCATGTTCATGCTCGGCGTCTTCACCGGAAGCGTCTTCGGGGGCACGATCACCGCGGTGCTCATCAACATTCCCGGCACCCCGGACGCCGTACCGACGATGATCGAGGGCTATCCGCTGGCGCGCCGCGGCGAGGGCGGGCTCGCGCTCGGCACCGCGATCGGCGCGTCCTTCATGGGCAACTGGATCGGCATCCTGCTGCTCATCGCATTCATCCCGGTCGTGGTGGCGCTCGCCCTGCAGTTTCGCTCCTGGGAAATGTTCCTGCTCGCGATGTGGGGCATCGCCATCTGCGGGACGATGTCCGCCGGCAAGCGACCGTTGAAGGGCTGGATCTCGGGCTGGATCGGGCTGATGATCTCCTTTATCGGCCTCGAGTCGATCCATGCGACGCCGCGCTACACCTTCGGATTGGACATCCTCGAGGACGGCGTGGGCTACATTCCCGTCCTGATCGGGCTCTTCGGGCTGTCGGAGATCCTGCGCGTGCTGCCGCGCAAGAACTACGTCGGCATTCCCCAGGAGGTCGGGCGCATCGTGCCGCCGGTGAAGACGCTGTGGAGGCATGCGCGCACGGCGCTGCGCTCGGGTCTCATCGGCACGATCATTGGCGCGATTCCCGGCGCGGGCGCGAACGTGGCCTCGTTTCTCTCCTACGACATCGGGCGCCGGCGCGCCTCGCCCGAGGAGCGCGCCAAGTGGGGTACCGGAAGCTATGAGGCCATCGTGTGCTCGGAAGCGGCGAGCAATGCCAACATCGGCGGCTCGATGCTGCCTACGCTGACGCTCGGCATCCCGGGCAGCGCGGCGGCGGCAGCGTTCCTCGCTGCGCTCGAGCTGAAGAACGTGCTGGTCGGCCCGATGATGCAGGTCGAGCACCCGGGGCTTATCTACTACATCTACTGGTCGCTCATCATCGCCAATTTCCTGATGTACGGGATGGCGATCGTGCTGGTGAAGCCGTGCGTGAAGCTCTTCAGCCTTCCGCTCGCGCTTCTGATGCCGCTCATTCTGCTGATCTGTGTCCTCGGCTCGTACGCCGTAAGCCTCTCCTACTTCGACGTCTACGTCATGCTGACCGCGGGGCTCGTGGGGTATATCCTGCGCCGCTTCGGCTTCCCGCTGGCGCCGCTTGTGCTCGGCGCCATTCTCGGGCCGTTGGCCGACGAGAACTTCCGCCGGGCGCTGGTCGTCTTTGAGGGCAAGCCGATATCGGACGTCTTCGTCGACCACCCGATCGGCACCCTGCTCATCATCGTGGTTCTCTACACCTTCTACGACGGGATCTTCCGCCGTCGCTGATTTACGGCGCCGCCCGGCCGTTTTTGAGGAATAATGTGGGTCCCGGTGCTGTTCACCCGACGCACCACCCGGACGCTGTCGCGGCCCGGGCACACTTTCCCAGGGAGGAACACAATGAAAACCATCCTAGCAGCAGGGCTCGCGTTCGCGCTCGCCCTGACCGTCAGCATCGCCGAAGCCCAGAAGAACATCCGCGTACGGGGCACCATCACCGCCGTCAGCGGCGACACGCTGTCGCTGAAAACCCGGGATGGCAAGCCGATGGAGTTCGCGCTCACCGAGAAGACCTCGGTCGCCGCCGCGAAAGCGATCAAGCTCGCCGATCTCAAGCCGGGTACGTACGTCGGCTCGACCACAATGAAGCGCGCGGACGGCATGCTGGTCGCGGTCGAGGTTCATACGATCCCGCGCCGGGTGAAAGAAGGCCATGGCCCCTGGGACCTGCAGCCGGGATCGATGATGACCAACGCAAACGTCGCCTCGGTGGTGAAATCGTCCGACGGCGAGGTACTGACCCTGGAATACAAGGGCGGCTCGCAGAAGATTCTCGTGCCGCCCGGCACTCCGATCGTCACGATGACCAAGGCCGACCGGTCCTACCTCAAGCCCGGCGAGTACGTATTCATGGTGGCTTCCGTCGGCGATGCAGGCAAGGCGACCGCGCTGCGCATCCAGGTGAGCAAGGACGGCGTCAAGCCTCCCCAGTAACTCGTGACGGGCTGCCCAATGGCGAATGGCGAATGGCAAAGGCCTGTTGTTCAATCAACTTGCGAAGGCTAGACATGAGAAAGATCGTTGCGGTGCTTGTTTCCGGGGCGCTCGCGCTCGCGTGCGCGACGGCGGAGGCGCAGAAGCTCACGCGCGTGCGCGGCACCATCGCTGAGGCGAGCGGGAAAGACATCTCGGTCAAGACGCGCGACCAGGGGCGCGTGAGAGTCCAGCTCAGGGAAGACACCACCATCGTTTTTACCAAGCCCATCAAGCTGTCCGACATCAAGCAGGGAGATTTTCTGGGCGTCACGTCGGTGAAAGGGAAGGACGGGAAGCTCACGGCGATCGAGGTGCGGCGCTTTCCGAAGCCGGTCAATCCCGGGCACCGGCCCTTCGACGGCCGGGATGACCAGACCATGACCAACGCAACGGTATCAGCCATGGTCCAGGCGACGAAAGGCCGCGAGCTGACCCTGACCTACCAGGGAGGCTCGCAGAAAGTCACGGTCCCGGAGAAGGCCTCCATCTCCACACTCGTGCCGGGGAACCGCTCGCAGCTCGTCGAAGGCGCACGGGTCAACCTGACCGCGCGACCCGACGATGAAGGCCGGCTCACCGCCGTGCGCATTCAGGTCAGCCCCGTCAAATAAATCAGGGATTCGGCATCGGCATGGGCCGGCCGTCCGCCAGCGCAAGCCAGCCGCGGATGATGCGATAGAGCACCCACAAGCCCACAACGAGGCCGATCAGCCAGGCGAGCGGGATGCCGATTACCGTGAAGAACAGGATGAACATCAACACCACCCACAGCAGCGCGTACCAGAAGGTGCGGAGCTGCCACGAGAAGTGGCTGTCGAGATAGGTGCCGCGCACATCCGGGCGCTTCACGTAATTGATGATCACCGCGATGATGGACGGCCACCCGGTGAGGAAGGCCATGACGATTACCGCTGCCGTCAGCACACCCGTCAACGCGCTGAAGGCGTGAAGCGCGTAGAGCAGGTGCGTCAACCGGACATGGCCCTCGGAGGGGACGGCGGATCCGTCGCGTATCTCGATCTCGGTCATATCGGCCGCATGATGACCAATTTGCGCCCACCGCGCAAATCAAGAGCTAGGCGCTGCGGAAGCGCGTCACCCGCGCGAACAGAATGGCGAGAAGAGGCAGCACCAGCCCCAGTATCGTCGCGGTGATGAGGAGCCACCCCAGCTCGCTATAGTCGGCGCCCACCTTGACGACGCCCGTCAGGGGATCCTTGACCTCGCGCGTCACCGTGAACATCTGGTTGAGATACTTGGTCCCGAGCTGCGAGAGGGCAAGCGCGAGATTGGTGAAGGAGGCCATCACCGCGAAGAACGTCGCCTTGAGGTGCTCGGGCGCGGAGTTCGCGATCCACGCGAGCATGGGAATCATCGCGATCTGCCCGAGCGGCGACTCGACCGCCGTGTTGATGAGCGCGATGAAGCGCGCGTCCACGATCCCTCCCGTGACTGCTGCCGTCCACTCGTGCATGCCGTAGTACATGCCGATGTACGGCGCTCCCAGCACGAAGCCGGCCACGGTGAGGGCCCCGATCACGTACGCGATCGAGCGTTCGGCCATGAAGCGCCGGAAGATGAACATGCCGAGGATCGTGAGCAGGCTGCTGATGAGGGAGAGAAGCGCGAGGAACTGCTGATCAAAGGCGAGAACGTCGATGATCCACCAGCTGAAGCCCTCGCCCGTCGAGGGGGTGGCGCGGTAGATGAAAACCACGACCGCGGTTCCAACCAGAGTGGCGCGCGCAGCGGGCTCGAGCTCGCGCGTCAGCTTCCCGATGAGAAACGCGACGATCGCGAATGAGCCCGCGAAGATGATCTCCTGGTTGTACTCAAGCGGGCTGAAGCCCATGCCGAGCGTGAAGACGACGAAGCCGAGGCTGCCGCCGAGAATCCACCAGTTGGGAGCGGGGCGCACCTCCGGCGGTCCATAGTGCGCCTCGGCTTCATCGCGGGCGATTCCCCGCGCCACGAGGCGGCGGATGTCGCGGCGCTTGAGCAGGTAGGCGATGAAGACGCCTGCCACGGAAATGAACGGGATGAAGAGAGCGAGCGTATAGACCTGGCGGTAGATCGCCACCTTTTCCACTTCGGAGAGCCGCTGCACGTCGGCAAAGAGGTAGAGATTGACCGCTCCGACCAGCGCGAGCCCGCCGATGAGTGCCACCCTCCCCAGCGTCTGCATCGTGGTATTCATCAGCTTCCGCGTTTCGAGCGGTATGGGCCGGCCCTCCTCGTCCACGCGCGGCACGGCTTCCACCGTCATTGCGTCCGCAACGACATCCTGGACCACGTAGCCGACGGGCGAGAGCAGCGCGGCCAGCACGTACCAGGCCTCGGCCGGCATCACGGCAGTCATCGCCGCGCGATCGGTGAGCAGGCCCACCATGATGAGGAGGCTCGTGGCGATGAGGCTCGCGCCGATGTAGACGAGGATGCTCTTCCAGCGCCAGATCAGATCCACGATGTGCCCCAACGGCATCTTGAGCGCCCACGGGATTCCGATCCAGAAGCCGAGCGCGGCGAGAAACGCGGCCGAAAGGCCGAGGTAGTCCTTGACGAAGAACGTGCCGACGATGCCGGTCAGCCCGGAGACGCCGTAGGCGATATAGACCATGAGTGGCGGCAGGTACGAGAGCCGCAACTCGCGCCCGAGCTCGAGGATGTTCTCGTCGATCCAGCGGTATGTCGCCAGTAATGCCTTCAACGGCGTGATCCGTGATGGGTGATGAGTGACGAGTGGTCAGTTGGGCGGATAGGGTTTCCCGGTGCGATAGAGCGCGAGCCGCTCCTGCGCTTCCTTGAACTTGCGATATCCCGGGTCCGCGAGCGCCTTCGTTTGCCATTTGATCGCGCTGGCGAAGTCCCCGCTCCGGGCGTAGGCGGCGGCGAGCGTATCGATGTGATTGGGCTCCTGCCACTGCGTGAGCTCGCACGCCTCGCGCGCGAGCTCTACGGCGCGCTTGCCGTCGCGCAACCGGGGATCAGAGGCGGTCGCGAGCAGCCACGCAAATGCGTCGAGCGTATCGTCGTCGCGCGGACCGAGCCGCAGCGCCTCCTCGTAGTCCCTGATGGCCTCCCGATGCTGCCCGAGCTTGTCGTACGAGCTGGCACGGTTGGCATGGATGAGCGCCACGCCGGGGGCGAGCCGGATCGCCTCGCTATAGTCCTTGATCGCCCGGTCGTACTGCTTGAGGTTTTCGTATGCTGCGCCACGCCCCGTGTAGGCGTCGGCAAAATGCGGCTCCAGGCGAATCGCCTCGGAGTAATCCCGGATCGCGCGCTGCTCATCGCCCACCTGCTGCAGGGTGATGGCGCGGTTGTAGTAGGCCAGCACGAACTTCGGATCGATCCGGATGGCCTCGCCGAAATGGTCGATTGCCTTGTGCGGAGCCCCGCTCTTGCCCTCGATGATCCCCTTGTAGAACGCGTCCCGCGCGGCGGGCGGCTGGGCCCAGCCCGGCAGGGCGGCAAGCGCAAGGCCGAATGAAAGGATTGCCGCGCGCCCGATCCTGCTTAGCATCGCTCTCCTCCTCCTTGCCGCGCCTGGAAAAATCAATCCCCTCCTGCCCGAGGAGGGGTGCCCGCGCGAGCGGGCGGGGTGGTGGGAGCTGAGCATGTCACGCGTTGAAAAGCGTGCAGTATAGTCGATGCACCGCGCGTCGGTGCGCCGGCCACAGGCACCGGTATCATATGAAGCCCGTCTCATCGTCCAAGCCGCGAGGTCCCATGACAGCCAAAGCCGCATTCGAGTTCCTGGAGCGCTCGCCGCGCGCGAGCAAGCCGCGCCGGCGCGGAAAGAAGCTGCCGCGCATCCCGGCGCCCTGAGCAACTGCCTGCCATTCAAGGGGGAGGATCCGCCATGCCGAAATATCCCGAATTTGCCGGACGCGTGGTTGCGGTCACCGGCGCCGCCCAGGGCATCGGTGCGTCAACGGCACGCGCCTTCGCCGAGCAGCGCGCGCACGTCGTCCTGCTCGATATCGATGAAAAAGGCGCGCAGCAGGTCGCCGCCGAGATCCGCGCCGCCGACGGGCGCGCTCTTGCAATCAAGGTGGACGTGACCGATGAGCATTCCGTCGCCCACGCCATCGGCGCAGTGGTATCCGAGTTCGGCAAGCTCGACGTGCTCGTCAACTGCGCAGGCGGCTACGGGCGGCTCGCCACGCTCGAGGACATCTCGGTGGAAGAATGGGACCGCACGGTGACGCTGAATCTCCGCAGCGTTTTCCTCTGCTGCCGCGCCGCGATCCCGCACCTCAGGAAATCGAAGGCGGGACGCATCATCAACGTCGCCTCGATCTCCGGGCGCACCATCTTCGGTTCGACCTCGCCGGCGTATTCCGCCTCCAAGGCCGGCGTGATACAGCTGACCCGCTTCCTGGCGGTCCAGCTCGGCCCGGCCGGGATCACCGCAAATGCGATCGCGCCCATCACGACGTTGACGCCGCGGGTGGCCGCGCTTCGCACGAAGGAAGATGTCGAGCGCATTGCATCGCAGGTACCGCTAAGGCGTCTTGCGACGCCGGAGGACAGCGCGCAGGCAATGCTCTTCCTTGCCTCCGACGCTGCCTCTTACCTCAACGGCGTCGCGCTCGATGTCAACGGCGGGCGGGTGATGATGTAGCCGTCAACGGCCCACCCACCCGCCATGCACCGGGTGGTGGGAGCAGATGAACTCGAGAAAAGCCGGCCGGCCCTTCGCGTTCTCGTCGAACGCGCGCTTCAGCGCGGGGATGATTTCCGAGGGCTCGGTCACGTCCTCGCCGTGGAAGCCGACCGCCCGCGCCATGGCCGACATGCAAGCCGAGCCGTGATCCGACACCTTCCAGGTGTAGGGATCGTGGCCCTGGCCCCAGAAGCCCGGCCCGTAGCCTGAATAGCCGCCATTGTTGATGTGAAGCGTCGTGATCCCGATGCCGTAGCGCGCCACCGCCTCGAAGTTGCCCATCATGTAGCACACGCCGGCATCACCCGTGATGTTCACGCACTGGCGGTCGGGATAGGCAAGCTTGGCCCCGACGGCGCCCGCAAGACTGAAGCCAAGGGTCGAGACATTGCCCCAACCGAGGTGACCGCGCGGGATTCTCGCTTCGTACACGGTGCTCGTCTGGTCGCGCGTGTTGCCGGAGTCCGCAGTGACGAACGACGCTTTGGGATCGAGCACCTTCATCAAGTCGCCGATCACGCGGTAGGGGTTGATCGGCTTCTCGTTCGACTCCATGAACGGGCGGAATTTATCCTGGAAGGTCTGCTTCGCGGCGCGGATCTCTTCGAGCACCGCTCCGTTCTTGCGGCCCGCGCCTCCTTGCCTCGAGAGCTCGTCGGTGAGGGCTTTCAGCGTCAGCTTCGCGTCGCCGATCACGGCATGGCGCGTCTCGTAGCTGCGGTTGATGTCGAGCGTATCCACCGTGCACTGAACGATCGTCTTCTTCTCCGGCTCGGGTATCGCGTGGCTGAAGCGGTTGGGAAAAAGGCTCGAGCCGATGGAGAAGAGAAGATCGCACTTGTGCAGGAAGTGCGCGGAGTGCGAGCCGCGCACGCCCACTGAAAGGGGATGGTTCTCGGGAAAGGCGCCCTTGGCCTTGAGCGTCGTCAGCACAGGCACCTGCGCGGCCTCCGCAAACTGCAGAAGCTCCGCGGTGGCATCCGCGTAGTAGACGCCTTCGCCGACGTAGAGCAGCGGATCCTTTGCGGAGATGAGCGCCTTGACCGCGCTCTTCACATCGTCCGGATCGGGACCGGTGCGCCAGCCTTTCACCGGGACGTAAGGGAATTTCTCCTCGTCGTATTCACCCAGGTCGCGCGGGACGACGAGCAGCACGGGTCCGGGCCGGCCCGAGCGCAGGTGCGTGAAGGCGCGCCGGAGGTAATCCGGCACCAGTTCCGCGCGATCGATCTTGCCGACCCACTTGGTGACGGGCTTCAGTGCCTCGGCGATGTCGAAGTGCGTGTGCCGGCTCCCGCCCTGGCCAACACCTTCCGTAATGATGAGGACCGGCGACGAATCCTCCCAGGCCTGGCCGATCGCGCCATAGGCCATCTGTATGCCGGCGGCGTTGAGATTGGACATGACCGTGCACACACCGATCCGCTTGCCGCAGGTCACCCGCGAGTAACCGTCGGCAACGGCCACCGCGAAGCGCTCCTCGCCCATCATGAGTATGGGCACGCCCTCCTCGCCCAGCGCGTTGTTCACGTGGTTGGTGGGATAGCAGCTCACCCAGGGCACGCCCTCTGCCTTGAGTATCCGCGCAACGCCATTCGCCGCCTTGATCTTCATGAAGTTCCTCCCGGGAAGGGGGCCGGAACGGTCCCCGCGCAAGTCGAAGCAGTTTACAGTTTAAGAGCCCGAAAAGGTGTCAGGAACCTTTTCCGCGTACGGTTCTTCTTGGCGGTCCTGGCGTTCTTGGCGTCATGGCGGTGAGGGGTCTGGCGCCTCTTTACAACGCCGCCGCTTGCGCTACACTAGCGCCTCGCCGGGGACGTTGGCAGACTCCCCGCTCAAGACGCCCAAGCGTCCAAGCTCTGCTTCTCTGATATGGCGCGTGCGCGCCACAGGAGGTGTCGCTTGGGCCCGTCGGTTTCGTTTTCCGAACTTCAATCCGCGATCTCCACTGCAAGCCCGCCGCTCGTCATCGACGTGCGGCGCCGGCCTGCCTTCCAGTCCGCCGCTGATTTGATCTCGGGCGCGCTGCGCCGTGACCCGGATGGCATAGCGGCCTGGGCGGACGAGCTGCCCAGGGCAGAAAGCGTGGTTGTGTACTGTGTCCACGGCCACGAGGTGAGCCAGGGAGCCGCGCGCACGCTTGCCGAGCGCGGCATCGCCGCGCGCTACCTCGAGGGCGGCATCGAGGAGGGCTGGAAGGCGCAAGGCGGCCCATTGGATGCCAAGCCCGCCGGGCGGCCGGCCACGCGCTGGATGACGCGCGAGCGCCCGAAGATCGACCGCATTGCCTGCCCGTGGCTCATCGCCCGCTTCGTCGACAAGGGCGCCGAGTTTCTCTACGTGCCGGCCAACACGGTGCGCGAGGCGGCAAACCGCGAACACGCGATCCCTTACGATATCCCGGACGTTGCGTTCTCCCACGTGGGCGAGCGCTGCAGCTTCGACGCGTTTCTCCGGCACTACCGCCTCACCGATCCCGCGCTCGAGCGGCTCGCAACCATCGTGCGCGGCGCCGATACGGGAAAGCTCGACCTTGCGCCGCAGGCGCCGGGGCTCGTTGCGATCTCGCTCGGCCTCTCGCGCAATTTCGCAAACGACCACGAGATGCTCGCGCACGGCATGGTGATGTACGACGCCCTCTACGCGTGGTGCAAGAACGGACAGGATGAGACCCACACCTGGAAATTCGGCGCCTATTGCTGAGCACGCCGCACGAACGCCTGACAAGGGGACACCAACATGAACGACGCCTCAAATGCATTTGCGAGCCGCTGGAAGGAGCTCGCGGCCGTGTTTCTGAAGATCGGGGCCATGAGCTACGGCGGCCCTGCGATCATGGGCATCATGCAGGCGGAGATCCAGGAAAAGCGCGGATGGCTTTCCAGGGAGCGCTTTCTCGAGGGGCTCGCGCTGGTGAACATGTTGCCGGGACCCGCGGCGACCCAGCTCGGCATTTTCATAGGCTATGACCGCGCAGGCTGGCGCGGCGGCGCGCTCGCAGGACTGTGCTTCATGCTGCCGGCCTTCTTCATCATGCTCGGTCTCACCCTGCTCTACACGACTTACGGCACGCTGCCCTTCGCGCGCGATGCCTTCTACGGGCTGGGTCCGGTCGTGCTGGGCATCTTCGTGGTCGCAGTCGTCCGTCTCGGCAGAACGGCGCTGCAGGGCAAAAGCCAGATCGGAATCGGCATCGTCGCGTTTCTCATCGCCGCATTCACACCGATCGGCATCATCGCCACGCTGCTGCTCGCAGCCTGCGCCGGCGTCGCGCTCTATCACTCCCGTGCCTCGGGCCTGCGCGCCGCGCTCGTTGTCGCGCTTATCGTCGCCGCCTACCACTGGGCGGCGCCGGCGCTCTCGTCGCACGGGCTGCCCGCGGCCGCCGCGCATGCACGCGAGGCTGTTGCGCCGGGCCTGTGGGAAATCGGGACATTTTTCCTGAAGGTCGGGGCCTTTACCTTCGGTGGCGGGATCACGGTGCTCGCCTTCGTCGAGAACCAGGTTGTCACCCAGCTGCAATGGCTCACGCCGCAGGAATTCCTGGACGGGCTTGCGCTCGGACAGCTGACGCCGGGCCCGATCCTGATGCTCGCCGCGTATGTCGGCTACAAGCTCGCCGGATTCGCGGGCGCGATCGTTGGCGGGCTCGCAATCTTCGCGCCAGCGTTCGTGCTGACGCTCTCGTTGGCGCCCGTACTCGCGCGCGTGCGGCAGCTTGCGTGGATTCGGGCGGCGATGCGGGGAACCGGCGCCGCTGTGATCGGTGTCATTTCCGTATCCCTCGTCAATCTCGCGCCGCATGCGGCGCCGGATGCGTTTACAGCGGTCGTCGCCATGCTCACCATCACCGCAATGCTCGTCTGGAGCGCGGGGCCCCTGCCGCTGATGCTCGGCGGCGCCCTTCTCGGCCTGGGACGAAGACTCAATGTTCTTCAACGCTTGCGCGAGCTTGCATGACC
>DASPGR010000268.1:0-3482 GCA_035620515.1 Burkholderiales bacterium | reverse complement strand
CACCGTCTCGGCCTTCATGGGCCCGGCAAAAGCATGGTCGACGAACTCGCCGGGCATGGAAGACATCGGCAGCCGCATGCCCTGCTGCATCGTGTTGAGTATCACGTCACGATGGCTATCGTCGACGAGAAGAGCGCCTTCTGTTCCCACCATCTCAATCCACGTCGTCGAAAAGTTGGGGTAGCCAGGCGGCAGGCTCCAGCCCGCGTTCACCACGAACGAGATGCCATTATCCATCGTGACCGAAATCAGCTGCGTGTCCGGAATGTCCGCTCCGGTGCTCTCTTTCATCGCACCGTAGTTGTTGGTTGAATACACGCGCACCGGTTTTGCGGGCTCGAGACACCACAGGATGAAGTCGAGGTCGTGAGTGGCTTCCATTGCAGCCGGGGATAGCTTCGTCCGTCCGGTGATCTTCTTGCCGAGGCCGCGCGTGATGTGGCGACTCACGAGGGCGCTTACCGGGCGGCCAATGGTTCCGTCGCTGATTGCCTTCTTCACGTACGCGAACTTGGGGTTGAACCGCTGCGAATAGCCGATCGTGAACTTGAGCTTGTTGCGGCGTGCGAGTGCGATCAGCTCATCGGCCTCATGAAGCTCCATCGCGATGGGCTTCTCGAGGAAGACATGCTTGCCGGCGAGCAGGCACTCGCGGGCCATCGGGTAGTGGTGCGATTCGGGTGTCGCCGAAATGATGTAGGCGTCGATCTCGTCGATTTTCAGCAGGTCCCGGTAGTCGGCGGTAGCGGTCCGGGCTGCCGTCGCCTTCGCCACTTCGGCGAGGCGTTCGGGCTTGACCTCCGCAATATGGAGGTTGTTGACGATCGGATGGGTGGCGCACGTTTCCGCGCGGATTCCTCCGCACCATCCGGTGCCGATGATCCCGATGTTGATCTGCTTCACGAAGTTCCTTCCGGTTTCGGTCGGGCCATTGGCCTGGGGAGGGCGCCCGCGCCATGACGAGTGTGCATCGATGGTAACGAATCGAGGGGCAGGTTCACAAATACCAAAAGGGTATCCTCGACATGCCGATTCGGCATGGATTTGGAAGACCTGTGGCGCTCGCCTTATGCGGTTTTCGCGGTATCTGCACCGTAGGGGTGGGCCAAACGAACTGCGCAGGTCGTTGACGGAGCGCGTGATTCATGCCACTTTGTTATCTCTGGAAGCAGGTCTGCCGGTGTGCCCTTGGGGCCGGCGGATCACCCGATCCCATGGATTTGCGCAGCGTCCGTTACTTCATCCAGATCGCCGATTGCGGCAGCATCACGCGCGCCGCGGGCAATCTCGGGGTCGCGCAGCCCGCGCTGAGCCGACAGCTCCGTGCGATGGAGGAGGAGCTCGGCACGCCACTCCTGGTACGCCTGCCGCGAGGGGTGCGTCTCACCGCCGCCGGACGCCAGTTCCTGGATCACTGCCGGCGGGCGCTGCGGGAACTCGATCGCGGGAGGGAGGAGCTGCGCGCGAATCGCGACAGCCCGCGCGGCCAGGTCATTCTCGGGGTCTCGCCCACGCTCGGCCCGCTGCTGGTCCCGGGCGTGGTTGAGCGCGTGCGCCGCCAGTGTCCCCAGGTGGCGTTGAAGATCGTGGAGCATTTCAGCACGCTTCTTTTCGACGGGCTGCTAACCGGGCGCATCGACGTCGCGCTGCTGACCAATCCGTCGGTCACTCGCGCGCTGCGCTTTACGCCGCTCATCTCGGAGCCGATTGTCGTGCTTGCCGCTCCGCAGCCGAGGGACGCGCGCCGGTTCTATACGCTAGCCGAACTGTCCAAGACTCCGGTGATCGTCACCGAGGCGATCCGGGCCATCGTCGACGACCAGATCGGACGCTACGGGGCGCGCCTGAATGTCGATTTCGAGGTCAACGCGGTCGAGGCGATCGGGCAGCTTCTGCTTCGCGGTGTGGGCCCGGCGGTAATGCCGATTTCGACGTTCCATGCCGAGATTGCGTCCGGCCGCGTGATGGCCTTTCCCATTGCCGATGTCAACGTGCAGCGATCGCTGATGCTTGCGCACCCGGTCGAGCGGCGCCTGTCAGCGGCGACCGATGAAATATCCCAGATCGTGACGATCGAAATGAACGCGCTGTCCGATCAGGGGGTGTTCAGCCTGCCGCTTGCTTCGGGCAGTCGAAAATTGTGAGGCCGCGGGTCGCGTGCTAGCATACGCAGCCCTGATTGACCGCTTTTTTCCCACGCTGAAAATCTCGCGACATGGCCTTCTATCGCTTCGAAGACATGGAGTCGAATTACCTGACGCCGCATCTTTCGACCGGAAAGGCGCCGGTGATCGACGGGAAGTACATGTATTTCTGCCTGCTGCACAAGAACGCAGGCACCGGATCCGATCTGCATTACCACCCGAATGAGCTCCTGATTTTCCCGATACGCGGGAAGATCAATGCAATCGTCGGCAAAGACCGCCGGATCGTCAGCCCCGGCACGTTTGTTCACGCGCCTGCCTATGCGCGTCACTCCATGAGGGCGACGGAGGACGGCCATTGCCAGTATCTCTACATCAAGGACAAGACCTGGACGGTCGTCGGCCTGGCAGAAGATGAAGCCGTTCCTGAAAAAGCGATGACCGTGGACGAGGTCAATCGCAAATACCGTGTCGGCGAGCGCGACAAGCACCAGAAGGCGGAAGGCAAGTCCCAGGCCATCGTCGAGGGCCTCGACGTGTGCTTTTACCCCGTCATCGAATCGCTCGAAGCGCCCCGGCGCTCGGCGCGGCACATCGACTGGATCGAAGGAGAACGGCTTGCCTTCGGCTTTTGCGAAGTGCCGGGCGGCTACGACGAGCCGGAGGCGGAAAGCCGCCACGAGATGTTCGTGTACGTCCTGAGCGGGCGGCTTCAGGCGCGGACCGGCGGCAAGGCGAAGTCGGTCGGTGCAGGCGACATCATCCATGTGCCGCGCGGAGAGAGCTATCGCCTGCAGGTCGAATCGCCGTTCGCGCGTTACACCATCGTGTGCTCGACGCCGTTTCTCGAGGAGAGGATCGACAACATGAGCCCGGAAGAGGCGGAGCAGTCGCGCCTCAACATGAAGCCCAACTGAATTGAGTGGGCGCTAAGGTGGCGAAAGCGGGCTCGTCGCGTCGTGCACGGCGGCAGCGGACGGGAAGAGCGGTCGGTGTCGTGGGGCTGGGCATCATGGGGGGCGCATTCGCCCGTCACCTCCTCGCTGCGGGGTTCGCCGTGACTGGTTTTGATCTCGTAGCTGCCAGGCGCGGGGAACTCGGGGCACGGCGCGGGCGCGCGGCAAGGTCGTGCGCCGAGGTGGCCCACGCAGCACGCATCATCATCGCCTCGCTGCCGTCTCCCGCAGCGATCGAGCAGGCTTTCTTCGGCAAGGACGGCATCATCGAGGGTGCAGCGCCGGGCACCGTGGTCATCGAGGCGAGCACCATGCCGATCGAGTTGAAGGAGCGCTGCCGCAAGCGGCTTGCCCGGGCGGGAATCGCGATGCTCGATTGCCC
>DASPGR010000267.1:0-7674 GCA_035620515.1 Burkholderiales bacterium | reverse complement strand
CGCGGTCGACGCGCTGGGCGCAGAACGCGTGCGTGCGGTCATGATGCCCTCGCAGTACACGGCCGGAATGAGCCTGGAAGACGCGCGCACCGAGGCCACTGCGCTCAAGGTCCGCTATTCGGAGATCCCGATCAAGCCGATTTTCGATGCGTTTCTCGCCGCGCTGTCGGGCGAATTCAAGGGATTGCCCGCAGACGTCACGGAAGAGAACCTGCAATCGCGGATCCGCGGCACGCTGCTCATGGCGCTGTCGAACAAGACCGGGGCCCTGGTGCTGACCACGGGGAACAAGAGCGAGATGGGCACCGGCTATGCGACGCTGTATGGCGACATGGCCGGCGGCTTTGGCGTGCTGAAGGACATCAACAAGATGATGGTCTACCGCCTGGCGCGCCATCGAAACAGCGTCTCGCCGGCGATCCCGCAGCGGGTCATCGAGCGCGCACCCTCGGCCGAGCTGCGTCCCGATCAGACCGACCAGGACAGCCTGCCGCCGTACGACGTGCTCGACGCCATCATGGAGGCCTACGTCGAGAACGACATCAGCCCGAGGGAGATCATCGAGCACGGCTTCGCCCCGGCTGATGTCGAGCGCGTGGTGCGGCTGGTGCGGGGCAGTGAATACAAGCGGCGCCAGGCCCCGGTCGGGGTGCGGATAACGCCGCGCGGCTTCGGAAAGGACTGGCGGTTTCCCATCACCAACAAGTTTCGGCACCGGTTCGAATAGGTTCTTGAAAGCTATGCTATCCTTACGCGAAACAGCGGCCTCGATCGTTGCGGAGGAGCCCAATGAAAAAAATTGAAGCGATCTTCAAACCATTCAAGCTGGATGAGGTGCGCGAGGCGCTGTCCGAGATCGGCGTCAGCGGGCTCACCGTGACGGAGGTGAAGGGCTTCGGCCGGCAGAAGGGTCACACCGAGCTCTATCGCGGGGCCGAGTATGTCGTCGATTTCCTGCCCAAGGTCAAGGTCGATGTCGTGGTGCCCGATAAGCTCCTCGACGGCGCCATCGATGCGATTGTCAAGGCCGCGCGCACGGGCAAGATCGGCGACGGCAAGATTTTCGTGAGCAACGTCGATCAGGTCATCCGCATCCGCACGGGCGAGACCGACGAAGCGGCCATCTAGCGGATCTCAGCCCTTGAGCAGCACCACGACGGCGCCGCTGCCGCCATCCGATCTTGGCGCCTGACAAAACGCAAGCACGTCATCGCGCAGCATAAGCCAGCCGCCTACCTTGCGCTTCAATACCGGCTCGCGGTTCCTCGAGCGCAGCCCCTTGCCGTGCACGATGCGAATGCAGCGCAACCCCCGCCGCGCGCATTGCCCCAGAAACTGCGTGAGCAGCGCGTGCGCTTCGCTGCTGTTCAAGCCGTGGAGATCGAGCTCGTCCTGAATCACCCAGTGTCCGCGCCGCAGCCGGGAGAGCGTTCGCGCGTCGATGCCGCGGCGGATGAAGGAGAGCTCCTCGCCCGTGTCGAGACCGATCTCCCAGGCGCTCTCGTTGCGCAGGCTCTCGCGCAGCACGGCGCGCTCGTCGAGCTGCCTTTGCACCGGGAGCGGGCGCGGACGCGGGCGCTCGATCAGCATCCGGGAGTGGCGCAGCGGGGTTACGTCCGAGAAGGCCGCGCGAAAGATTTCCGCCGCGTCGCGCGCTGCGGCGCCGGGTTTGTGGAATCGTTTCTTCATGGTCATACGCCTCCCCGACCGCGGGGCGAGACCCCGGTTCGCGCAGTTCAGGTCAGGCCGCGAGCCTCGAGAAATTTCTGTGCGTCGAGTGCCGCCATGCAGCCGGTTCCTGCGCTGGTGACGGCTTGCCGGTAGACGTGATCCTGCACGTCTCCCGCTGCAAAGACTCCCGGCGCGCTGGTGGCGGTAGCGCTTCCTTCGAGCCCTGACCTGGTAATGATGTACCCGTTCTTCATGTCGAGCTGCCCCGAGAAGATCTCGGTGTTGGGGCGATGCCCGATGGCAATGAATATTCCCTGCAGCCCGCGCTCCGTCGAGGCCTGGGTCTTCACGTTCTTCACGCGCATGCCCGTCACCCCGCTCTTGTCGCCAAGCACTTCGTCCAGCACGTGATCCCACAGGATCTCCGCCTTGCCCGAGGCGACCTTATCCTTCAGCTTGTCGACCAGGATCGCCTCGGCCCGGAACTTGTCGCGGCGGTGCACGACGGTGACGCGGCTCGCGATGTTGCTGAGATAGAGCGCTTCCTCGACCGCCGTGTTGCCCCCGCCGACGACCGCGACGTCCTGCCCCTTGTAGAAGAAACCATCACAGGTCGCGCACCCCGAGACGCCTTTCCCCATGTATGCCTGCTCGGAGGGCAGACCGAGGTACATCGCGGACGCGCCCGTCGCGATGATGAGCGCATCGCAGGTGTAGGTACCCTGATCGCCGATGACCGTGATGGGATTTTCGCGCAGCCGTGCGGTATGGATGTGATCGAATATGATCTCCGTGCCGAAACGCTCCGCGTGCTTGAGGAAGCGCTCCATCAACTCGGGGCCCTGCACGCCGGCGGCATCCGCCGGCCAGTTGTCGACGTCGGTGGTCGTCATCAGCTGACCGCCCTGCGCAAGCCCGGTCACGAGCACCGGCTTGAGATTGGCGCGGGCGGCATAAACGGCTGCGGAATATCCGGCCGGACCCGAGCCCAGAATCAGGACCCGGCAATGTTTCGGTGGATTTGCCATGCGACGAATGCGGGACGGCGAATCAAGGGAAGCTGAACTCTAGCAGCGCCCGCCGCCCGATGTCGAGTTGCGAGGGCGCAGCTTCACTCGGGCCGCCCGGCTGTCGATATGCGATCCGAATGCTCCCCGGGCGTGACGGACGCCCTCGACTCTGGCAATATAGGCCCTAGTTTGCCGCGGCGCGCCAAGGGGGCGCGCAGCAGAACAATAAGTGGAGTGAGGAAGATGGCAGCGCAGTTCTCGCTGAATCCGCAGATCCTGAAGAGCGTGCCGCTCTTCTCGTTATTTTCCGACTCTCAGCTGTCACAGGTCCTGTCCGGCGTGCAGCATCGCAGCTTCCCGCGCAATGCGTTCATTGTGCGCGCCGGCGAAGAAACCGACTCGCTCTACATCATTCTTTCCGGCCGCGTGAAGGTGCTCATTCCCGACGAGGAAGGTCACGAGGTCATTCTTGCCATGCTCGGGCCACACGATTTCTTCGGAGAGATGGGTCTGCTCGACGACCAGGTCCGCTCGGCGAGCGTCGAGACCGTGGAGCCCTGCGAAATGCTGCGCCTGTCGCGCGCCGGGTTCACCGGCGTGATGAAGGAAAATTTCGACCTCGCGATGCTCATCATCCGCAACCTGGTGAAGCGCCTGCGCGAAGCCGACCGCAAGATCGAGAGCCTGGCCTTGATCGACGTCTACGGGCGCGTTGCGCGGCTGCTGCTCGACATGGCGCACAACGTGGACGGCCGATGGGTCGTCGAGCATGCGCCGCCGAAGCAGGAAATCGCGCGCATGATCGGGGCATCGCGCGAAATGGTGAGCCGCGTGGTCAAGGATCTCCAGCGCAAGGGGCTGATTCGGGCGGAAAAGCGCAAGATCTTCGTGCTGGACAAGCAATCCATGCAGCGGCGCGCCTCCACGCGGCACCACACTCCGCGCGAGCCGCAAACCTGACACCGAACGACGAGATTACGTCGAAGCTTCGGGACGCGGGCCGATCACGTCGCGCGCACGCTTTCTAGCTCATTGTTTTCTTGGCGCCTTTTTTAAGTTGCGCGGCCGCGGGATTTGCGCAATTTGTCACATCCCCGCTCCTCCCTCGCGTGGTATAAAAGTTGCAATAGTTACAACGGGTTCCGTGGGGGGGATTTGCGGCAGTCGGCCGCAAGCGGAGGAATCAATCCATGAAGACACTCAAGCGAAGCCTGACGCAGGCAAGCTTTCTCGCATTGCTGCTGGGGAGCGCGTCAGCCATGGCAGCTGGCGCCGGCGTCGTCACGCACTTGAGCGGCACGCTCTCGGTGCAGCGCCCCGACGGGGCGGTGCGCATCCTTTCGCAGAAGTCCGAGGTGCATCCCGGCGATGTGCTGACCACGCAGCGCGACAGCTACGCCCAGATCAACTTCACCGACGGCAGCTCGATGACGATTCGGCCGAACACGCAGTTGAAGATCGAGCAGTACCAGTTTGTTCAGGACCAGCCCCAGGAAGACAACTACTTCGTGCAGCTTATCAAAGGGGGGCTGCGCACGGTGACGGGTCTCATCGGCAAGCGCGGGAATAAGGATGCCTACAAGATCGGCACCAACACCGCGACGATCGGGATTCGCGGCTCCTCCGGTGACACGCTCGATTGCGTGCACGGATGCGACGGCGTGACGAGCAATGGCGACAGGCTCGAGCGCGGCGTGTACCACGCGACCTACACCGGCAGCTATGTCATGCAGAACGGCGGCGGCGATCAGGTCATCGGTGAAGGGCAGTTCGGCTTCTCGAGGGATGCGCACTCGGCCCCGGTCCTTCTGCAGGGCGATCCGGGGTTGAATCTCGGTCAGCTGCCCTTCGTTCTCGGCGTTGTCACGGGCGGGAGTGTCGGCTCCGGCTTGAGCCAGGAGTGCGTGGTGCGCTAGACCCGCACGCGTCCCGTTTTCAGACGAACCCCGCTACGCGCGGGGTTTGTTTTTTTGAGGCTCATCTCCAGTCTCCAGCGCCCAATCAAGGCGACCGAGCGCACCGTCGTGGCAGGGCAGCGCCTGCGTGCTGTTTAACCGGACCCGGTTCCGATCTATAATCAGCGGGTTAAAGTGACTATCCAAGGCCTTCAGGCGAGACCCCGTTGAGCACCCGGGCAGCACGTAACCCGCTTCCCCCGCAGCTTGCCGCATTGCTGCGCGAGTTCTGGTGGCTCGCGCTGGTGGGCGTTGCCCTGTACCTCGCTCTGGTGCTCTACACCTACGACCGGGCCGACCCCGGCTGGTCGCATCGCGCGGAAGTGGCCACGGTCCACAACGCGGGAGGACTGGTCGGCGCGTGGCTCGCGGACATCCTGTTGTACCTCTTCGGCCTTTCCGCGTACTGGTGGATCGTCTTCTGCGGAGCGCTCGTCTGGTGGGGTTTTCGCAGGATCGAGCATGCGCCTCACACCGATCGCAGGCCGTACGCGATCGCGGCAGTGGGTTTTCTCATCGTTCTTCTCGCAAGCAGCGGCATCGAAGCGAGTCGCCTGCATACGCTCAAGGTGGCCCTTCCGCACGAGCCCGGAGGCATACTCGGCGCGGTCATTGGCGGGGGGCTGACGCAGGCCCTGGGCTTTACCGGGGGTACGTTGATCCTGCTCATGCTTTTCGCCGCCGGTCTCAGCCTTTTTAGCGGGATCTCCTGGCTCGCCGTGATCGAGCGGATCGGCGCGTGGGTCGAGGCAAGCTACTACTTCGTCCAGAGGAAGTGGGAAGAGCGCGAGGACCGGCGCGCGGGCGAGCAGGCGACGATCGAGCGCGAGGAGCTTGTCGAGGAAAAGCATAGAAAGCTCGAGATCCACGAGCCGATTCGCATCGAGCCGCCGGCGCTCGACATTCCCAGGTCCGCGCGGGTCGAGCGCGAGAAGCAGGTGCCGCTCTTCGAGAACCTGCCGGATTCGCTCCTGCCGCCGCTGAATCTGCTCGATGACGCCCCGAGGAGCCTCGAGGTGCTCAGCACCGAAACGCTCGAGTTCACGTCGCGGTTGATCGAGAAGAAGCTGCTCGACTTCGGCGTGGAGGTGAAGGTCGTCGCGGCCTATCCGGGGCCCGTCATTACCCGCTACGAGATCGAGCCGGCGATCGGCGTCAAGGGAAGCCAGGTCATCAACCTGGTGAAGGACCTCGCGCGCGCTCTCTCGGTGGTGAGCATCCGCGTGGTCGAGACGATACCCGGGAAGAGTCTCATGGGACTCGAGATCCCCAATCCCACCCGCCAGATCGTGAGGCTGTCGGAGATCCTGAGCTCGCAGGTGTACGCCGACCAGGGCACCCCGCTCACGCTGGCGCTGGGTAAGGACATCGCGGGGAACCCGGTCGTGGCGGATCTTCAGCGCATGCCGCATCTTCTCATCGCCGGCACGACCGGATCGGGCAAGTCGGTCGCCATCAACGCCATGCTGTTGTCCCTGGTCTACAAGTCGCCGCCTTCCCAGGTGCGCCTCATCCTGATCGATCCGAAGATGCTCGAGCTCTCCGTCTACGAGGGCATCCCGCACCTTCTCGCGCCGGTGGTGACCGACATGCGCCAGGCCGCCAACGCGCTCCACTGGTGCACGGCGGAGATGGACCGGCGCTACAAGCTCATGAATGCGCTGGGCGTGCGCAACATGGCGGGGTTCAATCAGAAGGTGCGCGAGGCGGCGCGGGCGAAGAAGCCGATTTCCAACCCGCTCGTGCCGGTGCCGGAGGAGTCCGAGCCCCTGCACGAGATGGCGCTGATCGTCGTCGTGATCGACGAGCTCGCCGATCTCATGATGGTCGTGGGAAAGAAGCTCGAGGAGCTTGTGGCGCGGCTTGCGCAGAAGGCGCGCGCGGCAGGCATCCACCTCATCCTTGCCACGCAGCGGCCGTCGGTGGATGTCATCACCGGCCTCATCAAGGCGAACATTCCCACCCGCATCGCGTTCCAGGTCTCCGCGCGGGTGGATTCCCGGACGATTCTCGACCAGATGGGGGCCGAAGCGCTCCTGGGGCAGGGAGACATGCTGTTTCTGCCGCCGGGAACCGGCTTCCCGCAGCGCGTCCACGGCGCCTTCGTTGCCGATCACGAGGTGCACAAGGTGGTCGAGTATCTGAAGGCGCTCGCCCGCCCGCAGTACGTCGAGAGCGTGCTCGAAGGGCCGGAGGCCGAACTGGAAGCCGAAGGCGGGGTGGAAGCAGGCGACGCGGAGTCCGATCCCCTATACGATCAGGCAGTGGCGATCGTGCTCAAGACGCGGCGTGCGTCGATCTCGCTCGTCCAGCGTCACCTGCGTATCGGCTATAACCGCGCCGCCCGCCTGATCGAGCAGATGGAGCGGGCGGGACTCGTCTCCGCGATGCAATCGAACGGCAACCGCGACGTGCTCGCGCCCGCCTCCGTGTCCGAGGAGCGCTAGGGGCGGGTGTAGAATCTTCGCCCGGCCATGCTGTCTTACCCGGGCGGCTTTTCACTCCGGAGGTGGTTTCATGAAGGTGGTGCTGGGCCTCATCGTCGTATTCGCGGCCAGCGCGGGCTACGCTGCCCAGACCTACAAGTGGGTCGACGAGAAGGGCGTCACCAATTACGGTGAGAAGCCGCCTGAGTCGAGCCGCGCGGTACCCGTCGATACCGAGCCCCAGGGCGTCGTCGGGACGGGTCGCGAAGCCCGTAGGGAGGTCGAGGTCGATCGGCGCGAGCGGACGCATGCACCGCCGATTCAGGTCGTCCCGGTACCCGTGCCGTCGCCCTACGCCCGTGCTGCGCCCGTGCGCGGCATGACCTTCGATACTTTTGTGCGGCTCGAGCGCGGCATGACCGAAGGAGAGCTGCTCATACGGGCAGGCCCGCCCGATCATCAGAGTCTGGACGCGGCTGAGGACTACCTCGTCAAGACCTTTTACTACTTTCCGACCCTCATTGATCCTTTCACCCCGGTCGTCAGGCTGCGCGGCGGGCGGATCGCCCGTCTCGAGCGCATCAGGAAATTCTGATGAAGCGCGTCCTGCCC
>DASPGR010000266.1:0-39023 GCA_035620515.1 Burkholderiales bacterium | reverse complement strand
GAGGTCCGAGATGAGACCGGCCGCGCGGAATTCTCCCGGGTGGCCCATCTGGAACAGCGGCGAATAATCGAGAGTCTGTGCCTGCCGCTGGATCGCCTGGACGATGCGCGGGCGGCAGTGCCCGGCATTCACGCACCACAGGCCCGCTGTCCCGTCCAGAATCTTTCGGCCGTCCTCGGACGTGTAATGCATGTCCTGCGCCGAGACCAGAATCCGCGGAGACGCCTTGAACTGGCGGTTGGCGGTAAACGGCATCCAGAACGGCTCAAGGGGGAAATCGCGCGGCGTCATGGGTTCTTCCAGCTGGATGCGTATCCGGGACTTGTATTTTGCCAGCCCACCGCGGAATCGGCCATACTGAGCGCCGCCTCGTCGGCTCGCACGGGAACTGCCGGGACGCCCATGCCGCGGCACATCGTTTGCCTGACATTTGATTTTGATGCCATGTCCGGGTTTATTGCCCGCGGGATGACCTCGCCGTCTGCGCTATCGCGCGGCGAGTTCGGGGCCGACGTTGCGACGCCGCGGCTGCTCGCGCTTCTCGCACGGCATGGCATCCCCGCGAGCTGGTACATTCCCGGACACACGCTGGAAACCTATCCCGGGGCGTGCGCGCGCATTTTCGAGGGTGGCCACGAAATCGGGCATCACGGCTGGACCCACGTTGCGCCTGCCGCCCTGTCGCGTGATCAGGAAGAGGAGGGGCTTGAACGTGCCAACGAGCAAATCCGGCAACTCACCGGTCGCCGTGCCCGCGGCTACCGCTCGCCGTCCTGGGACTTGAGTCCGAACTCGGTGGCGCTGCTCGTGAAGCACGGCTTTCGCTACGACAGCAGCATGATGGGCGATGACTATACACCGTACCGTGTGCGGCAAGGCGACATCATATCGCTCGAATCGGCGGCGCGTTTCGGCGCGGCGACCGCGCTGATCGAAATGCCCGTAAGCTGGTCGCTGGATGACTATCCGCATTTCGAATTTGTCCGCACTCAGGCGAGCGTTCTCCAGGGCCTGATGAACGCGGACTCCGTGCTCGAGAACTGGGTGAACGACTTCCTGTACATGAAGGACCATCTCGAGTGGGGCGTCATCACTTACACGTTCCACCCCTTCGTGATCGGGCGCGGGCACCGCATGGTCGCGCTGGAAAAGCTGGTGAGGAAGCTCCAGGAAAACGGCGCCGCATTCATGAAGCTGGAAGACGCCGCGGGCGAGTTCGACCGCCGCAATCCGTGGAAGGCCGAACCTTCGCGTGCGAGAGCCTGAGGCCCCGCGCGTGCGCGGACTGTGGATCCTGATGCTCGTGCCGCTCGCCTGCGCGGCACAGGACGCCATACAGGTCGGATCAAAGCGCTTTACCGAGTCCTACATCCTCGGTGAGATCGCGACCCAGGCCGTCAACGCGAGCCCCGGGGGGGGCGCGGTGCACAGGCGGGGACTCGGCAATACCAGCCTGCTGTTTGCCGCTCTCGAGAGCGGGGCAATCGACGTTTACCCGGAATACACGGGAACCGTCACCTTCGAACTGCTTGGGCTCACGCGGCCGCAAAGCATCGAGGAGCTCAATCGTCATCTGCGGCCCCGAGGAATTGCGGCCGGCGTGCCGCTTGGTTTCAATAATTCCTACGCCCTTGCCATGCGCGGGGAACGCGCCGAGGCTCTGGCCATCCGGCGCATCTCCGACCTTGCGCGCCACCCGCGGCTCACGTTCGGGCTGTCGCAGGAATTCCTCAATCGCCGCGACGGATGGCCGGCGCTGCGTTCCGAATATGGATTGCCGGGCGGTTCAGTGCGCGGCCTGGATCACGGTCTGGCCTACGAGGCCATCGCGAGCGGCCACGTCGAAGTGATCGACGCGTACACGACTGACGCGAAGATCGTTCGATACCGCCTGCGGGTGCTCCGGGACGACCGGAATTTTTTTCCGGCGTACGACGCGATTCTGCTCTACCGGCTTGACCTTCCGCGACGATCTCCCGCCGCCTGGAAGGCATTGCAGGGGCTGGAAGGCCGCATCACTGAGGCGAACATGACTGCGATGAACGCCGCGGCCGAGCTCTCGGGACGCGCCTTCTCCAGCATTGCGGGCGATTTTCTGGCGGGGGAGCAGGTCCGGGGCGGAGCGGGGCGCAAGCGAGGTCTGTTCGAGGCTGTTTTCGCCGGCGATTTCTGGCGCCTCACCTGGGAGCACAGCGTGCTCGTTTTCGGATCGCTTGCTCTCAGCGTCGTGCTGGGGGTCCCATTGGGAATTGTGGCCCAACGGTCATCCCGCCTGCGCCACCTCATTCTCGGGGCGGCGGGGGTCCTGCAAACGGTGCCTGCCCTTGCACTGCTCGCTTTCCTGATTGCAGCGCTGGAGCAAATCGGAACCGTGCCGGCAATCATCGCGCTGTTCCTCTACGCGTTGCTCCCGATCGTGCGGAACACCTATACGGGTCTCGCGGAGATTACGCCGTCCATGAGGGAGTCCGCGGTCGCGCTCGGCCTGGGCCGTATGGCACAGCTGTCCCTGATCGAGTTGCCGCTCGCGGCGCGGTCAATCGTGGCAGGAATCAAGACGTCGGCCGTCATCAATGTCGGGACGGCTACCATCGCGGCCTTCATCGGCGCAGGCGGCTACGGCGAACGCATCGTCGCAGGGCTGGCTGTCAACGACAACATCACCCTCCTCGCAGGGGCCATTCCGGCCGCAGCCATGGCGCTCGTCGTGCAGGCCGGGTTCGACGCGCTCGACCGGATTGTCGTCCCGCGCGGCCTGCGAATCCGCGAGGGGCGGTCGAGGTTGCTGATCCCTTAACGGCCACACGCCGCGCGCGCAAGCCCGGCGAATTGGCACCATTCCGGGCCCTGCGAGGGATCATTCTGCAATTTCGCAGTGCGAAAACCGGCGGTTTCGGAGGACTCGGAATCGGTCTGGCGCCGACCCAAAAGAGCCAATGACCCCACCCCCCAGTGAACTAATTTTTCCCTGCCCTGTCAGTGGAGTAACGACCCGGCTTCGCGCTCTGGGGAGGCAGGGCGGGCAGGTATACTGTGCAATTTTACCTGCCGGTTAGGCCGCACCTGACCGGACAAGAATTTCAAAACGGTCAGGGACGGACTGGATGAGCGACCGCGAAGTCGATCAAAAGCTGGTGGAGCGCGCGCAGCGCGGCGAGAAGCAGGCTTTTGGCCTCCTCGTCAGCAAGTACGAGCGCAAGCTCGCCCGGCTGCTGTCGCGTTTCATCCGGGACGCGGCGGAGGTTGAGGACGTGACCCAGGAAGCCTTCATCAAGGCGTACCGGGCATTGCCCACGTTCCGGGGCGATAGCGCGTTCTACACCTGGCTCTACCGGATCGGCATCAATACCGCCAAGAACTACCTGGTGGCAATGGGCCGGAGGGCACCGACGACGACGGACATCGATGCGGAGGATGCGGAGGGATTCCAGGACCGGGAGCAGTTGCGTGACCTGAACACCCCGGAGAACGAGCTGATTAGCAGGCAGGTGGCTGACAACGTGAACCAAACGCTGGCGGAGCTGCCAGAAGAGCTCAGGACGGCGATAACGTTGCGCGAGATCGAAGGGCTGAGCTACGAGGACATTGCCAACATAATGAACTGCCCGATCGGAACGGTCCGGTCGCGCATCTTCCGGGCTCGCGAGGCGATTGCGGCCAAACTAAGGCCGCTACTCGGCACCCGGAAAGACAGGAGATGGTGAGATGGAACAGATTTCAGCAATGATGGACGGCGAGCTGGATGAAGCCCAGATGGCCCGACAATTGGCCCGCTTGCGGACCGAGCCGGGATTGCAGGAAAGCTGGGGCACCTTCCACGTTATCGGTGACGCGTTGCGCGGGGAGCGGCGACTGAGTGACACCTTGGCCCGGCAGGTGCTCG
Organism: Burkholderiales bacterium; assembly: GCA_035620515.1. Lineage (GTDB taxonomy): Bacteria > Pseudomonadota > Gammaproteobacteria > Burkholderiales > SG8-41 > SG8-41. The sequence continues at coordinate 35,140 of DASPGR010000266.1, read as the reverse complement.
AGAAACTGGAAGTTGAGCCGACAGTACTCGCCCCGCGGCGCACCGCGGCGAAACGGATGCGAACATACGTGCTCTCCGCAGCGGCCTCACTATCAGCCGTTGCCTTGGTTGGCTGGCTCGCCTTTTTCAACAGTCCCCTTGTGCCGCAGACCCAGATCGCAACGGCTCCACCGAAGGCTGCACCCAGCGTGACCGCCGTCTCCGCGCCCCAGATTTCGAACGTGCCGAGCGACGGCACAATGAACGAATATCTGATCGCCCACCAGGAATACTCGCCAAGCACCGCTATACAGGGACTCGCCCCCTACATCCGCACAGTGTCCGGTTCACAACCTGCGACGGGGCGTTAATCGTGAAGGGCGCCTGGTCCCTCGTCGCTCTGGGACTGTCACTGCCGGCATGGTCCGCCGAGCCGAGCGGGCCGGAAGACGGGCTTTCCTGGCTGCGGATCATGGCAAGTGCCTCGCGTCAGCTGAACTATACGGGAACGTTTGTCTACCGGCACGGCAACGAGACCGAGGCCTCGCGCATCGTGCATTTCGTCAATGAGGCCGGAGGCGAGTTTGAGAAGCTCGAAACGCTCGACGGCCCCCCGCGCGAGGTCATCCGCACCAACGATCAAGTCACCTGCTACCTGCCGAGCACCAAGACCATCCTGATCGAGAAGCGCAGCGCCCGCCGTTTCCCGGTCCTGTTTCCCGTCGAGTTGACGAGCAGCCTCACCGACCATTACGAAGTGCGCCAGACGGGGATGGACCGCGCCGCCGGCTATGATTGCCGCATCGTGGCGCTGGTTCCCAAGGACCGGTTGCGCTACGGCCATCAGTTCTGCGCTGAAGCGAGCTCGGGCCTGCCACTGCGGGCCAAGACGTTCAATGAAAAAGGCGTCCTTCTCGAGTCGTTCGCATTCACGGAGCTCAGGCTGGGAGGCAAGTTCGATCGGGATCAGGTGAAGTCCGCTTACGCCGCCAAGAGCCAGGACTGGAAAGTTGGACGATCCGCGAGCCGCTCGACCGACCGCCCGGGGCGTACTGGATGGGTACTGGCGAACGAGTTGCCCGGCTTCAGAAAGCTCACAGAGTCGCAGCGTTCGATCGCGGGACGCCAGGCGACTGTTTCTCATCTTGTGTATTCGGACGGTCTGGCGGCCGTGTCGGTGTTTATCGAGCCCTTGCCGAAGACCATGCCGACGCGCAACCTGTCTCATCAGGGTGCCGTAAACATCTACGTGCGCCTGGTATCCGACTACATGGTGACCGCACTGGGAGAAGTGCCTGCCGAGACCGTCATGCGGATCGCGAATTCGCTGGAATACCGGGGCGGGACCGGACGATAGTTTCCGCGCCAGCGCCACGCCGGCTTTCTTCGCCTAAAATAGCCACTTGCGGCAACTGAGGTCTGTCAATGTTCACGCGCCTGTTACTTACGATCGTTCTCCTCGCTCCTATCGCGGGCCGGGCCCAGCTGCCTGATTTCACGGACCTCGTCGAAAGACAGGGCCCGGCGGTCGTCAACATCAGCACGAGCCAGTCCGTGCGCAGCCCTCTCGTCCCCCAGATCCCGAACCTGCAGGAGGACGATCCGTTCTACGAGTTTTTCAGGCGCTTCATGCCGGAGCAGCCGGGGCCGCGGGAATTCCAGTCGCAATCGCTGGGGTCCGGTTTCATCATCAGCGCGGACGGCTACGTATTGACCAACGCGCACGTCGTGCAGGCTGCGGATGAGATCACGGTGAAGCTCAACGACAAGCGGGAGTTCAAGGCCAAGGTGATCGGCTTCGACCGTCGAACGGACATTGCGCTCATCAAGATCGACGCGACGGCGCTTCCTGCGGTGAAGTTCGGCAACCCCAACGAGCTCAAGGTGGGCGAATGGGTGGTCGCGATCGGTTCCCCGTTCGGATTCGAGAATACCGTGACCGCGGGCATCGTAAGCGCCAAGGGACGCTCGCTGCCCCAGGAAAACTACGTGCCCTTCATACAAACCGATGTGGCCGTGAATCCCGGAAACTCAGGCGGACCGCTCTTCAATCTCAAAGGGGAGGTCGTCGGCATCAATTCCCAGATCTACAGCCGCACGGGCGGGTTCATGGGGCTGTCGTTTGCAATACCGATCGACGTCGCCAACGAGATCGCCCAGCAGCTGCGGACGACGGGACGTGTCAGCCGGGGACGCATCGGGGTCGTCATTCAACCGCTCAGCAAGGAGCTTGCCGAGTCTTTCGCGCTGCCGAGCGCCCGTGGCGCCTTGGTGAACTCGGTCGAAAAGGGGGGGCCGGCCGACAAGGCGGGCGTCGAGGCCGGCGACGTGATTCTGCGGTTCAACGGCAAGCAGGTGAACTCCTCTGAAGACCTGCCGCGTATCGTAGGCGCCATACGGCCGGGCACTCCCGTTACGATGCAGATCTGGCGCAACAAGGCAAGCCGCGACCTCAAGGTCACCGTTGGCGAGATGCCCGACGAGCGCACCGCACAGCGCGGGAGGCCGGGCGAACCGAAGCAGTCCGCTGCGCCGTCGCAGTTTGGATTGACGCTCGCCGAGCTCTCCGATGCGCAGCGAAAAGAGCTGAAGGTCTCCGGCGGCGTTCTCGTCGAAAGCGTCAAGGGGCCGGCCGCGCGGGCGGGGGTGCGACGCGGCGACGTGATCCTGGCGGTCAACAACCAGGATATCTCATCGGTCGAGCAGTTCAATCAGGTCATGGCTCAGTTTGAAAAGGGCCGGATCGTGGCGCTGCTCATCCGCCGTGGAGCCAATTCCCTCTACGTCCCGTTCCGCATCGAACCGAACGGGTGATGATGGTGCCCGGCGCGCCGCGCGCCGAATGAACCGAGGCGTAGCGGCTCAGGGCCGCACAGCGAACGCGCATGCTCGGCCGCCGGCCGTCGCGTCTACTGCGGGTTTGTTGAAACTCCGATAAAATACGCCGCTTTAACTCGCGGGAAGGGCACTGGAATTCGACGCGCCCCGGATTCCTGAAGTGCCCTTTTCTATGCAGCGGATCCGAAATTTTTCCATTATCGCGCACATCGATCACGGGAAATCGACCCTGGCCGATCGCTTCATCCAGCTCTGCGGCGGCCTGCCCGACCGCGAAATGGAAGCGCAGGTCCTCGACTCGATGGACCTCGAGCGAGAACGCGGCATCACGATCAAGGCGCAAACTGCCGCGCTCGAGTACCGGGCACGCGACGGCGAGCGCTACCTGCTCAATCTGATCGACACACCCGGCCACGTAGACTTTTCATACGAGGTGTCCCGCTCGCTCGCCGCGTGCGAGGGTGCCCTGCTCGTGGTGGACGCATCACAGGGTGTCGAGGCTCAGACGGTTGCCAACTGCTACACGGCGATCGAGCAGGGCGTGGAGGTCGTCCCGGTCCTGAACAAGATGGATCTTCCGCAGGCCGATGCCGAGCGCGTTATCGGGGAGATCGAGGAAATAATCGGCATTTCCGCAGCCGGGGCATTGCGGGTGAGCGCCAAGACCGGCGAGGGCGTTGCCGACATACTCGAGGCGATCATCTCACGCATCCCGGCCCCGGGAGGCGATCCCGCGCGCCCGCTCAAGGCCCTGATCATTGACTCCTGGTTTGACAACTACGTTGGCGTAGTCATGCTGGTCCGGGTCGTAGACGGCGAATTGAGACCCGGCGATCGGGTTCGCCTGATGTCGACCGGCACGGTGCACCAATGCGAGCAGGTGGGCGTGTTCACGCCCAAGGCGCAAATGAAGGAGACCCTCGGCGCCGGCGAAGTGGGCTATGTCACCGCCGGGATCAAGGAGCTTACAGCTGCCCGTGTTGGCGATACGGTGACCCTGCACGAGCGGCCCGCCGCGCAACCGCTTCCCGGGTTCAAGGAAATCAAGCCCCAGGTCTTCGCAGGGCTTTATCCGGTCGACCCGGGCGACTACGAAGCGTTGCGGGAAGCGCTGGTAAAGTTGCGTCTCAACGATGCATCCCTTCGCTTCGAGCCCGAGTCGTCACAGGCTCTCGGCTTTGGCTTCCGTTGCGGCTTCCTCGGGCTCCTGCATCTGGACATCGTCCAGGAGCGGCTCGAGCGCGAATACGGCATGAATCTCATCACGACGGCGCCTACCGTCATCTACCAGGTGCTGCTGCGCGACGGCTCCGTGATGGAGATCGAGAACCCCTCGCGACTGCCCGATCCGAGCAAGATCACCGAAATCCGGGAGCCCATCATCACCGCATCCGTACTGGTCCCGCAGGATTTCGTCGGCCCTGTGCTGACGCTCTGCACCCAGAAGCGGGGCATCCAGCGCAACATGCAGTACGTGGGGCGCCAGGTCATGCTCACCTACGAGCTGCCGCTGAACGAAGTTGTCATGGATTTCTTCGATCGCATGAAATCGGTATCGCGGGGCTATGCTTCGCTCGACTACGATTTCCTGGAGTACCGCGCGGCCGATCTCGTGCGCCTCGATATTCTCATCAACGGGGACCGCGTCGACGCGCTGTCCTTGATCATTCACCGCGACAACGCCCAGTACCGGGGCCGGGAGCTTGCGGCAAAGATGCGTGAGCTCATTCCGCGCCAGATGTTTGACGTCGCCGTGCAGGCGGCGATCGGTGCCCACATCATTGCCCGGGAAACGGTGAAGGCGATGCGCAAGAACGTGCTGGCCAAGTGTTACGGCGGCGACATCACCCGCAAAAGGAAGCTCCTCGAGAAGCAGAAGGCGGGGAAGAAGCGCATGAAGCAGGTGGGCAGCGTCGAAATCCCGCAGGAAGCCTTTCTCGCGATCCTCCAGGTCGAGAAATGAACGCCGCCAGCCGCAGGCCGCGAGGCGCGCCGAGCCACCGGGCGGGCGGACGGCGGCATGAGGCTGTCGACGCGCCGCAGCGGCGGGGAGGGCACAGGGCCGCATGAAGTTCTTCGCCCTTGCGATGTTCCTGCTGCTGGTCGCCACCGGCGCGATATGGCTGCTCGATCATTTTTACCTGCGCGCGCGCCGCGCACCCGGCGCGGCGGAACCGTGGTGGATCGAGTATCCGAAGAGCTTCTTTCCCGTGATCCTGGTCGTCTTTTTGCTGCGCTCGTTCCTCGTTGAACCGTTCAAGATTCCTTCCGGGTCGATGCTGCCGACGCTGCTCGTCGGGGATTTCATCCTGGTCAACAAGTACACCTACGGGATCCGCCTGCCGATCGTCAATCGAAAGATCATCGCTGTGAACTCGCCAAGGCGCGGGGAAGTCATGGTGTTCCGGTTCCCCGAGGATCCATCGCTCGACTACATCAAGCGTGTGGTTGGCCTTCCCGGCGACAGGGTCGAGTACCGAGACAAGCGGCTGTCGATAAACGGAGCACCGGTGAGAGTGAAGCCGGACGGCGAGTACACCTACGTCGAGTCAGGATACAACTTCGTGTCGGCCCGGCTCCTGACCGAGGTACTGGGTGAGGTCAATCACTCCATTTTGATTCAGCCCGACGTGCCGAGCGTCCACCTTGCAGGCGTGCGGAGGTTTCCCTTCCGCGAAAATTGCGCCTACAATGACCAGGGATTCGTGTGCACCGTCCCCGCAGGTCATTATTTCCTGATGGGTGACAACCGTGACAGCAGCAGCGACAGCCGATACTGGGGATTCGTCCCGGAAGCCAACATTGTCGGAAAGGCGTTCATGATCTGGTGGAACTTCGACGAGTTGGGACGAATCGGGCAGATGATCAGATGAAGGGGTTGAGGATGCGTGCTGAAAAAGGCTTGACGTTGTCCGGGTTTCTGTTCTGGGCGATCGTGGCAGTCGTGGGACTGTTGCTCGGCTTCAAGCTTTTCCCGGCGTACTACGAAAACTATTCGATCCAGAGGACGCTGAACGTGATTGCCAGCGATGAGTCGCTGCGCAGCCTGACCAAGAGGGATGTGGAAAGCTCGTTTGTCAGGCGCGCGACGATCGAGAACATAACCGCGATCGGCCTTGACGACCTCGTGATCACCCGTGAAGGGGGCGGATGGATTCTGGAGACGCAGTACTCGGTAAAGGTGCCGCTGTTTGGAAACCTGAGTGCGTGCATGGATTTCGTGGCGCATTCCGGCAAGAACTAGTCATAAGGGGAGCTGGTAAGCGTCGAATGGACGTGGAGGGTTTCGCGCTCCGCCTCGGATATCGCTTCAATGATCCCGAACTGCTGCGCCGGGCACTGACGCACCGCAGCTTCGGTTCCACCCATAACGAGCGGCTCGAATTCCTGGGCGACAGCGTTGTCAACTGCGCGGTCGCGTTGGCGCTCTACCAGAAGTTCCCCCGTCTGGCCGAGGGTGAGCTCTCACGCTTGCGGGCGAGCCTGGTCAACCAGCAGTCCCTGGCCGCCATCGCGCAGCGGTTTGCGCTTGGTGATGAGCTACAGCTCGGCGAAGGCGAGCTGAAGAGCGGGGGCGCCAGGCGTCCATCAATCCTGGCGGACGCGGTCGAGGCGGTCGTCGGCGCAGCGTTTCTTGACGGCGGCTTCAACGCAGCACGGGAGGTCGTCGCCGTAATGCTGGGCGACGCTCTCGAGTCAGTCGACCCGGCCACCTCGGGCAAGGACCCCAAGACCGTTCTGCAGGAATACCTGCAGGCGCGCAAGATCGCCCTGCCGCAGTACGCAGTGGTGGCGACGAGCGGGGAAGCGCACGAGCAGCGCTTCCAGGTGGAATGCCTTATTCGCGAGCTCGGCGTGCGCACTTACGGGGAGGGCAGCAGCCGGCGCAGCGCGGAGCAGGAGGCGGCGCGGCTGGCCTATGAACTCGCAACCCGGGCTTGACGTGGAAAGCGGGCACCGGGCCGGATTCGTGGCCATCGCGGGGCGCCCGAACGTCGGCAAGTCGACCCTGCTCAACCGCCTTGTCGGTCAGAAGGTCGGCATCACCTCGAGCAGACCGCAGACCACTCGTCATGCGGTCACCGGCATCGTGACGCGGCCCGGTTTCCAGATCGCGTTCATCGATACGCCGGGCTACCAGACTCGACACCGCTCGCCACTCAACCGCGCGATGAACCGTGCAGTGGGGGCGAGCCTGCGGGACGCCAATGCCATCGTATGGGTGGTCGAAGCCCTCAAGTTTGGCAGGGGCGACGAGGCGATCGCACCTCTGCTGCCGCAGCACGTCCCGGTGGTGCTCGCGATTAACAAGATCGATCTGGTTCCGCGCAAGGACCAGCTCCTGCCTTTCATCAAGGAGATCGCGTCGAGGCGGCCATTTGCCGCAGTGGTGCCCGTCTCCGCGCGCAAGGAGTTTCAGATCGATGCGCTTCTCAACGAGCTGGCGAGCGTGCTGCCGGAGGGGCCGAGACTTTTCGACGAAGATGAAATCACCACCGCAAACGAGCGCTTTCTGGCCGGGGAGCTCCTTCAGGAGAAGCTCTTCCGTCTCCTGGGCGAGGAGCTTCCGTATGCGACCATCGTTCAAATCGACGAGTTCAAAATAGTGGGCGATGTGCGCCACATTCACGGCGTCGTGCTCGTCGACAAGCCGAGCCAGAAAGGCATCGTGATCGGACGCGACGGACAGAAGCTCAAGGAAATCGCAACCCAGGCGCGCCATGACATGGAGCGTCTGTTCGGAGGGCGTGTCTTCCTGGAGCTCTGGGTCCGCGTCAAGCGCGGGTGGGCACGCACGGAGACCAGTCTGCGACGCGTCGGTTTCGAGAGCTAGTCATGGCATGCAGGATCTCTTGCCCGGGGCGTGCCTGCGGTGTGCGGACCGGCTCTCTTCTGACCGACGGGCATTTCGCCCCGCCTCCTTCGCGAACCCCATGAGCGCACGGGACCCGCTGCGGCGGGGGGTAGGGGCTGGCTTCGTCCTGCACAGTTATCCGTTCAGAGAAACCAGCCTGATCGTGGAAGCCTTCACGCGCGATCACGGTCGCATTGCGATGGTCGCGCGCGGGGCGCGACGCCCGCGCTCTTCTCTGCGTGGCGTCCTGTCTCCCTTCCAGCCACTGCACCTTTCCTGGTCGGGAAGGTCGGAATTGCGCACCCTCGGTCGCGCGGATTGGCAAGGCGGCTACCTGGCGCTTGAAGGTGAGACACTAATGTGCGGCTTCTATCTCAACGAGCTGGTGCTGAAGCTTCTGCCGCGGGACGATCCTCATGAGCAGCTTTACGACGCCTATCAGCGCACTCTCACTGCGCTCGCCACGGGACCCGAACGCGAAGGCACCCTGCGCCGCTTCGAGCTGCGGCTGCTCGAAGAGCTGGGATACGCGGTCACATTGGACCGCGATGCCGGAAGCGGCGCACCGATCGATGCGCAGCGGCGCTACGTCTATCTTGTCGAGCGCGGACCCGTCGAGGCGGAGGCGCCCGAATCGGGGAAGGGCGTAGAATTGTCGGGCGCAACGCTGCTCGACATGCAATCGGGCAATTACGAGAGCACGGTGACGCAACAGCAGAGCAAGACGCTGATGCGCACCTTAATCGACCATTATCTTGGAAGGCAGGTGCTGCACACCCGCCAGATGCTGCGCGAGTTACAGGATCTATGACCCTCCTCGGCGTCAATATCGACCACGTCGCAACGCTGCGACAGGTTCGGGGAACGACTTATCCGAGCCCGATCGATGCGGCGCTTGCCGCGGAGGATGCAGGCGCCGACTACATCACGCTGCACCTGCGCGAGGACCGGCGCCACGTCCAGGACGATGACGTCGAGCAGCTGCGAAGAATGCTCCGCACCCGCATGAACCTGGAAAGCGCGATCACGGCGGACATGATAGATTTTGCCGTCCGCGTGGCGCCACACGACGTCTGTCTGGTGCCTGAGCGGCGCGCCGAGATCACCACCGAGGGCGGTCTCGATGTGGCCGGCAATCTCGAGACAGTGACGCGCGCCTGCGGGCGCCTGAAGAAAGCAGGGATAAGGGTCTCGCTTTTCATCGATCCGGAGCCGGCGCAGATCGATGCGGCTCTTGCTGCAGGCGTACCGGTAATCGAATTGCATACCGGCCGCTACGCGGACGCGCCCGACGGGAAAGTGGTATCTCGTGAACTCGACCACATTCGCGAGGCGGCTCGCTACGCCACCGCAAAAGGACTGCACGTGAATGCCGGACATGGACTCAATTACGCCAACGTGAAGCCGGTCGCAGCCGTGCCGGAGATCCGCGAGCTCAACATCGGGCATGCCATCGTGGCACGCGCGTTGTTCGTCGGGATCGGGGGCGCCGTGCGCGAGATGAAAGCGCTTCTGGCCGCAGCTAAATGATCTACGGCATTGGTATCGACGTTATCGAGCCGCAGCGGGTGGCGCGCCTCATCGACAAGTATGGCGAGCGTTTCGCCCGACGCGTGCTGACGGCGATCGAGTGGCCGGGATATCTCAAGAGCGCCCGGCCCGTGCTGTTTCTGGCGAACCGGTTTGCGGCGAAGGAAGCCTTTTCCAAGGCGATGGGAACGGGCTTTCGTTATCCCGTCACCCTGCAGTGCATCAGCGTTGTGCAGAACCGGGCGGGAAAGCCGGGCTTTGCGTTCCACCCGAAGCTCGAGGAGCTGGTGAAGTCGCATGGCATCGTAAACCATCACCTGACGATCAGCGACGAGACCGCGCTTGCATGCGCGTGCGTCGTGCTCGAGGTCCAATGACCAGGTCACTGCCCTTGGGGCCGGTCATGATCGACGTGTCCGGCAGCGAGCTCTCCGCGGATGACCGCAGGCGATTGATGCATCCGCTGACGGGCGGGGTCATTCTCTTCTCGCGAAACTACAACAACCCGGAGCAGCTGACGCATCTCACGCGCGAGATCCATTCACTGCGCAGCCCGACGCTCATCATCGCCGTTGATCACGAAGGTGGACGAGTACAGCGTTTTCGCGAGGGATTTACTGCGATTCCGGCCATGCGTGAGCTTGGACATGCGTGGGACGCGAGCGCCCAGCGCGCAAGGCAGAACGCGCACGCTGTCGGATTCGTGCTCGCAGCAGAGCTCCGGGCACATGGTGTCGATCTCACATTTGCGCCGGTGCTGGACCTGGATTGCGGCGAGAGCAGCGTCATCGGGGATCGCGCGTTGCATGCCGATGCCGACGTCGTGACCGAGCTTGCGCGCGCCCTCCTGCAAGGCTTCAGGCATGCCGGCATGAGCGGCGTGGGCAAGCATTTCCCCGGCCATGGCCACGTCAGCGCCGATTCGCATCTGGAGGTGCCCGTAGATGAGCGTGGCTACGAGGAGATCGAGGCAAGCGACATCGTGCCATTTCGGCGATTGATTGGTGCCGGGCTCGGCGGGATTATGCCCGCGCACGTGGTGTATAGCAGCGTGGACCACCGCCCGGCCGGGTTCTCGCCAGTATGGCTCAAAGAGATCCTGCGGGGGGATCTCGGTTTCGACGGGATCATCTTCAGCGATGATCTCAACATGGAGGGTGCGAGCATCGGAGGCAGCTTTGTCGAGCGCACCAGAGCCGCGCTCGAGGCCGGGTGCGACATGGTCCTCATCTGCAACAATGCCCCGGCCGTCGACGAGGTCTACGGCGCATTCAGTTATTCCATGCCGGCGGTAAGCCTCGCAAGGCTCGGTCGTATGCACGGGCGGCCGCAGGCAGAGAACATGATCGGCCTGCGCGAAGATGCCCGCTACACGCAGGCGCTGCACGCCATGTCGGGTATCGGCGTGCACGACGGGGAGCTGCCGCTCGGCACATGAGCGCGCACCGTCACGACCACGCTGAGGCGCGGCGCGCGCCGTTCGCCCTGGCGCTCGTCATTACGCTCGGTTACGCCGTTGTCGAGCTTTTCGGCGGGCTCTGGACCGGGTCCCTCGCCTTGGTGAGCGACGCCGGTCACATGTTCTCCGACGCACTCGCGCTTGGGTTGGCCGCAATCGCCGCGTGGCTCGCAAGGCGTCCCGTTGGGCACCGCCACTCCTATGGCTGGGCCCGGGCGGAAGTCATCGGGGCGACATTGAACAGCCTGCTGATGCTCGTCATTATCGTGGCGCTCGTGGTGGAGGCGGTGGCGCGCCTTCTTGACCCGCGCCCGGTTGCGGCCCTGGGCATGACGGTGATTGCGCTGATTGGAATGGCCGTCAACGCCCTGGTGATGTGGATCGTGAGCCGCGGCGAGCGGACGCTTAACACACGGGCAGCGCTCTTGCACGTGATCGGCGACCTCGTCAGTTCATTCGCAGCACTGGTGGCGGGCACGGTCATCTACTTCACGGGGTGGCTACCCATCGATCCGATCCTGTCACTCGTCATCGCGGGACTCATTCTCGTGTCGACGATGAGGCTTCTGCGCGATACGGTTCACGTGCTGATGGAAGGTGTCCCGCCCGCTCTGGAGCTGGGCGCCATCGGCAAGGCGCTCGCCGGAGTACCGGGTGTCGAGTCGGTGCACGACCTGCATGTCTGGAGCATCACACCCGGCCAGGTGGCGCTTTCGGCGCACCTGGAGATCAGGGACCTGCGGCATTGGCCCGGGATACTCGCCGCGGCGACAAGCCTGTTGCGTGACCGTTATGGAATCGGCCACGTGACGCTGCAGCCGGAGATTCATCGCCCGGACGGGGCGGGCGATACATCGGTGATTCGCATGTGGCCCCGCGGTCGGCGGCCGCGCAAGTAGGGCCTCAGGCGCGCTCGATATACTCGCCGGTGTCCGTGTTGACCTTGATGCGTTCGCCTTCCGCCAGGAACTGGGGCACCTGGACGGTAAGGCCGGTCTCGGTCTTCGCGGGTTTGAACGAGCCGGTGGCCGTCGCGCCTTTGAGATTGGGCTCGGTCTCTACGATATTGAGCGTGACGCTTGCCGGGAGCTGCACGCCGATCGGGCGGTCGTTATGGAAGTTGATCTGAACATCGATGTTGGGAATGAGATATCCGGCCTGGCCCTCAAGGAAATCCGCCGGCAGGGCAAGCTGCTCGAAGCTTTCCTTGTCCATGAAGACGTAGCTGTCGCCATCGAAATACAGATATTGCATTGCCCGTTGCTCGACAAAGGCGCGCTCGATCTTGTCTTCGGTGCGGATCCGCTCATTGCGCTTGGTTCCCGACTCGACGTCCTTCATCTCGACCTGCATGAAGGCGCCGCCACGACCTCCGACGTGAACGTGATAGGACTTGAGAACGCGCCAGACGCGCTTGTCCCATTCGATCAAGTTTCCCGCGCGAATCTCCGTTGCCAGGACTTTCGCCATCTCGAGCGTATCCGCGAAAATCCGCGATTTTAACTCAAGTGCCGCGAGCCCTGTCGAGTTTCTCGGAAACGTGCCGCCGCTGCCGTCGCCTCGCTCGCTACCTCGAGCGCATCCGAACGGAGTGTCCCGGCTATCATGCCCGACCGGTGGCACCGTTCGGCCCATCGCGCCCGCGGCTCCTGGTCGTCGGGCTTGCGCCCGGAAAGCACGGTGCCAACCGCACCGGGCGTCCTTTTACGGGCGATTTTGCGGGAGTTCTTCTCTACGAGACGCTGCACCGCTACGGCTTCGCTTCGCGCGCCGTATCCCGCAGCGCCGGAGACGGACTGCGCCTGATTGGCTGCCGGATTACCAATGCGGTCAAGTGCGTTCCGCCGGCGAATCGTCCGCTGCCCTCGGAAGTACGCACGTGCAACCGCTACCTCGCTGAGGAGATTCAGTCGCTGCCCCCAGGCGCAGTGATTCTTGCGCTCGGCACCGTGGCCCACGCCGCGGTGCTGATGGCGCTGGGTCTGAAGCGCGCGGCGTATCGATTCGGCCATGGTGTCCGTTATCAGCTGCCTCATGGGCTGATGCTCTTCGATAGCTATCACTGCAGCCGCTATAATACGCAGACCAGACGACTGACTCCGGACGGGTTCGGGAAAGTCGTTGCTGCGATCCGAGACTATCTCTCATGTCCAAAGCCGACGTCCGCAGCGCGGCCGGCTCCGCGTTCGGGCAGAACCGGGAGCTGATCGACCTGCAGTCCACTGACCCGGATCTGCGCCTTGGTGCGCTGTCCAGCAGTTGGGCGGGTGAAACGGGCTTTTGCCGCGCGACGACGTGACTGAGCCCTCTGCGGTCATTGCCAGCCTGCCTCACCGGCCCGGCGTCTATCGCATGCTCAATTCCGCAGGCGACGTTCTCTACGTAGGGAAGGCGCTGGACCTCAGGAAGCGCGTTGCGTCGTATTTTCAGAAGCCCGCGACTTCACCCCGAATTCGACTCATGCTGTCACAGGTGGCTGCGATCGAGACCACCGTCACGCGCTCAGAGGCCGAGGCGCTGCTGCTTGAAAACAACTTAATAAAGAGTTTAACTCCTCGCTATAACATATTGTTTAGAGATGATAAATCCTACCCATACCTATTGCTGTCCGGGCATCGCTTCCCGCGGCTGGGGTTTCACCGGGGCGCCCTCCAGAGCCAGGACCGCCATTACGGCCCGTTCCCCAATGCGGGCGCGGTCAGGGAAAGCATTCAACTCCTGCAGAAGGTGTTCCGGATTCGTACCTGCGAGGACACGGTCTTCGCCAACCGCTCGCGCCCGTGCCTGCTGCACCAGATTCACCGGTGCACTGCGCCCTGCGTTGGACGGATTCGCGAGGAGGAGTACGCCGAGGATGTCAAAAGCGCAGAGCTCTTTCTTTCCGGGCAGGAAGACAAGGTGGCCGCGCGCCTCGAAGGGCGGATGAACGCGGCATCGGAGCGCACCGACTATGAGCAGGCGGCGACCTATCGCGATCAGATCGCCGCGCTACGCAAGGTTCGGGAGCGCCAGCTGATGAGCGGGCAGGGCGAAGACACCGACATCATCGCCTGCCGACAGTCGCGGGGCGTTGTCTGCGTCAATCTCACGATGATCCGAGGCGGACATCATCTCGGCGACAAGAACTTCTTCCCGCGCAATGCCGATGACTGCGACTCCGCACAGATCCTTGAGGCCTTCGTCACCCAGCACTATCTGCAGCATGCGCCGCCGCCTCACGTTGTGGTCGAGACGAATTCCAGTCCCGCCCTCGAAGTCCTGTTGACGGAACGCGCCGGGCACAAGGTGCACGTGCACACGCGCCCGACCGGGGCACGCAGGTCATGGCTGGAAATGGCCGAGCAAAACGCGCAGCAGGGAGCGGAGCAGGCGCTCAGCCGACAGTCCAGCCAGGAAGCACGGCTCTCGGCCCTGCGGGAGGCGCTTGAATTGCCGGAGAGTGCGCAGCGTGTCGAGTGTTTCGACGTGAGCCACACGATGGGTGAAGCAACTGTGGCCTCCTGCGTCGTGTTCGACCGCTGTGCCATGCAAAAAGCCGAGTACCGGCGATTCAACATCCAGGCAGTCGAGCCTGGCGACGACTATGGCGCGATGCGCGAAGTATTGTCGCGCCGGTATCGCAGGATCGTGGCGGGCGAGGGGAGGTTGCCTGACCTGGTGCTGATCGACGGGGGACGAGGCCAGCTTGCTGTAGCGATAGACGTCTTCGCGGAGCTGGGACTGAACGAGGTGGCGGTGGCAGCCGTCGCAAAAGGGGAGGAGCGCAAGCCGGGCGAGGAATATTTGCTCACACCGGGCCGCGCCGGACCCCTGCGCCTGTCGGGCAGCCACCTGGGACTGCAGCTCGTGCAGCAGATCCGCGATGAGGCACACCGTTTCGCGATCCAGGGGCATCGCGCTCGCCGGGGAAAGACACGCACGGCCTCGGCTCTGGAGGACATCGCCGGCATCGGTGCCAAGCGCAGGCAGCGGCTCCTGACGCGTTTCGGTGGCCTGCGTGGCGTCCTCTCGGCCAGTATCGAGGACCTCTCGCGGGTCGAGGGGATCAGCCGTGCCCTTGCTGAAAAGATCTACAGCGAGCTCCATTGATGCCGGTCAACCTGCCCATTCTGCTCACCTGGCTCCGCATCCTGCTGATCCCGCTGTTCGTGGGCGTGTTCTATTTCGAGAAGAGCTGGGTGTCGGCGCCGAACCAGAACCTGGTCGCGACCGTGATTTTCACCGCCGCAGCGTTGACCGACTGGCTCGACGGCTGGCTTGCGCGACGCTGGAACCAGACATCGGCGTTCGGTGCCTTCCTTGACCCCGTCGCGGACAAGCTGATGGTGGCGGCTGCACTCATCACGCTGGTGCAGCTTGAGCGCGTTGATGCGATCATCGCGCTCATCATCATCGGTCGCGAGATCACGATCTCCGCGCTGCGCGAATGGATGGCCAACATCGGCAGGGCAAAGAGCGTGGCGGTTTCGCTCGCCGGCAAGATCAAGACGGTTTCCCAGATGGTCGCGATCCCCCTTCTGCTCTACCATGATCCAGCGGGGCCCCTGGACCCGCACCGTATCGGCACGTGGCTCATCTACATCGCCGCCGTGCTGACCCTGCTATCCATGGTCTATTACCTACGTGCGGCCCTTCCGCAGGCGTGGAAGGGCATGTAGTTGCCCCCCGGGGGTGGCTGGCCTATAATTTTTCGCGACGAAACGCGGGAATAGCTCAGTTGGTAGAGCGCAACCTTGCCAAGGTTGAGGTCGCGAGTTCGAGACTCGTTTCCCGCTCCAGTATTCAAGGGAAAGTGGCCCGTCACCGCGCCGCTTTCCCTTTACTTTTTTGCAGACAGGGCGGGGTGGCAGAGTGGTCATGCAGCGGCCTGCAAAGCCGTGTACGCCGGTTCGATTCCGACCCCCGCCTCCAGTGTGCGTTTCCTCGAAGACCGTCCGAAGCCGGATCCTGAAATCTTCGAGCGAGTAGGCTTATGGGCGAGTGGTGAAACAGGTATACACAAGGCACTTAAAATGCCTCGGCGCAAGCCATGCCGGTTCGAATCCGGCCTCGCCCACCATCATTGCTCCCGCAGCGAGCGTTGCAGGAACGCGAGAATTGGATCGACGAGATATTCCAGCGCGTTCCTCGGCGTCGTCTGTATGAAGACTTCAGCCGGCATGCCGGCCTGAAGCTGGAGATCGCCGGCACGCTTGAGCGAATCAGGCGATACACGAACGTGGACCATGTAGTAGGGCGCGTTCTTGTTGTCCTTGTCGACCAGCCGGTCGGCCGAAATGTACGTCACCGTTCCGTTCACGGTCGGAGTGATGCGCTGGCGAAATGCGGTCAGACGGACGTCCGCATGCGCATCCACGTGCACGAAAGTAACGTCCTCGGGCCGTACGCGCGCTTCCACCAGCAAGTCGGCATTGTCGGGGACAATATCCAGAATCGGCTCGCGCGGCGCAATCACAGCGCCGACAGACGTCACTCTGAGATCTACCACTACTCCGGTGATAGGAGCCGTGATGCGCTGGCGCTTCTCCGCGTCCTGGGCTGGGCGCAGACGCTCTCGCAACTCGAAGATCGCGGTTGTCGTCTGGCGCAATTCATTGGAGGCTTCCTGCGCAAATGAGTTTCTGAGTGTCTCGGCGCGCAGCTCGAGATCGGAGACCTTCTGTTGCGCCCGCGCCATTTCTGCCGCCCCCTCGGCACGCCGTGACTCGTACTGCGCGACTTCGCGCTGAAGGGTCAGCAGCCGGGTCTTGCTGACGAAACCCTGGTTGGCGAGCGAGGCGTTGGCTGCAAGTTCCTGTCGCTGCAGCTTGATCGCCTCGTCGTCGGCCTTCATTTGGCCGCTGCGCGCCTTGATTTCGTCCCTTGCCTCGCGCGCCTGGCTCTTCAGCAGACTGATCTGATTGGCGAGGGCCTCGCGTCGGACGCGGAAAACCGTACTTTCGTGCTTGAGCAATTCAGCGACGCGTTTATCTGACTGACGCTCGAGCAGTTCCGCTGGAAAGTCGATGTTCTGATAGGTCACTTCAGCAGAGAGGCGCGCCGCCTTCGCCAATTCCGCGTCGAGTTGCGTGCGCACGGCCTCGTTGCCCGCATCGACGCGCACGTCCTTGAGCACAATGAGCGTCTGGCCCGCTTTGACTTTGCTGCCGTCCCGCACCAGGATTTCGCTGACGATTCCACCTTCCTGGTGCTGTACGGTCTTGCGATTCATGTCCACCTTGACGAAGCCCGGTCCGATCACGGCGCCGGAAATCGGAGCAAGCCATACCCAGGTGCTGATGCCCGCGATTAACAGCAGGGTGCCCATGATGCCCGCGCGAATCAAAGGCCACGGCCGCTCAGCGTGATCCACGTCGAGCGACGGGGCGAAAAGGTTGAAGATGGGATTGGACATGGGTCAGGTCCTGGGAAGAATCTGGCCGGCGACAACCGAGGGCTGCCCGTCCGCCGTGCGCCGGGCCGCTGCGGCAAAGATTTCTGAAGGCGGGCCAAGCTTCTCGATCGTTCCGTCGCGCAAAACAAGAATGCGATCCATGCTGGTCAGCAGCTTGCTCCGGTGTGTGACCACGATCAACGTAGCGCCGTCCGCCTTCAGGCGCCGGATCGCTTCAATCAGCGCCATTTCGCCTTCACCATCAAGGTTGGAGTTCGGCTCGTCGAGGACCACGAGCCGCGGCCCGCCGTAGAGGGCCCGTGCCAGGGCGATGCGTTGCCGCTGTCCAGCGGACAGAAACGCTCCGCCTTCGCCGATGGCCGTGTCGTAGCCCTGGGGCAGGCGCAAGATGAGCTCGTGCACGTTCGCCTGGCGGGCCGCCTCGATCACCGCTGCCGAATCGACCTCGCCCATTCGCGCGATGTTCTGGCTCACTGTGCCGGCAAAAAGTTCGACGTCCTGGGGCAGGTATCCCACGTGCGGCCCGAGGCGGTCCCGCGGCCAGCTGGATATGTCGGCCCCATCGAGACGCACGACACCAATGGAGGGCTTCCAAAGCCCGACGATGAGCCGTGCCAGCGTTGATTTTCCAGCAGCGCTTGGCCCGACGATCGCCAGGGCCTGGCCTGCCGGCACGTCGAAGGAGATCTGCTTGATCACCGGCCGGTCCTGCCCGCGGAATCCGAATACGACCCGTTCGACCTGGACGTTTCCCGTCGGCGCCGGGAGTTCGGTCACGGCCTCCGTGCGGCCATCGGGCTCGAGGAGTTTCTGGAGCCGGCCATAGGCGCTTCGCGCATCGACCATGCCCTTCCAGCCCGCGATCGCCGATTCCACGGGCGCGAGGGCACGGCTCAACAGGAGTGTCGCCGCGATCATCACCCCTGACGTGGTCTGCTGGTCGATGACGAGATAGGCGCCGGCCGCCAGCATCATGATCTGCAGCGCCTGCCGCAGAAAACGGGTGACGCTCGTGAGTAGACTCCCGGCGCGGCTTGCCTGCAGCTGGTTCTCCAGGCCCTTGCGGCTATGTGCTTCCCAGCCGCGTGCAAGGCCGTCGACCATGCCCAGGGCGCGTGCAACCTCGGCGTTCACGATGCCCTGTTCCGCGAACCGCCCGGCCCTGCGCGACTCGGCCTGCATCGCCTCAAGGGGCTGCCGGGACATCTTTTCATTTGCGATTGCCAGGAGGAAAAGCGCCAGTGCGCCGGCGAGTGCCAGGATGCCGAGCCATGGATGGAACAGGAAAATGATGACCACATAGATCGGCACCCATGGCGCGTCGAATACCGCAAGGATCCCGGGGCCGGTCAGAAACGCGCGCAGGCTGTTGACATCCCGCAGACCGTGCATCGCGTCGCCACCACCCGGTGCGGCACTGCGCTTGATCATTTCTGCGAGCACGCGTGGCCCCAGCCTTTTCTCGAGCGTGACCGCTGCCGCCGTCAGCAAGCGCGATCGAATCATGTCGAGGTAGGCCATGACCAGCAACGCGCCGACCACCAGCACGAACAGCATGATGAGTGTCTCCATGCTGCGGCTGGTCAGCACGCGGTCGAACACCTGGAGCATGAAAAGCGCCGGTGCAAGCAGCAGGAGGTTTACGAGCAGGCTGAAGCCGGCCGCAGAGAGAAAGAACGGCCGAAAGCGCGACATGAAGCCGTGCAGCGGTGCTGGAGAAGTCGGATCCGTAAGGGCCCCTGATGCTAACGTTCGCAGGGACAGATTCTACGTGAGACGCGTGCTCTTGCCATATGAATTAACAACAGTTTTCCGCAAATAAGTGCCCTTCGCACATGACCAAATTTGAACAGGCCTGTCGACATTTCGACATTCATAAGATTCCAATCTCCTCTTTGCAGCGGGTTTCATAGACGCAACTCCCGAGGGAAGGCATCTCCTTCTTCATTTCATGTGGAGTCGGTCACGGAGCCACCTCAGTTCGTAGCGCCATCGGTAAAAACTCCTCGAGAGACGTCCAGTTAGGGGCTGATAATCAAAAGAAAATGGGTGCCTGGCATGTGCAAGTCCCGGCTTATGCACGTTTGGTCCGATTCTTGCACTTGGGACTGTTGGACTCGCAGTGGCTGGATGCCAGTCATTTGAAATACGTGCCAGTTGGCAGCACGCGGCTCGAATGAAAGGGCTGGTCGCTTACAAAACGCGTTACACAAGAGGGAAGGTGCCCCATGGCAACACTTACAGGGACGGATTTAGACGATCCGGCATTGTTTAGCTTCTCGGATGGAGATGTGATCCTCGGCCTTGGGGGAAATGATCTATTGGCCGGATTTGGTAACAACATGTCGCTGGACGGCGGGCCCGGTGACGACAATCTTTTCAGTTTCGGCCCGGTGGGCACCACCAACACGCTTGATGGTGGCGAGGGAAACGACGCGCTGAACAGTGATCTCGGGAGCGATGTCCTGAACGGAAATGCCGGCGACGATGTGCTCAGCGCCGGTATGGGAGATGACACACTCAACGGCGGCGATGGCAACGACCAGCTTTTTGCAGATTTCGGCGCGGATGTCGTCAACGGCGATGCCGGCGATGACACGATGAGCGGTGGGGCCGGGAGCGACACGCTCAATGGCGGCGATGGAAGTGACACGATCTACGGTGACGACTCCGGTACTCCCCAAGCAAGCGACGGTGCCGATGTCATTGTCGGCGGCGCAGGCGACGACATGCTGACCGGTGGCGGGGGCGGTGACGCTTTCAAATTCTCGTTCACTCTCGATAAGACTCCTGGACAGCCGCAAACGTTGACATTTACAGAGTGGCTGTCCGAGAAGTACGGTAAGGACTTCGGCGACGAGCTGCCGGACTTCGAGCGAGGGCACCACCACGGGAAGCATCATCACCATCATGGAAAGCATGATCACCATCATGGAAAGCATGATCACCATCATCATCATGGCCATCATCATCACAAGCATGGCGGCTGTGATGATCAGCCGCATCAATGGGGACTCAGCCAGAAATTCTTCAACACGAACTACAGCGAGTGGCTCAAAGACGTAGTGGTTGCGGATCTGTTGGCCCAGGGGCTGGTCCACGACGTGAACGGAAACGGCAAGATCGACGTCAAGCTCAATCAGAAAGATCCGGACGGCGCTCCGCGCATCGAAAGCCTGACGGATGAGCAGCTCGCACAGATCTTCGGCGATAGGGATGCCGTCACGCTGAGGCACAAGCTCCACGAGCATGATCGGTGGTACTCGAACAGCTACACGTCGGAAAGCGGGGAGGGCGCTACCACCGTATCGAGCGGAGATGGCTTCGATACGATTCTCGACTTTGCAGTGGGCGTGGACCGCCTGGAGCTGGATGGGCTCCAAAATCTGTCCCTGGTGGAATTCCAGAACCTCTTTGCGCTCGATCGGACCGATACGAGCTCGACCACGGTGAAGCTGGCCGATGGCAGCTGGCATGTTACGCTCGATGGCGTAACGTTCGATAGCGCGACCTCGGACGATGCCGTTTTCGCGGATTTGTTCATGGTAAGCAGTCTCGATACCCTGTTTTCGTAAACTGCTCGCCGGTTCCGATCCTCTTTCGTGGGGCCCAAAGCCCAAAAGCTTTGGGCCTCTGTTTTTGGTAGCTCCTGATGGGGCGATAGTGGATGAGGCGACCGTTAAGGCCATCATCCAGATCGGGTGACGACGCAAGCAGGTGGAGCGCCCCGCGCGCGGCGTTCAAGGTCTCCTTCGACTGTCGCGCGACCACAACAGAGACGATGGCGAATTTGCCAGTCCGTTCGCTTTAGCGGGCCGTGAGCTTTGTCTCTCTGGCGCCTTCCTGTCCCACAATAACTTGCATACGACCAGCATGTTGGCCCCAGATCTTGTATTCCAGGGGTTTTAGAGCATGGTTACGCGTGGTCGCCAAGATGCTGGACTTTGGCGTAGTTCTTGCTGTCCAATTGAACCGGGAGAGGCAAGTTACCGAAGCCGGAGATCAACGTGATCGTGTTCGATCTGGGCTGTCCAAATCAGCATCGTTTCGAGGGATGGTTCGCCTCGAACGTCGATTTCGAGCGCCAGCTGAGGCACAAGCTGATCGCCTGCCCCGTCTGCGGCAACACGGGGATTTCCCGTGTCCCAAGCGCGTCCCACGTCAAGACGGGCGCAGGCGAGCGTCCCGCCCGCCGCCAGGCTTCCGCTACCGCCGGGCCCCAGCATTACGCCAACGTAGGGACGGACGTCCTGACGCGGCTGGTCGAACAGATCGTGGAGAACACCGAGGACGTGGGGCCTGCGTTCCCCGAAGAGGCCCGGAAAATCCACTATCGCGAGGTGCCCGAAAGACGGATCCGGGGCACTGCGTCCCGTGAGGAAGTCGAAGCCCTGAAGGACGAGGGGATCGAGGTTGTCGCGCTGCCCGTTCCGGCCCACCGCCTCGTAAAAAGCCACTAGAAAATACAGAGCGGCGCTACGCTCTGTACCTGCCTCGTTCCATCGTCAATTCGTCGGTCGCATCGTCGTGCGTGGGTCGGCACGCCCTGATGTGACGCGGGCAGGCAACGGCGCTATCATTTGATCTGTGTCAACGCGGCACCTCCGCGTGCTGATAATGTGTTGATAAGTGGTTAATTTTGACCGAAAGGCGGAGGCAAGATGTTCAAGCACATCCTCATTCCAACCGACGGCTCGGATCTCTCCAAGAAGGCGATCAAGAAGGGAATCGAGTTCGCGAAGAAGATCAAGGCCCGCATCACGACGATCCATGTGGTGCCCGAGTTCAGGGTCATCGCAGACGAGAGCTTCGTTTCGCTGACGCCCGAAGCGAAAAAGCGCTTCGAGGAGGAATCGCTCAAGCGCGCCAGGAAAATGCTCGACTCGGTCGTGCAGCAGGCGAAGGCGCAGGGCGTCAGTTGCGCGGCCGTGGCCGAAGCGAACGACCTGCCTTATCAGCAGATCATCGCGACGGCCAAGAGCAGCAAGTGCGATCTCATTCTGATGGCGTCGCATGGGCGCCGGGGCATCGCCAGCGTACTGTTGGGAAGCGAGACCGCCAAGGTGCTCACGCATTCGACCATCCCGGTTCTCGTCGTGCGTTGAGCAGCGGATTTCCGTCTAGTCTGGCAGCCACCGGCTGCAGGCTTGGTGGTGGCGCTTTCGCACCGGGTCGAACACCTTTGATGGTCAGCCGCTGCGCGCCCAAACTGGACATGGATCCCCCTGCAACAGGCCGGTTGATACGCTAGAATCACGGGCTTTCCATCCCCTTCAGAAGACCCACAATGAACCATCCGGGAACAGCCATTCCGACATTGACGGACAAGCTGGTTGCGCAGAAGGAGGGCGCCATCGGCTGGATCATTTTCAACAATCCCGCGCGCCACAACGCCACGTCGTTCGAGATGTGGCAGTCCTTGCCGCTCGTCCTGGACGCGTATGCGCAGGATCCTGAAGTGCGTGTCATCGTGCTGAAGGGAGCCGGCGAAAAAGCGTTCAGCGCCGGCGCCGATATTTCCCAGTTCAAGGAGAAACGGACCGGTACCGAGGCGGTGCGCGAATACAACGCGGCTTCGGACAAGGCCGCGCGGGCGCTGCGGGAATGCCCGAAGCCCACGATCGCAATGGTACGCGGCTACTGTATCGGCGGAGGCACAGCCGTGGCGGTGGGGTGCGACGTCCGTATCGCCTCGGATGACGCCCGTTTCGGCGTGCCGGCAGCGAAGCTGGGCCTGGGTTATCGCTTTGACGGGATTCGCCGCCTGGCAAGTATCGTCGGCCCTTCGTTCGCAGCCGAGATATTCTTTACGGGCCGGCAGTTCAGTGCGCAGGAAGCGCTCGAGATGGGGCTCATCAACCGGATCGTTCCGGTGGCAGAACTGGAGAAGCACACCCTCGAGTACGCCAACACCATCGCCCT
Organism: Burkholderiales bacterium; assembly: GCA_035620515.1. Taxonomy (GTDB): domain Bacteria; phylum Pseudomonadota; class Gammaproteobacteria; order Burkholderiales; family SG8-41; genus SG8-41. The sequence goes on along the minus strand of DASPGR010000266.1, from coordinate 12,163 downwards.
TAACGCGCCCCTTACGATTGCTGCCGTGAAGCGCTCGCTCATCGAGTTCCTGAAGGATCCGGCGGAGCGGGACCTGGCGCACTGCCAGAGGATGGTGGACGCGTGCTATGAGAGCGAAGACTACAAGGAAGGACAGGCTGCGTTCATGGAAAAGCGCAAGCCGCGGTTCAAAGGTCACTAACGCAATATAGGTAAGACAGACGCGACCGGCTGCTTAATGCGTCGGGCGCCGTCCCAGCAGGGAATTCTTCATGGCATGGGAATCTAATCGTCCCGACCTGACGGTGGGCGTGATCGGCACGGGTGCGATGGGCCGCGGCATTGTGCAGGTTGCGGCGTCCGGGGGCATCCGGGTCCTGATGACGGATTCACGCTCCGGGGCCGCGCAGGAGGCGCGCGAGTTCATCGAAAAGATGATGCTGCGCGCGGCGGAGAAAGGATCCGTCACGAAAGACGAAGCGGTGGCTGCCGTCAAGCGCATCGATATCGTCGATGGCCCCGCCGACATGAAGGCCTGCCACGTTGTAATCGAAGCCATCGTCGAGAATCTCGAGGCGAAGCAGAAGCTCTTCGCTGAGCTGGAGGAAATTGTCACGCCCGATTGTATCCTCGCGACGAACACCTCATCGCTTTCGGTCACAACCATTGCCTCGAGGCTCAAGACACCGCAACGCTTTGCAGGGCTGCACTTCTTCAATCCCGTCCCGCTGATGCGCCTTGTGGAGGTGATCGAGGGCCTGCGCACGGAGCCTTGGGTCGCGGACGCGCTCATGACGATCGGGAAGCGAATGACGCGGGAGCCGGTGCGTCTCAAGGATGCGCCCGGTTTTCTGGTGAATCAGGTGGGACGTGGATTCACGCTTGAAGCGTCCCACCTTGTGTACGAGGGCGTCTCCAGTTTCGCCGACGTTGATCGCGTCATGCGCGATGTCGGCGGATTTCGCATGGGCCCCTTCGAACTGATGGAGTTGACCGGTCTCGACGTGACGCAGCCGGCCTCCGAGCTGATCTACAACCAGTTCTTCCAGGAGCCGCGCTACCGGCCGAACCTCATCATGAGAAGCCGCTACGAAGCGGGCGTCCTGGGGCGCAAGAGCAAGCGCGGATTCTACGAGTACGACGCGGAGATGAAAGCCATCGTGCCGCCCGAAGCGCCGGCTCCCGAAGCTCGTCCCGTGGCGGTGTGGGTGAGCGGGGCTGAGTCCCAGGGGCGGGCAGCGCTGCTCGAGCTCTTAAGGAAGCTGGGGGTGAGTGTCGAATCCGGTGCCCAGCCCAGCAATAAGGCGCTCATACTCGTTACACCGGTGGGCGAGGACGCGACGACCTGCGCCGTGGAGCAGGGCCTGGACCCGCGGCGCACTGTCGCTGTCGACACGCTGTTTCCCCTGGCGAAGCGCCGCACGATGATGGGGACGCCTGTGACGGATCCCGGCTACCGCCAGTCGGCACACGGGCTGCTCGCAGCCGATGGCGTGCCGGTCACCGTTTGCCGCGACAGCCCCGGGTTCATCGCGCAACGCATTGTGGCCATGATCGTGAATATCGGCTGCTCGATCGCGCAAAGCCGAACTGCGGAGCCGGCGGACATCGACAAGGCGGTGACGCTCGGCCTCAATTACCCGAACGGCCCGTTCAGGTTCGGCGACGTGATAGGACCGGAGCGCATATACAGGGTTCTCGCATCGATGTATCGTATTTACGGTGATCCCCGTTACCGCCCGGCGATCTGGCTGACACGGCGCGCCCGTCTGGGCGTGTCACTGATGACCCCCGAACCCTGATGAAACGCACGTTACCGATACCCTGAAGAGGAACCATCGTCATGCTAGACGCCTATCTGTACGAAGGGCTGCGCACTCCGTTCGGCCGACATGCGGGTGTGCTCGCGAAGATCCGGCCCGATGATCTGCTGGCGGATGTCATGAAAGCGGTCATGAAGGCTTCCGCTTTCAAGCCGGAGCAGATCGAAGACATCGTGGTCGGCTGCGCCAATCAGGGCGGCGAGGACAGCCGCTGCGTCGCGCGTCATGCAGGGCTCGCAGCCGGCTTGCCCATCGAGACGCCGGGAACCGTGCTTCAACGCAATTGCGCAAGCGGATTGGGAGCGCTCGCCCACGCCGCGCACGCGGTGACGGCCGGCGAAGGCGACGTCTTTCTCGTTGGCGGCGTCGAAAGCATGAGCCGCTCCCCTTGGGTGATGAGCCGGTCCGAATCGGCGTTTGGTCGCGACATGCGCCTCTACGACAGCACCATCGGTCCGCGCTTCTCCAATCCGAAGCTGCTAAAGCGGTTCGGCGATGATCAGATGCCCCAGACGGCGGACACGCTCGCCCGTGAGTACGAGATCAAGCGGGAAGAGGCAGACAAGTTTGCTGTCCGATCGCAGCAACGCTACACGATCGCCAAAGGCGAGGGTTTCTTCTCCGGCGAGATATCGCCGATCGAGCTGCCCGCCACACGCAAGGGACCCGTGCCACCAGTCGCCGAGGACGAGCATCCGCGCCCCAACACCGATCTTGATACGCTCTCGAAGATGAAGGCCCTCTACGAAGGGGGTGTGACGACCGCGGGCAATGCATCGGGCGTCAATGACGGGGCAGTTGCCTTGGTGATCGGGTCGCGCGCTGCCGGGGATCAGGCGGGGTCCAAACCGCTGGCGCGGGTTATCGCGACTGCGGCCGCCGGCGTGCCGCCGCAAATCATGGGCATCGGGCCGGTCTCCGCCTCGAAGAAAGCTCTTGCGCGGGCAGGTCTCGAGCTCAAAGACCTGGACGTGATCGAGATCAACGAGGCGTTCGCCGCGCAGGTGCTGGCGTGCCTGAAGGGCCTGGGAATCGCATTCGATGACCAGAGGGTCAACCCCAATGGCGGAGCGATTGCGGTCGGCCATCCCCTGGGGGCCTCCGGCGCCCGGCTGGCACTGACCGCCGCGCGCCACCTGCAGCGCACGGGCGGGCGTTACGCCCTCGTCAGCCTTTGCATCGGGGGCGGCCAGGGCATGGCAGCCATTCTCGAGCGCATTTGATCGCTCCCTATCGAAGGGCCGGTGCGGTCGGGTGCCGGCCTCTTTTTTTGAGCGCCGCATGAAGGAACCATCGAGCGTAACGCTGACTGGCGGAAGGTTTCAGTGGGACGATCCCTTCCTGCTCGAAGAGCAGCTCACGGCTGAGGAGCGGATGATCCGCGACACGGCGCGCGCCTACGCACAGGAGAAGCTCCTGCCCCGCATCATCGACTGGAATCGGCGCGAGCATTTCGATCCGGTGGTGATGCGCGAAATGGGCGAGCTGGGATTTCTCGGCGCCCCGCTCGAAGGCTACGGCTGCGCCGGAATCGGGTACGTAGCCTATGGGCTCATCCTGCGGGAGCTCGAGCGCGTGGATTCCGCATTTCGGTCGGCCTGCAGCGTACAAACCTCGCTCGCCATGACTGCAATCTATGCCTACGGCAGCGACGCTCACCGCACCCAATATCTTCCGGCGATGGCTAAGGGCGAGCTGCTGGGCTGCTTCGGCCTGACCGAGCCCGATCATGGATCCGATCCGGGGTCGATGACGACACGTGCGCGCAAGGTCGAGGGTGGCTACGCGCTGACAGGCACGAAATTGTGGATTACCCATGCGCCCATCGCCCGCCTGTTTATCATCTGGGCCAAGGACGACGGCGGCACCATCCGGGGCTTTCTGATCGAGCGCGGCACAAAGGGCCTCGCCGCGCGCAAGATCGAGGGAAAGTTCTCAGTACGGGCGAGCCCGACCGGCGAAGTTGTCCTGGATAGCGTATTCGTCCCCGAGGAAAACGTTCTGCCGGGCGCCTCCGGTCTCAAGGCGCCCTTTGGCTGCCTCAACAACGCGCGTTTCGGAATCTGCTGGGGCGCGCTCGGCGCGGCCGAGGCATGCTGGCACATCGCGCGGCAGTACGTGCTCGATCGCAAGCAGTTCGGCAGACCCCTGGCCGCCAACCAGCTCGTGCAGAAAAAGCTTGCCGACATGCAGGCGGAAATTGCGATCGGACTTCTCGCCTGCCTGCATCTCAGCCGGTTGCGAGAGCAGGGGCGAGCGAGCCCGGAGATGGTATCGCTGCTCAAGCGCAATTCCACCGGCAAGGCGCTGGAAATTTCGAGGGTGGCGCGGGACATGCTCGGCGGCAACGGCATCTCCGACGAGTTTCATGTCATCCGCCACATGCTCAATCTCGAAACCGTCAATACGCTCGAGGGAACCCACGACATACACGCCCTCGTGCTCGGACGCGCCCAGACAGGCATCTCCGCGTTCAGTTGATCCATCGGTTGCCGGTTCCTGGCACCGTTTTTGCGACATAGTTCCTCCTGACGGCGAATTCGCGCAAAAAAGCGGCCGAACCGTCGGACGTTCCGTCACTGTCGACGAAAAGTCGTCACGGTGGAGCGCGAGACCGGGTGGAGGAATATGTCGATTTTACAGTGGGTTGGGCAACCGTGGCTCACGGGCTCACCCAGTTGGACGCGCTACCTCGCGTCGGGGGTCATCACCCTCGTCTCGATTGCTGTCGTCACGATCCTGTGGCGTGACCTGCGCGCAATTGCGGATCCGGGTCTGATCCTGCTTTTCACGGTTGCGATATCGACTTACCTGGCCGGCGGGATGGCGGGAATGCTGAGCGCAGCGATCGTCCTGGTGTGCTCCTTTGTGCTCTTTTCCCATCCGCTATACCCATTCCGGTACTCGGATCTCGACTGGCGCCAGATGATGGCCGTTGCGATCGCCTGCCCGCTGATCGCTCTCATGGTCGGCTCACTCAAGGAGCAGGTCGACAGGCTGAAGGTGGTAACCGCCGAAGCAGATGAGCTGCGCGAGGAGAATCGCAGGCTGCTGTTCTCCCGCGAATCCCAACAGATCTGCGAGCACCGGTTCCGGGTGCTGGCGGAAAGCCTCCCCGACTATGCGATCTGTCTCCTCGACTCGGGCGGCCGCGTCATGGGCTGGAATCCGGCCGCCGAGCGCGTTCTGGGCTATGGCGAGCCCGAGATTCGCGGTCAGAGCTACTCCCGGTTCTTCACGCGTGAGGATCTTCTGGCGCGACGGCCGGAACGGCTGTTGAGCCTTGCCCACTTCTCCGGCCGCGCGGAAGGCGAGGGGTGGTTCGTGCGCAAGGGTGGCGCCCGCTTCCGCTCGACCTTCACGGTGCTCGCCCTGAAAGGCCTGCAGGGCCTGCCCGGCGGCTCGTTGCTGGTTGCCCGCGACCTGACCGAGTTGAGCGATATGCAGGATGAGCTCAAAAAGGCCTGGGTACAGATCGAGGCGCTGAAAGCGGGTCGGAACCCGGGGTCTTGAGGGGGTGCGGATCTAGAAGCTGGGAGGCCGGCGAGGCGCCCGAGATGGCACGCGCTCTACGGGGAGCCGGAAGGAATTTTACATAATATACATTATACGCACTGACCACCGTGTGCCGCCCGGCCGCCGGCACCCCACGGGACCGCTCCCTGTCTACTGTTTAGCCCCCGCCCGCAGCAGCGTCTCCGCGACGTCGCGACGGCCCTGCGCAATCGCCATTTCGAGCGACGTGTAGCCCGCCTTGGTCTTGTGGTTGACGTTGGCCCCGTGCTCGAGCAACAGGAGCACCATCTGCAGGTGTCCTTCCCGAGAGGCCATCATCAACGCCGTGGTCCCATTGGGCGCCTCGGCGTCGACCTTGGCCCCGGCCTTGATCAGGACCCGTGCGATTTCGACCTGATCTTTCGTCGCGGCATAGGTCAAGGGAGTCCAGCCCGCGTGGTCAACCGATGCGCCCGCAGCCAGGAGCAGCTGCACGATTTCCAGGTGGCCGTTGAACGACGCCAGCATCAATGCCGTTTCTCCCTGGGCATTGCGGGCATCGATCTTCGGCCGGGCCCCGAGCAATGTCTTGACCACGTCCGGCTTGCCAATCCGCGCTGCCAGGGTCAGCAGCGGATCGCCGGTGGGCCCTACGGTATTGACGTCCACGCCGCGCTTGAGGAGCGACGCGACCGCAGCGCTGTCATCAAGCTCGATCGCCTGCAGCATGTCCTCGTACACGCCGGCCTGTGCGACCGGCGCAAGTACCAGCGCACAGATCATCAGGAATTTCCTGAGATCAAACATGAGATTCAAAATGCTATATCCTGAATAAATTGAAGAAATTCTTTGTGGTCTGCTCGGAGACCTCCGACACGTCGATGCCCCGCAAACGCGCGATCTCGGCGGCCACGTAGCGCACAAGGGCAGGCTCGTTCACCTTGCCCCTGTGGGGAACCGGCGCGAGATAAGGGGAATCCGTCTCAACCAGCATCCGCTCCAGGGGCACCTGCCGGGCAACCTCTTTGAGCGACAAGGCGTTCTTGAAAGTCACTATGCCTGAAAAGGAAATGTAAAAACCCAGGTCCATCGCTGCCCGGGCCGTTTCCCAGTCCCCCGTAAAGCAATGCATGACGCCCCCCACTTCCCGGGCCTCTTCTTCCTGCATGATCCGGAGCGTATCCGCCGCGGCATCCCGGGTGTGGACGACCAGCGGTTTTCTGCAGCGCCGCGCAGCGCGGATATGCGTGCGGAACCGCTCGCGCTGCCATTCGCTGTTCTCCTTGATGCGGAAATAATCGAGCCCGGTCTCTCCGATAGCGACGATCTTCGGGTGATCCGCGAGACGCACGAGCTCCTCGACGCCAGCCTCGGGAACGTCCGGATAATCCGGGTGCACCCCAACCGTGCCATAGATGTGGTCGAACCGCTCGGCGATCGCGCGAACCTGCGGGAAGTCCTGCAACGTCACGCTGATGCAAAGCGCATGCGAGACCTGATGTTCCCGCATCTCCGCGACCACCGCGTCAAGCCTGTCCGCAAGCTCCGGGAAGTCGAGATGGCAGTGCGAGTCAACGAGCATTATCCGGTCTCACCCTGGCGCCCGGGGCCCACCAGCGCGCCATAACTCAGCAGCAGTTCTTCCAGGAACAGCCGGGGATTGAGCGGATGATTCACGACCCGTTGCCAACCCAGCATCTGCCGATGGAAACGCAGCGTTTCGTGCAACCCGGCGCGGCGGCCCGTCCGCACGACATCATCCGAATAGTCGGGGTTATAGCGCACTCGTCCGGCAGTTCCCTGGAGCACCATGTCGTACGACCACTGCTGCAGCCACTTCACGATGTCTGCCGGAGCCAGATCCCGCAGCTGCTCAGCCGAGCGCAACGGATCGAACCCGGGCGATGCGATCACCCCCAGAAAGGTTCCGCGCTGCTCCCAGTACTCGGCGCTCAGGCGTGCTGCGAATACGGGCGCGCCGCCCGCCTGTGCAAGGGCCAGTTCCGGATTCGAGGTCCCCTGCTCCGCCAGCCACGCCCTCGCTGTTCCAGCGTCCGGCAGCGGCATCGGCAGCTGGCGGCATCTGCTCTTGATGGTGGCCGGGAGCTGGTGCCAGCGATGCGACACGAGCAGAAAGTACGTGGCAGGCGGCGGCTCCTCCAGATTCTTGAGGAGCGCATTGGCGGCGCTCGCATTCATCGCTTCGGCCGGCTGTATCACGATGACCTTGGCCCGCCCTCGATGGCTCGAAAGATTTACGAACTCTCCGAGTGAGCGCACCTGGTCGACGCCGATCTGGGCGCTCGACCTCTTGCGCTCGCCCTGCTCGCCGTCATCCTGCTCGGCAGGATTTTCGGGTTCCAGCACGCGAAGATCGGGATGCGCACGTTGCGCGACCCACTCGCAAGCCGGGCAGCGCCCGCAGGCAAGCCGCTCTTTGCGCTCCGCCTCGCAAAGCAGCGCCTGGGCGAGAGCCTGGGCGAACTCCACCTTTCCAATGCCGGACGCGCCGCGAAAGAGCAAAGCATGCGGCAGCCCACCACCCTCCTCCAGAAGGCTATGCAGAACCGAACGATGCCAAGGCAGGACCACGCGGGGCTAGCTCCTCGAATCAATCACGTCAGAACAGACCCTTGAAAAGACCATCTCAAGTTCTTTGTGAATATCCGTCAGGGGCCGGCTGGCGTCGATGACGTGGACGCGGTGGGGAGCTGCCCGTGCGCGCTTGAGATACGCCTGCCGGGCCCTCTCGTAGAACGCGACCTGCTCCCGCTCGAAACGGTCGGGGCGCTTGCCGCGCGCCGCACGCGTGAGGCCAACGTCGGGGGCAACATCGAACAACACCGTGACGTGCGGTTCCAGCCCACCCTGAACCCAGCGCTCGAGCTGCTCGATCTTCTCCCACGAAACGCCGCTTCCCGCGGCCTGATAAGCGAACGTTGCGTCCGTAAAGCGGTCGCAAATAACCCAGGCGCCGCTCGCCAATGCCGGCTCGATGACCTTGTCGATGTGCTCGCGCCTTGCGGCGAACATCAGGAGCGTCTCCGTTTCCGGATGGAGTGCGGTGCCGCCGTGCAGCATCAGCTCGCGCAGCCGCTCGCCGGCGGCCGTTCCGCCGGGCTCGCGCGTACGGGTAACACGAATTCCCCGGCCCTCCAGGAATCGGGCGAGCCATTCCAGGTGCGTGCTCTTCCCGGCCCCGTCGATGCCCTCGAGCGTAATGAAGCGTCCCCGCATCAGCGTCGTCCCGAGCGCTGGTATTTTGTCACGGCGCGATCGTGCTCGGTGAGCGTGCGCGAGAAATGCGACGATCCGTCGCCCCGCGACACGAAGTAGAGCACGTCGCTGTCGGGCGGATTCAGTGTCACCGACAGCGAGGCGAGACCCGGCATCGCGATCGGCGTTGGCGGCAGGCCGCTTCGAGTGTAGGTGTTGTATGGAGTATCAGCCAAGAGATCACCCTTGCGCAGATTGCCATCGAATTGTTCACCCAGACCGTAGATTACGGTCGGGTCTGCCTGCAGGAGCATGCCCTTTCTCAAGCGGTTTACAAAGACCGCTGCGACAAGGGGGCGATCATCCTCCCGGCCAGTCTCCTTTTCGACGATCGACGCCAGAATCAGCGCGTCATAAGGCGTCGCGAGAGGCAATCCGGGGGCGCGTCCCTCCCAGTGGGTGGCGAGGTGGCGTCCCATCAGCTGGTGAGCGCGTCGCAGGACAACCAGATCGCTGGTGCCTTCGCTGACATGGTAGGTGTCCGGGAAGAACCAGCCTTCCGGCGATTTTGCATCGATCGCCAGGGCCTCCAGGATCCGGCCATCCTGCCATCCGGTCGTCTCGTGCTTCAGTTTCGGATGTCCATCGAGAATGCCGCGCCATTGCCTGAAGGTCGAGCCTTCGGGAAACGTCACGGCCATCAGCGTGACATCGCCGCGGCTGATCTTCTGCAGGAGGTCCCAGGGGGTAAGCCCCGGTTGAAACTCGTAGCTCCCTGCCTTGATCGCGCCAGCGCGGTCAAAGATCCGCCCGAGCAGCACGAATGCCGCTGGATGGTGCAGCAATCCTGCCTCGGCCATCTGCCGCGCGGCGCTCTTCAGGCTGCTGCCCGCGCGGAGGCTGAACTGTGCCGGCGCATCCTTGACCGGGAGCGCGCTCCGCGCGTAGTAGTAGAGGATACCGGCGAATGCGCCTGCGCCGATCACCACGGCACCCAGTGCCACGATCAGGAATTTCCTAATCATCGTCTTGAGCGAGCCACGATTGAATTCGTGCGGCCTCCGGGCCTGGCGTCAGCGAACGCCCCTCGACGACGCGGACCGGCCAGGCACCGATCACGCTGTTCACCAATATCAGTTCCCGTCCGGCCAAGACGCGATCCAGGCTTATTGACTCGATTCGGCAGCTCACGCCTGCTCTGGCAGCCGCCGCCAGTATGCGCTCGCGCGTGACCCCCGCCACCCCGCAGTTGGACAAGTCGGGGGTTGCGAGACCGCTTGCGTCAACGATGAAGAGATTGCTCATCGTTCCCCCGATGACGTTCCCCCCTGTGTCGAGCATCAGGCCTTCTGCCACCGCTGGATCGCTCCACTCTGCGCGCGCGAGGACATTCTCGAGGCGGTTGAGATGCTTGACGCCCGCAAGGCGCGGCTGAATTGCAGCGCGGGTGCGGCAGATGCGTACTTGCACCCCGCCGCGCGCAAGGTCGGCTGAATACCGCGCTCCTGGACTTGCGGCGACGATTCGCGTCGGGCGTCCATCACGCGGCAGCTTATACCCGCGCTCGCCGCTGCCACGCGTGACGATGATCTTGACGATGCACTCGCTCTGCGCGGCGCTCGCACGCATCACCTCCTCCGCCAGCACGGGCTCCGCCGGACACGGTAGATCCAGCGCGGCGCAATCCTGGGCCAGCTTGCGATAGTGCAGTCGCCACGTGCTCGCCCGGCCGTTATTGACAGGAAACGTCCTGAAGACCCCGTCTCCGTAGGCAAGGCCGCGATCGGTCGCGGCGACCATTTCCGTCGCTACGCCGTTGACAAGGATCATTGGACGGTGCTGCCGCAGAGTGCGGCGTCAGATCTTCCGGAACACCAGGCTGCCGTTGGTTCCGCCAAACCCGAATGAGTTGGACAACACGACGCCGATCTTCATCTTGCGCGCCGTGTTCGGCACGTAATCGAGGTCGCATTGGGGATCCTGCTCGATGAGATTGATGGTCGGTGGCGCAACCTGATCACGCAGTGCCAGCACCGAAAAAACGGATTCAACTCCACCGGCGGCACCCAGAAGGTGTCCGGTCATGGACTTGGTCGAGCTGATTGCGACTTTCTTTGCATGATCGCCGAAGCAGTTCTTGATAGCGATCGTCTCGGCGACATCGCCAAGCGGCGTCGAGGTGCCGTGCGCATTGATGTAGTCGACTTCCTCGCGGTTCAGCCCGGCATTCTTGAGCGCATTGTCCATGCATCGCACCGCGCCTGCGCCATCCTCGCATGGGGCCGTGATGTGATTCGCGTCCGCGCTCACGCCGTAGCCCGCGAGCTCACAGTAAATCCTCGCGCCGCGCGCCTTCGCGTGCTCGTACTCCTCCAGCATCAGAACGCCCGCACCTTCTCCCAGCACGAATCCATCGCGATCCTTGTCCCAGGGCCGGCTGGCGCCTTGCGGATCGTCGTTGCGGGTGGAAAGCGCCCGCGCCGCGCAGAACCCTCCGACCCCCAGCGCGCAGATGCAGGCCTCCGATCCGCCCGCGACCATAACGTCCGCCTCGCCGTACTCGATATGACGCGCGGCTTCACCGATGGAATGATTGGCGGTTGTGCAGGCCGTGACGAGGGCGAGGTTGGGCCCTTTGAGGCCATACATGATGGAGAGCTGCCCCGAGATGAGATTGATGATCGAACCCGGCACGAAGAACGGCGAGATCTTCCTGGGTCCGCCAGCGAGCAGGGCGTTGTGGGTATCCTCGATCATCGGCAGGCCGCCGATGCCCGATCCGATGCAGACACCGATTGATTCGCGATTTTCCCGGTCGAGGTCGAGCCCGGAATCCTTCAGCGCCTCGATGGCGGCGGCAAGTCCGTAGTGGATGAACGTATCGAAGCGCCTGACTTCCTTTGGCGATACGTATTGCGCCGGGTCAAATCCCTTCACTTCCCCCGCGATAGTCGAAGGATACGCGGACGCGTCGAACCGGGTAATGCGCGAGATGCCTGATTTCCCGGCAACGATGTTGGACCAGGCTCCGGCCACCCCGATCCCCACCGGTGATACGATGCCGAGGCCGGTGACGACGACCCTGCGTCTGGACAATTTGGCTCCGGAACGAAGCGCGGTCAGGCCTTGGAGTGGGCCTTGATATAGTCGACCGCCTGCTGAACGGTTGCTATCTTCTCCGCTTCCTCGTCCGGAATCTCTGTCTCGAACTCCTCCTCCAGCGCCATCACGAGCTCCACGGTGTCGAGAGAATCGGCGCCAAGATCGTTCACGAAGGACGACTCGTTCTTGACATCCGCCTCATTGACGCCGAGCTGCTCTGCAACAATCTTCTTGACTCGTTGCTCGATATTTTCCATTCAAATCCCCCTTCCTAGGGTCTGTTGTGTTCTCGGTTTGTGCCCAAACCCGCCTGGAACTTCGGCGGTCTTGGTATGGGAATTTCGGGGCGTTATTTTACCAGATTAGCCTGCCTCAAAAAGTCTCTTGAATTCAAGGGTTGGAGGACTTTTTTCCGGTTTTTCACATCCTGCCCTGCGATCGCATCATCTAGTCCATGTACATCCCGCCGTTCACGTGCAGCGTGCACCCCGTGATGTAGGCGGCACCGGGCGACGCCAGAAAAAGAGCAGCTGCCGCGACATCCCGCG
>DASPGR010000265.1:0-5227 GCA_035620515.1 Burkholderiales bacterium | reverse complement strand
TGCGCGGTTCGCGGCGAGCGTGACTTCCTCTTCCGCCCCGCGCTCGAGGAAGTCATAGGCGATGCGCGGCAGCCGCGCGAGAGCGATCCGGCGCAGGTCCTCGATGTTGTAGGCTTCGCGGTAGTTCACGTTCTGGACCTTCTGAGTCCCGGTGCCAAGAGGGCTGAACTTCAGGAATCAGCGAATGTCAGGTTATTCTAATGCAACGAGGACGCCGCGATCTGCGCGGCGTCCTTTTAACTGAAGTCCAGGATATGACAGCTGCCCACGATCTGCACCGCGCTCGGTTTACCGTTCGCGATTCGCCGTTCACATCCTCATGCCTTTAGCGAAGATCGTCTCCGGCGGTCAGACTGGCGTCGACCGCGGAGCGCTCGATGCTGCAATCGACGCCGGATTCCCGTGCGGCGGCTGGTGCCCGCCCGGCCGGCAGGCGGAGGACGGCAAGGTTCCCGCGCGCTATCCCCTGACCGAGCTGGAAGCCGGAGGCTACAGTGAGCGCACGCTGAAGAACGTGCTCGAGACCGATGCCACGCTCATCCTCTGCTGCGGGGAGATAGAAGGAGGGACCGCGCATACGCGCGACTGCTGCCGGGCGCACGGCAAGCCGCTTCTCATCATCGACGCTGAGCGATCCGCCAGCGCAGAAGCCGCAAAGACGATCGGCGCATTTATCGAGCGCGAGAGCGTCGCAGTGCTCAATGTCGCCGGGCCCCGCGCGAGCAAGTGGCCGCAGGCGCATGACTACGCCTGTGCCGCCGTGACACACCTCCTCAGAACGATCCGCCGATAGGCAAGCCGTGTACGCTGTTGTCCTGCTAAGCATCGCGATCCACAGCTGCTATCTCGGCAGCAAGGTCGTGGTTTCGCTCTTCGCGCTCGAGCTCGGCGCCAGCCAGTTCACGGTCGGGGTGCTCGCAGCGTTTTACGCGATCGTTCCGCTGCTGCTTGGCGTCTACTCGGGACGGCTCGCGGACCGGCGTGGCATGCGCCTGCCCATGCTGGTCGGAGCAAGCTGCATGGTCGTTGCGATGCTGTGCGGCTTCCTGCTGCGGGAGCTCACGGGGCTTTTCGTGGTCTCGATCCTCGTCGGCGCGGCGTTCGTGTTCTTCAACGTCTCGGTCCAGAACCTTGCCGGCGGCATCGGAAGCCCCGAGCACCGTGCACGCAATTTCTCCATTCTCGCGATCGGTTACTCGGTTTCCGCTTTCATCGGCCCCATGTTTGCCGGCTTTTCCATCGACCACAACGGGTACGCGAAGACGTTTCTTTATTTCGTCTTCTTCGCGCTGGTGCCGGTGGTGGTCCTCGCCGTGCGGCCGCGTCTCGTTCACGTCACAGCCGCGGCTCATGCCGAGGAGAAGAGCACGCTCGAGCTGCTGCGGGATGCGCCCCTGCGCAACCTGATCATAACGAGCGGGCTGTGCGTGGCGTCGGCCGAGCTCTTTGCGTTTTACGTTCCCGTGTTTTCCCACTCGATCGGGCTCTCGGCCTCGACGATTGGGCTGATACTGGGCGCGTCCGCGGCCGCCGTATTCGTGACCCGATTCTTGCTGCCCGCGATGCTGCGGCGCTGGCGGCCCGACCAGATCATGTCGTCGATGATGCTGATCGCGGCGCTCGCCTTTGCGATATTTCCACTGATGCGCAGCGTCTATCCACTCATCGCGATGGCGGTTGTCATCGGCTTTGGCGTTGGCTGCGCCCAGCCCCTGCTGATGGCGCTCTCCTATGAAAAGTCGCCGCCGGGCCGCACCGGGGAAGTGACCGGGCTGCGGCTCACGGCGAACAACGTCGCGCGCGTGACGATTCCGCTCATCTCGGGGGCCCTCGGCGCACTTCTCGGTGCGGCGCCGGTTTTCTGGCTGAACGCCGCGAATCTCGCGGCGATCAGCTGGTTATCGCGCCGTTGATTCGAGGCTCAGCAACCCGCGACGCATTTGCCGCTGCCATCGAACTCCATCGTCTTCCCGCTCAGCGGAAGATGCACCGGCACCTTCGTCGCTTTGATGAAGGCTTCGGTGCGTGTCCCCGGAATGAGCTTGCCGCCCTTGGTCGCTTCCTCGTTGGCATGCGAGGCGATGACCGAGGCGGGCTTGACGAGCTCGTTGATCACGTAGGCCGCTTCCGTTGGACCGGTGGTGAAGACATCACCGATGTTGATCACGGCAAGGTTGGCCTTGTAGTGGCGGCGCACGACGAGATCCTGCTCGGCCGTGATCCCCGTATCGCCGGATAGGTAGACGACGAGCCCGTTGGTGAACTGCACAACGTAGCCCCCCGCCGGTCCGACATAGGCCGTGAGGCCGGCGTCCCGCAATGCCTTGGCATGATCGGCATGGAGAAACGCAGGATTCAGACCATTGCTGTGCACGGCAGGCACGCTGGCGACCTTCACGCCGCCCGCCGAATTCATCGCGCCAAAGCGCAGCGTCACGACCTGCTTGGGGTTCCCGCCCAGCGACTTCACCTTGTGGGTGAAAAACGCGTTCATTTCGCCGCCGACGAAGAACTTCGCCTTCTTGGCGATCACGATGTCGACCGTGTTGGAATTCGGAACCGCCTTGACCGAGAAATCCGGCTTCGCGCAGCTCCCCGCGTTCGCCGAGGGCGGGCGGATGTCGCCGAGGTGGTCGCCGTGAACGTGGGTCAACAGAACGCCGTCGATCTTCCCGAGGCGCGGATCATCCGGGCCCCGCACCGTGCGGCCGGCATCATAGAGAATCCGGGTGCCGTCGGGATCCTCGAACACCAGCGCGCGATCGTAGCGGCAGAAATCGCCGTCATGGCTGCCTAACGGCGTGATCTTGACGTTGGCCGTCCACGCGGGCTGTGCCGCGAGACCCACAACGCCGAACACCAGCGCCGACGCAACTACGGCTGCTCTTCTCATCACTGTCTCCTCCGTACAAGAATGAAGTGGAACGGGCTCGGCTGTCGCCCAGGGCGTACGCGCCATGAGGTCAACACCTTGTGCCTTGCTTGCGTTCCCGAGATTACCAAGAGAACGAAGTAGCCCGGGCCCCACCCAACGGATTTTTATCGATGCTGCGTTGCGGCGATTTCACCAGGCAAAAACGAGCTCACGCGCGAGCGGCCGCGCGCCCTGCAATGCGGCCAAACACGGCGCCGGACATGAGGCCCGTGCCCAGCGGATAGTTGTAGTGAAAGAGCCCGCCCACCATCTCGCCGCAGGTATAGAGGCCCGGGATCGGCTTCCAGTCCGTTGCGACAACCTGCGCATCGCCCGTTACCTTGAGCCCGCCGAAGGTAAAGGTGATGCCGCCCGTCACCGGCCATGAAAGATACGGCGGCTTGTCGAGCTTGAGCGCCCAGTTCGTTTTCCGGGGCTCGATGCCCTCGGTATGGACCCCATCGAGCACCGCTGGGTTAAACGGACCGCCGTGCCCTGCCGCGCCGTTGTATTCCTTGAGGGTCTTCATCGCCTGCTCGCGATCGAGATCGAGCTGCTTCACCAGCCCTTCCAGCGTATCGGACTTGAACGGCTCGGTCGTCGCGTAGCGCGGCTCGAGGAGATTCACGACCTTGCTGTCGAAAATCTGGTAGACAAGGCTCCTCGGCTGCTTGAGGATCATGCCGCCGTACTTGGCGTAGGTGAATGAGTTGAGATCCGCGCCCTCGTCCACCCAGCGCCTGCCCTCGACGTTGAGCATCACGCCGTAGTGATACGACAGGCGGTTCGTCTTGTCGGTCAGGTTCTGCACGCCGTAGTCGGCTGCCGTCGCCACGATCGGCGTCGCATGGCAGCCGCTCCAGTGCCCCCACGGCATGGCGCCGATATCGAGCGCCATCTTGAGGCCATCGCCGTAATTGAAGTTGGAGCCCCGCACCTTGGCGTGGTCCCACGGAGCGCCGAGGTAGCGAAGGCGCCACTCGGGATTGGTCTCGAATCCGCCGCAGGCGAGCACCACGGCCTTCGCGTTGAACGTGGCAAAACCTTCAGGACCGCGCGCAACGATGCCGGTGACGCGTCCGCTTTCGGCTTGCGTCAACCGCACGCCGCCCGTCTCGTAGCGGATCTCGATGCCCATTTTCTCCGCTGTCTCGAACCAGGTCTTGGACAGTCCCACGCCCTCGTGCTCCGTGCGGATCATCGCGCCGCGCGGCCATTTGACCTCGTTTCCCACGCGTATGCCCATGACCGAAATCGCCAGCTCGAAATGGTGCTTGCCCACGTCCTGGAGCCAGCACATGGTGTCGAGCGAGTTCTCGATGAGGATTGCCGAGAGCTATGGGTCGCTGCGCCCCTGCGTGACCTTCATGAGATCGTCGCGGAAGCCGGATACCGGATAGGGCTGCACGCCCTTGTGAAATCCGGGATAGTCCCGCTCCGCGTTCGGCACGAAGCGGTCGAGCTGCGACACGTCCTCGTAGATGAAGCGGAAGACCGCCCCGCTGAAATGCGTGTTGCCACCGCGCTTCTCGCGCGGTGCCTTTTCGAGCACGAGAACGCGCTTTGCGCCGCTCTCGCGTGCCGAGATGGCAGCGGCAAACGCCGCGTTCCCGGCGCCGACAACAATGACGTCGTAGTCCATTCTGGATTCCTGAAAGGCGTGACGGGCGATGAGTGAGGAGCGCTTTTCGTTCTTGGTTCGCTTCGGAGTATCGGACGCGCGCAAAAACGCTGTCAACAATCTGCGCGGTCCGATCGATCGGCCTACAATATGTGGACTGCGCGCCGCGTGAGTCGCGCTGCGTTAACATGGTCGCAAAGGAGGACCCGGTCATGAACGATCCCCGCCCGGTCAGCGCCCCTACCCGCGAGCTTGCCGCCTGGGTTTCCCGCTTGCGTTATGCCGATCTTCCCGGCCGGACCCGGGAAACGGTGCGGCTTGCACGGCTCGACACCCTGGGTTGCGGCGTCTACGGCTATGTCACGCCGTGGGCGAAGACGCTGCTTAAATGGGCCAAGGCCGGTGCCGGCAAGGCTGAGGCCACCGTGTGGGGCGAACCCACGCCGTCGCTTCGCGCAGCGGATGCCGCACTCGTCAACGGTGTCTCCTCGCATGCATTCGAGCTCGATGACTATCACAACGCCAAGCTTCATGCCGGCGCAGTCGTCATTCCTGCGGCCGTCGCCATGGCAGAAAAGCTTGGCGCGAGCGGAGAGCGGCTCGTCACCGCGATCGCGGCCGGTTATGAAGTCATGATCCGCTCGAGCCTTGCGCTCAATCCCTCCGCGGCTCGCCTGCGCGGCTGGCATATC
>DASPGR010000264.1:0-5394 GCA_035620515.1 Burkholderiales bacterium | reverse complement strand
GGACAGGTTTCTGCATGTGAGTTTTCGGCTTGTTAAATGCCGCGCCGATGCTAGGCCGCATCGTTCGAGCCCATCTATCGTAGCTGTATGAACTGCGCGCTGCAGAAGAAAAAGGCCCCCGGAGTTGCCGGGGGCCTTTCGCGTCGTACTTATCTGGCTATCCAACCAATCGCTTTGCGAGAGCAACTTCGATGCTGTCGCCTCCCTGGTTCAGGACATCGAGCCCTGAATCAGGCATGTCGCCGCTGGTTGACTGGGACACGGCGATCTTCTTTGCCATCAGCTCCAGACATTGCATCTGGGCGCTGCCGGCGTAACCGAGGAAGAACACGTTGACCGGCTGCTTCTGGCCGATCCGCCAGCTGCGGCGGGAGGCCTGCTGAAGCGTGTAGACGTTGTATCCGGACTGCATGAATACGATCGTCGGGAACTCCAGCATGTCGAGGCCGGTTTTGACGAGCTCGGGGTTGGTGATGACGACATCCACGCCCCGATCGACCTGCTCGAAGAGCCAGTCCTCGCGTCTGGAGGCATCGACGGTTGCACGCAGCACCGCGGTCTTGAAGCCGTTCTGATCGAGCAGCGACTTCAGCCGCGCGGTGGTATCGCGAGTCCCGGTGTAAACGGAATACACCAGTACCCGACGCCCCTTCTTGCGCTCCCGACGAACGATCTGCAGCAGCTTCTTCTCCTTCGGCATGACATCCGCATCCCGGAACACCGCCGGCTGGTAGGCCAGTTGCGCCCGTGAGTGCGGATGCCGGACCAGCTCGTCGCGAAACGTGCAGTCCGGCCAGGCGAGCAGCACATTGAGCACCACGCCGAGGAGGCTCTTGTCGCCCTTGACGAGGGCCATGCGAAGCTCCTGCTTCAGCGTATCGCACAGCTTTCGGTACGCTTCGGCCTGGGACTCGGTCATCCCGACTTCCTCGAAGTGCTCGGCGTATGGCGGCAGCACGTCGCCGCCGATCTCCTTCAGCTTCAGGAAAACCGTCAAGGGCAGCACGTAACGCATGATTCCCTTCGGACCGAACCCCGGACCCTTGGCCGCTCGGTGCGTGATGGTGCGTCCGCGGGCGGTACGGTGCGAGGTGCTCTCGGATTCCTTGTAGATGTCCTTGATCACCCCGTGCTCCCTCATGAAGGCCATGGCGGCCGCGCCCAGGCTCTTGCGGGCGTTATAGCGGTAGCCGTCCTCGATCATCATGCGCGGGTTCAACCGCCACAGGAGATAGAAGAGGTCGTCCGCATAGCCGCCCATAAGCGTGCCGGTAAGCAGCAGCACCTTCCGGCATTTCCTGGCGAGCACGGCCATCGCCTGGCCCTGGGCCGAGCCTTCGTTCTTGTACTCGTGCCCCTCGTCCACTACTAGGAGGCCGAAGAAGCCTTGCGGCAGGTAGCGCTTGATGAACTCGGTCGGCTGGTAGCCGCCCTGCCCGAACGAGAACTCCATGTTGGCCATGGCCCGCTCAAGCCGCTGCGCCTGCCGGTCGTGGAAGAACAGCTCCCCGTCCTCGTTCATCAGGTTGATGAACTCGTACAGGTTGTCCTCGAGCATCCCGGCGAGCATGTCTTCGCCGAAGGCCGCGACTAGCCGTTCCGCGGTCTTGCTGCCGACGGTCGGAATGCGGCGCATCGCATCGAGCACCAGTTCCCGGCGCGACCGGCTGCCGGAATGCGGCCGAACGAGGCTCCACAGTGGAGCTTCGCAGGCCTTGCACGCCTGACGATCGGTGGCGAGCTGAACGCGGGCCAGCTCGACGGTCAGCGGAACATCTCCCTCCGAGCCGCTCACGGCGCCGGTCACCATGGCCCCACAATCGGCGCAGGTGGCGTAGCGCAGCTTCTGCCGGCCAAGCTCGTTCGCCACGATGACTTCGCGCGACGTAAACGTGGGCTGCCAGTTGAACCCCATGCGCATCCGTACGCGGCCCAGGACGAAGAACTCGGGCCCGGCCGGGGGTTTCCCCATCTGCCGCAACTGCAGGAGCTTGCGGAGCGTATCCGGGCCGTTCAGCACCCACACGGTTGCCCCGGGGACGGTCTCCCGGATCTCCCGGCGCCACTTGTAGACCAAGTGCGGCGGCGAGATCACGAGCGTTCTCGGATAGCCCGCCTCGTGCATGATCGCCGCCGCGGCGATCGCCATCATCGTCTTGCCGGTGCCCATCTCGGCGTTGATCACGCCGGCGGGCTGGTCTTCGTCGATGAGAAGACGGCTCACGCCCTGCACTACCGAGCGCTGCGCCGGAAACGGCTTGCGAAGAAGCCGGTCCATGGCCGCCTCGCGCGGAGGCTCAACATCGCCATCGAAGAGCGGCGGGTTCTGCTCCCGTACGACATCGAGCAGCCCATCACCGAAGTCCGTGATGAACTGCGCGAGCGGGATTACCTCTTGCGTGTCGGCGCCGTCGGCGGCCGCGCGGGTATCCGTTTCTACACTGTGAAGCATGGTTCTCTCCTTGAATGAAAATCGCGGAGAGCACCCTCCTCTGCGGGAAGGTGACTCCCCGCAGGGTTGACGAAAAGATGGCCGCTACGCGGCCTTTGACGTGGTCGGAATCTCTACCGGGGTCGGTAACCGCCGGTGAGGTAGACCGAATCCTTCTTGGCTTTCAGCGTCTTTGCATCTTCCTCGGTCAGCCCGACAAACTCGGTAGGCAAGAACGAGATCTCGTCCGGGAAGTAACTGAAGAGCTTCTTCACGGAGCCATCGCTAAACGTGGCGGTAACCACAGGCAGCGGGTCCCACGCCTCCTGCGGCATGGGACTGATCGTGGCGCTGACGATGCGAGGCGGCGTGCTCACAATCTCCGATCCTACAAGCATGGTTCTCTCCTTGTCGAAAATCGCGGAGAGCACCTTCCCCTGCGGGAAGGTGAGTCCCCGCAGGGGTTGATCGAATTGCGGCCGCTATGCCGCTTGCTTGAGCTTGGAGAGCGCAAGCTCCCCGCGCTTGACCAACGTGGATACGGTGCCGAGGAACGAATCCGGCACGATCACTTTCTGCGCCGAGACCCGGCCAAGCGGCGGGAACGCCGAATCGGCCATGGCCTTGACGCAGTCATCGAAGCACGCCTTCATGAGCGTGGGCTGCCACTCATCGAGGAGCGGCACCGGGGAGAGAAGCTTGAATACCTCCCATACCCGGCTTAGCACCGCGTCTGGCTTGGTCTCAGCGTCATGCGCCGGATCGAGCACCCAAGCCGTGCGGGTAGCGCGGTCGGGCCGAACGATCACGGGGTCGTAGATCCACGTGTGCGCAAGGTTGCCGAACACGTTCTCCCGCGGCAGGCGCCCTGCCAGCTTCTGCAGGGCCTCCGCGGTTCTCACCCGCACCGCCTCGCCGGCAGCGTGTGCACCGGCGCTTGGTTCGGCCAGGTGGAAGACTTCGAGCCCGCCCTCCGTCAGCTTGAGATAGAAGGCGGCAAACAGTTGCTGGATGGCCGTGTCGCGGCCGAAGCACGAAAGAAACAACAACCGGCCTTCCTCGTCGCGCACGCAGGCATCGACAAAGACGTCGGCGACCTCCTTGATTCTGAACATGGGTATCTCCCTGAATTGACGTTGAACGAAAGTTCACTCGAACCGAGCGCTACAACAGCCCGCGCTCCGCGAACGACATGACGACGTTGCCGCCGATCACGAAGTGGTCGAGCACCCTGACCTCGATAAGGCTCAGCGCATCCCTCAGCGAACGGGTCAGCAGCTCGTCGGATTGACTGGGCTGCGCGACTCCCGATGGATGGTTGTGCGCGAATAGCACCGCTGCCGCGTTGAAGTAGAGGCTGCGCTTGACCACTTCCCGGGGATAAACGCTCGTCTGGGTGAGCGTGCCCCGGAACATCTCCTCGGCCTCGATCAGCCGGTGCTGCGCGTCCAGAAACAGGACCATGAACACCTCGTAACTCCGCCCCATGAGCGAGATGCGCAGATAATCGCGCACCGCCTGGGGCGAAGTCAGGGCATCGCCGTTCCTGAATCCTTCAGCCAGCGAACGCTTGATGAACTCCCGCGCCGCGAGCAGCCGCTGGTTCGCGGGCTTTTCGACGTGGTAAGACGCCAGCGAGTCGCTCAAGAGTCCCGCGATGCTGCCGCGAGTTTCCTTGAGCAGTTGAACAGCACGTCGAGGCCCGACCATCACGCCGAGCAGATCGACATCGGATAAAGCGTGAAGCTCCATTGGTGTCCTCCAAAGAAAAAGGGGAACACCGTCCCCTGGGAACGATGATCCCCAGGGGGTTGAAAAGAACGACTTCGCCTAACGAATAGTCACGATCTCGCCGAAAGTCAGGCCGGGCGTGAAGTCGATGCCGCGGATCACCGGGACGAACTTGTCCGTCAGAATCCGCGTCTCGACCAGGCTCCCATCCGGGCGCTCGGTATGCTCGACCGTGGTTTCCTTCTCCTTGAACGTATCGCCCTTAATCAGGAGCGTGCGGCCGGCGTTGGAACGCACGGCCCCGCAGATTTGCCCGGCGGCAAGTGCCAGGGCGAGATGCCACTTCGAGAGATCCCGCAATGGCCTACGGTGCGCTTGCGCCCATTGCCCGAACGTCGCCGGAAACTGCGGCCACAGCGTGCTTGCGCCAAAGCGGCGAAGCTCGTCGGCGAGCTGCTCGGCGTCGATCCGGATCGCTGTGAGCGAAAACCCCGCCTCGTCCGTCATCGATGGAACGAGGTATGGCTCCTCCGCCCACGCTTCGGGCAGCTCCGGCGGCAGCTCCCCTTTGCCCACGGCTTCCAGTTGCCCGGTAATCGCGGGATTCCGGTTGTCTGCACGGCGCTTGACGCCAAAGATGACGCACTGCTTGAACTTCTGCGCGGGCGCCATGAAAACGGCCAAGCGCTCGAAGTTGCGCGCAATGGCTGCTCCGAAATCCGCATCAAGCACGTAATACGGGACGATGAGAACCAGGACGCCGCCGAACTGCAGCGTGCCAAGCGTTCTGCGGTAGAAGATCTTCTCCAGCCGCTCGCGCTTGACTCGATCCCCGGTGCCCGCCTTGTCGGAGACAACGTCCCCGTAGGGCGGGTTCAGGAAGAGCAAGCCGACGCTCCGCGGCGTCACGACCACGTCATGCACATCGCTGTGCACGACGCGATCGAGGAGCTGCTTCGCGTGATACGCGCGCTCCCGGTCGTACTCGATGCCAAGCGCGCTGACTTGCGCGCCACACTCGGTCAAGTGATGCTTGACCTCGGCGAGCGCGGCGCCTTCGCCACAGCATGGATCGAGAATCCGGACCGCCTGCCCTCTTATGTCCAGGGCGGAGAGAATCCGGGCGAGCGTTACCTCGTCGGTCGGGAAATAGCCGTTCTTGATGAAATTGCGCGCAAGGCGCTGGAAGATCAGTGCCATCATGACCTCCCGAACAGCCGCGTGACCGCGAG
>DASPGR010000263.1:0-10479 GCA_035620515.1 Burkholderiales bacterium | reverse complement strand
CACCGTGAACGGCTTGAGCGGAGCGTTAGTCTGCACGCTGTTCATCCATATGAGCGCGCCGACAAACAGCAGTCCAAAGATCAGGTTGGGTTGTCTCTGAAGAAAGGCGGTTATCATGGCTCCCTCCCGCAAACTGCCGGACTACAGGTCGGAGAGTATAGGGGTGCGTAACGGGAAGTCCGATGAATTCCGTCACGGCCTCACGCGCATGAGCCGTGCGGATTGCGAGGAATTGCAAATTCGGTCACGAGGGGGTTGAGCAAATATCTCAAGCCTCACCCTGGGGATCAGACCATTCTGGGCCTCGACCAGCGCCTCCAGCGACGAATGCATGGCGCCGGGGCTGACCAAGCGCACTTCGCCCGCTTGCGCTGACGTTGCGCACAAGGGAAACGCGATGGCAGCCGCTTTGGAGAATGGGGTCTGACCCTATTTTTGTCTCTTTGGGCTGTCCCCTACGACTCGTGCTTACACTCCGGCGGCATCCCTCGCACAGCTAGACGGCCCGAGGAATCTCATGTTGCAGACGAGGCATCTCGTTGTAAGTGCGACCGAAGAGCTTCCGACCAGTTACATGTTTCCGCACGCCTCCCCATTGCTTAAAGAAGAATGGAACATTGGCGTCTCTGCACTGCCGGAAGACATCTTTCACCCATTCGAGTTCGATTGGTCGTGCGCCACGGCCTGACTCTCCTCCGACGATCACCCAGTGAATGCCCCGCAACGGCAGTTCTTCGATTGGGCCTAACATGGGCTCCACTGAAAGGAAGCGAACACTCGCTGGGACTTGGCTCAACTTGACAGCGCGAATCGCATATTTCTGATTTTCGACGCTGACCCCCATCCATATATTCGGAGTCCAGTCGAATCGCTCGGCAAGTTCAACCACTCGATCGGCGCGCTTTGTCAACACTTGAAACTGATGCTGAGGGCATTCGTTCATGGTTTTGAACACGCGTTCGATAAATTCGTCTGGAATCTCAGAATGGAATAGATCAGACATCGAGTTGACGAAAATAGTCCTTGGTGCGCGCCAACGCCGAGGCAGATCGACGACATCTTCTTGCAAGGTGACTCGGAATCCGTTGAGGTATCTGGGCGACCCCATCGCTACGAGCCGCATTGCCATCGTCTCTGCATAGCAATGCTTGCAGCCTGGACTGATCTTCGTGCAACCAGTGACGGGATTCCATGTCATCTCGGTCCACTCGATGCTCGATCTTCTAGCCATTTGTCAGCCCTTGCTCAAAGGTAATCATCATTCCATCGTGCGCATCATCCGGGAATGTACCCTTCCTTCTTGCGCGTGTACATTGGACCCTAATGTTTCCAGCGGATTCCAGCGCCTTGAGCATTGCCTTCGGATTGATGAATGGTGAATCATTCAACGCGTAGTCGTTGACGTCAGAATACGGGACTGTGCAGCCGGCGAAATGCCGCTGCAAATCTGCCGCATGGGTCGTTGGGTCATTCCAAGCAAACAAGTTGTGCTGCCCAACGTGATCGTCTGAAAAACAATATGTGCCATTTTGATCTAACCTCTTCATAACTTCTTTCATCTTTTCGAGCCCTTTCGGATGGTGACTCGCGAACACCAGATGATAATCGAAGGCGTGGTTCCTTTTGCGCATCTCAAAAGAAAATGCGTAGCGCACACCTGGGAGGGCGCGTAATTTTTTCTTGTATAGGGCTAATGCTCGTTGGACAATTTCCGCTTGGTCCACACCCGTGAGCTCGCCTTCCCAGTCCGAGTCACCAAAGGTCTCGTTAAGGATTGTCCTATGGTTTGCATATTCGCCAGCGCTCTTGATTCGGCTAATACCGTCAGAGTCGAGGTTGATTAGAACCTCGCACGAAGGCCTTCCTAGAAACTCTTTGACGGCAGAAAACGAGAGTCCGGAAGGACCAAATGGATCAATGAAAGCGAAAATTGGGTCTTCCGATGCAAATGGATTGGGCGTCTGTTCACGGAGCCACGCAACTCCGTTGGCAAAAGTGCCGCGGAACAGATGTTGCGGGATGCGGCTGTCCTTAGGTATCCCAGCGAGCTTCTGCTCCAGATGCTGAAAGCGCGGTTCATTCTCCTCCACAAATACGCAGTGAATCTTGTTCGCGCGCCATCGCCCAGCGGCATCTCTAAGTGTAGCTTGCGCAGCATCCATTGCCGCGAGGGGTGATCCAGTTTGATAGTTGGTGTACTCGCCGGGGCCTGCGCACCCATCGACGTACCAAAGGTCCTTTCCTTCAAATCGCCTGCCAAGTATGGAGAACCACTGATATAGGTACGCGCGCAGCATTTCGATCTTCGCGATCGTGTGCGGCTCAGCCGGCCAAATAACCCCTTTGTTTGCGGACACCCTCTCCCCGATAATTAGGTATGTAAGGTCAGACTCGACTTCCGGCGGAGTATCCCGCCAAACCCCGGTCACTACAAATGGGCAAGCCCATTCTCGAAGGATGAAGGCGGAAGGATGAGGTATGACCCCCGCAGTGCGAGAGTTTAGACGAGGTCATAATCATCATTTATGCGCTTCATCGCCCACCTCGACATGGACGCGTTCTACGCGTCGGTTGAGCTGCTGCGCTACCCGGAGCTGCGCGGCAAGCCGGTGGTGATCGGCGGGCGGCGGCGCGCCGCGGCGGAGGGCGCGTCGAGGGGCGGAACAGGGGCCCCGAACTTGTTCGGGGATGTGACCCCCGGTGACGCGCGGGCGCACGACACCGTTGCCCGCAATCGTCCCGCTGGCGTGTCGGAGGGCGCAGCGATCCCGACCCTGCGCGAGTACAGCGGGCGCGGGGTGATCACCACCGCCACCTACGAAGCGCGGGCGTTCGGCCTGCATTCGGGCATGGGGCTCATGAAGGCGGCGAAGCTCGCGCCGGACGCGCTGCTGCTGCCGGCGGACTTCGACGAGTACCGGCGCTGCTCGCGCCTGTTCAAGGACGCGGTGCGCGCGCTCGCGCCCGAGGTCGAGGACCGCGGCATCGACGAGATCTACGTGGACATCACCGGCCTCGTCGAGGACAGCGCAGCCGAGGGCGCGCCGGATCCCTGGGTGCGCGCGCGGGTGGCCGCGAGGGACATCCAGCGCGCGGTGCGCGAGGCGACCGGGCTCACGTGCTCCATCGGCGTCACGCCGAACAAGCTGCTGTCCAAAATCGCTTCCGAGCTGGAGAAGCCCGGCGGGCTGACGGTGCTGCGCGAGGAAGACATCCCGGCGCGCATCTGGCCGCTGGCGGTGCGCAAGATCAACGGCATCGGGCCCAAGGCCGGCGCGCGGCTCGAGGCGATTGGCATCCGCACCATCGGCGAGCTCGCGCAGGCCGACCCGGCGCTGCTCGTCGCGCATTTCGGCAGGAGCTATGGCGCCTGGATGCACGAGGCCGCGCACGGGCGGGACGGGCGCGCGGTGGTCACGGTGAGCGAGCCGAAATCCATCAGCCGCGAGACGACGTTCGAGGACGATCTCCACCCGGTGCGCGACCGCGAGCAGCTCTCGCGCATCTTCACCAGCCTGTGCGTGAGGCTCGCCGACGATCTCAAGCGCAAGGGCTACGTCGGCAGGACGATCGGCCTGAAGCTGCGTTACGACAACTTCAAGACCGTCACCCGCGACCGCACGCTCGACGAGCCGACCGGCGACTCCGGCGCGATCCGCCGCGCGGCGGGCGAGTGCCTGAAGCGCGTGCCGCTCGACCGGCGCATTCGCCTCCTCGGCGTGCGGGTGGGCACGTTGAGCAGGCCGGGCGCCACTCTGTTTTAGTGACGAGACCGGGTCCGATCGCGGCTTACGTCCGAGCTTCGATCTTGCCGATGGCCCGGATCTCGCCGTCGAGGCGCTTCAGCTCGGCGTCGTACCACGCCTTCAGTGCGTCGCCGTCCAGGTAGTCGATCGTCACGTTGATCTTGGCCATGGTTGCCCTGAACTTCGGGTCCGCCGCGCTCTCGCGCAGCGCGGCCTGCCACGCTTTGACGGCGGCAGGGGGCGTCTTCGCGGGTGCGAAGTAGCCTGCCCACAGCATGAAAGCGGCATCGTAGCCCGCCTCCTTCAGCGTGGGCGTATCGGGGAATGCGGGCCCGCGGCTGGGGCCGGTCTGAGCGATCAGGCGGATGCGCCCGGAGCTGACGTGCGGACTGCCGACGCCCACCGGGACATGCATCATGAACACGTGCCCGCCGAGCACGGCGATCATCGCCGGGCCCGCGCCGTTGAAGGGCGTGTGGAGCAGGTCGATCTTCGCCACGCGCATCAGCATCGCCATGCTGACGTGCCCGGTGCTGTAGAGCCCTGGCGACGAGTACGTCAGCTCGCCGGGCCTCGTCCTCGCCAGCGTGACGAGTTCCTTCACGGTCCTCGCCGGCAGGCTGGGATGCACGACGAACAGCAGCGGGTCGGCGGTGACCCGCGCGAGCAGCACGAAATCGTCGGGCGAGTAGGGGGCGGAACGGCCAAGCGCCGTTTCCGCGATCGGGATCATCACGTGGGTCACCGTGTTGAGCAAGACGGTATAGCCATCGGCGGGCGCTTTCCCGACGTACGCGCCGCCCACGGCGCCACCGGCACCCACGCGGTTGATAGTGATCACAGTCTGCTTGAAGGCGCGCTGC
Organism: Burkholderiales bacterium; assembly: GCA_035620515.1. GTDB lineage: Bacteria > Pseudomonadota > Gammaproteobacteria > Burkholderiales > SG8-41 > SG8-41. The sequence goes on along the minus strand of DASPGR010000263.1, from coordinate 5,870 downwards.
AGCGGTTCCGTCATGCCGCGCGTGATGATGTCCGATGTGCCGCCGGGCGCATTCGGGTTGACGACGGTAACGAGACGGGACGGGAACGGTTCCTGGGCCCCCGAGAGGGAGGCGGACAGCGCCAGAAATAGCGATGCTGCGGTGGTCGCGACGGGTTTCATGGTGTTTCCCTCCTCCGGAAGAAATCGGGTTGGAGTCGATTGCCGTGGAAAGTATCGCGCCAAACCCCGGCCTGCGCCACAGGGGCGAAGCCCCCGTGGGAGTGATGAGATACGGGTGGCCCGCCTTCGCAAGCCGCACCGCGAGCGAGGGACCGGACTGCCCGGTGCCGGTGACGATGGCGTCGCATTTGTCGGTCATATGCCGCCTCAGTGACCGTATCGGTCAGCGCTCAAGAGCATAAGCTCATTCCAATTTCGTAGTTGTTTCTGCGCGCTTTGGCCCCAAACTTGGGCACATGTCCGGCAGGGATTATCCCGAGAAGATGAGCTATCGCGCGGATCTCGCGGTCCTGTTCGAGCACCCGGAGTGGCAGAAGCCGCTGTTCCAGGCGCTCGAGCGGCGCGGCATCCGCTACGTGCCCGTGGACCTCAAGAAAGCCGCGTTCTCGGATGCCGACGCGCTGCTGGCGCCGCTCTATTTCAACCAGGCGAGCCCCTCGGCCTACGTGCGCGGCAACACGCGCGCGGTGCCGTACGCGCTGGCCTACCTGCGGGCGCTCCAGATCCGCGGCGCGCGCGTGCTGAACGGCGTGAACGCCTTCGCCATCGAGATCAGCAAGACGGCGCAGGCGGCGCTGCTGCGGGGCCTCGGCATACCCGCGCCCCGGGTGTGGACGTTCAACGACCTCGATGCGCTCCGGGCGCGCGCGCACGAGCTCATCTTCCCGGTGCTGCTCAAGCCCGAGCAGGGCGGCAGCGGTGCGCGCATCATGCTGGTCGAGAGCTTCGCGCATCTCGATGCGCTCTTGACGCAGCGTCCGGAGCACTGGCTGCCGGACAACCTGCTGCTGCTGCAGGAGGTGATTCCGAGCGATCCCGCCCGCGGCATCGTGCGCATGGAGTTCCTCGGCGGTGAGCTGCTTTACGCGATGCGCGTGATCTCGCACGGGCGCTTCAACCTGTGTCCCGCGCCGGTGTGCAATCCGGAAGACGGCAGTGCCGAAGCGTGCGAGGTCCCGGCGGAGCAAAGCGCCGCGCCTCCGGTGGAGTTCCATCCGTATCCCGAAGTGCCGGCGAGGGCCGTGGCGCTGGGCAAGCGCATCTTCGCGGCCGCAAGGCTCGACGTGGGCGGGATCGAATATCTCGAGGCGGACGACGGGCGCCTCGTGTTCTACGACATCAACGCCAACTCCAACCTGCGCCCCTCGATCGGGCAGGCGTTCGGCTTCGATCCGTTCGAGCGGGTGGTGGATTTCCTCGTGCGCGAGATGAAGCGCGGCGCTGGAGTTATCCCGGGAAAGGCGTTTGCCTGACGGCCCGGCTCTAGCGGCCCGGCCGGAGCGGGAAGCGAGGATCTCATGCCGCGGGGCCGAGATAGGTGCAGGATTGCCCCAGGGAGTCGCGGCGAACGGTCACGCGCGCCAGCCCGCGGAACTTCGGCGCGAGCCGCCCCCAGATCCACACGCAGAGGTTTTCGAGGCTGGGCTGCTGGAGCCCCGCGATCTCATTGAGAAGCGCATGATCGAGTTTGTCGCGTAATCCGAGGCACGCCCGCTCGAGGCGGGCAAAATCGGACACGAAGCCCAGAGGCGGACGCGGCACGCCGCGGAGCGCGATCTCGACGCGGAACGAGTGACCGTGCATGCCGCGGTAGCGGTGTCCGCCCGGCGCGGCCGGGAAGCGATGGGCGGCGTCGAACCCGAATTCGTGGCAGATCTCGAGAACGGGGGCGCCGCCGCGGGACGCCCGCAGGGAGCTGCGCCTGCTCATGGAATCCCGATCAGCTTGTGAACCTGCAGCGAAAGCCGCCAGCCCGGGTGCCGCATGCAATAGTCCGCGGCGAGCCGGGTATTTTCCACCCGCAGCGCGCCGTCCATGGGTTGGAGAAAGAAATGGTCGAACTCCAGATCCACAAAGCGTTCGGGTTCGGCTCCCGGCTGGGGATAGACGAGCTTCAGCTCGTCCCCGCGCGTCTGAATCAGCGTGGCGCTCGCCTTTGGGCTCACGCAGGTCCAGTCCACTCCGGCCGGTGCGGCGATCGTGCCGTTCGTCTCGATCGCGATGCGAAAGCCCCGGTCGTGAAGCGACTCGATGAGCGGCGCGTCGAGCTGGAGCAGCGGCTCGCCGCCGGTGCATACGACGAATCGGCGAGTCCACGCGTTCGGCGGCCATTTCGCCGTGACCGCGTCGGCGAGCGATTCGACATTGCGGAACGCGCCGCCACCGGTTCCGTCGGTGCCGACGAAGTCGGTGTCGCAGAAACGGCAGATCGCGGTGGCGCGGTCCTGCTCGCGGCCCGACCAGAGGTTGCACCCGGTGAAGCGCAGAAACACGGCCGGCGTGCCGGCATTGGCGCCTTCGCCCTGCAGCGTGTAGAAAATCTCTTTGACCGAATACATGCCCGCACCGAGTTAACGGGCTTGGCGGCAAGCGAGGTTATCATGCCGCGACGGGGGGAGCATTATCGTTTCCCGTCGTACCAGGCGAAGCAGTCCTCGCGGCTGCGCAGTGTCCGGCCGCCCGACGCGATGGTCCTCAGCAGGAACCAGGCCAGCCGGCCCCAGCCGTAGAGCCGGAGCTTGCGGTCGCTGGTGAGCAGGGGATGGCGGTGGAGGATCACGATCGTGCGCCCGCCGCGGCGCGCCAGGCGCTTGAGGCGCCGGGAGAGCTCCACTTCCTCGCTGGCGTAGAGCTGCTCGCTGAATCCTCCCACCGCGCGGAAAGCCGCTGCCTCGCAGAAGATGAACGAGCCCGCCGCCCACCGGGCGAGCCGGCTCAGCGCGTTCCACATTCCGATGATCAGCGCGGCGGCCGCGGGCGGATTCGGATAGGTGACCGTGCTGCCGCCGGCCAGGCAGCGCCCGCCGGCAATAGCATCGGCCGCGTCGGAAAAAAGCTCCACCGTTGGAGATGAATCGGCGTCCACGAAGACGATCCATTCGCCCCCGGCCGCGGCGGCGCCGGTATTGCGCGCGCGGCTGATCTGGTTCACCGGCTCGAAGACGACGCGAGCGCCTGCCGCCCGGGCAATCTCCGCCGTGCGGTCGGTGGAATTGTTGTCGCACACGATCAACTCGGAGGTCCAGCCGCGGCGTCCGAACGCTTCCATGGCCGCGCGGATGCTCCGGAGCGAGCCGGCTAGCAAGCGCTCCTCGTTGAACGCCGGAACTACGACCGAGATCTTCATTTCGCTTGGTGGAGCGGGGCAGGGGTAGGATAACGCGCAAATCGCACGGCGGAGGCAATCCTGAATGCGGGTGGTCGTACTGGGCGGGAGCGGGAACTTCGGGTCCCGGATCTGCCGGGAGCTCGCCGGGCATCCCGGGACCGAGCTCATCCCGGCCGGCCGCAATCCACCCGCAAGCCCGTCCGGCCCGGGCATCCGGAGCGCGCGGCTCGATCTCGCCTCGAGCGATTTTCCCTCCGCGCTTGCGGCGCTCTATCCGGACCTGGTCGTGCACTGCGCCGGCCCGTTCCAGGGGCAGGACTATCGCGTGGCGACGGCGGCGCTCGCGGCGGGCGCGCACTATATCGATCTCGCGGACGGCCGCGGCTTCGTCGCCGGATTCGCGGGGGAGCTCGATGCCGCCGCGCGCGCGGCCGGACGCCTGGCAATTACCGGGGCGAGTACCTTGCCCGCGCTCTCCTCGGCCGTGGTGGACCACCTTGCGCCACGCTTTCAGCAGATCCACGAAATCCAGGTCGCGATCGCCCCTGCCCAGAAAGCGCAGCGCGGGACGGCCACGCTCGCGGGCGTCCTGAGCTACGCCGGGAAGCCCTTCAAGTGCCTGCGCCTGGGACGCTGGTCGGATGCGTGGGGCTGGCAGGGACTGAAGCGCATGCGGTTCGCCGGCGTGGGGATGCGCCTTGCGGCCGTGTGCGACGTGCCCGACCTGGAGCTTTTTCCCCGGCGCTATCCGGGCGTGCGCACGGTCGAGTTTCGCGCGGCGCTCGAGCTCGGCATCCAGACGATCGCGATCGCGCTGATGGCATCGCTGCGGCGGGCAGGGTTGCCGTTGCCGCTCGAGCGCTGGGCCGGGCCCGTGAACCGCGCGGCCTCGCTCCTCGAGCGCTTCGGCACGGACCGGGGCGCAATGCTCGTGTCCGTCACCGGCAAGCGGCACGACGGGTTCCGGGGAAGCGCCGAGTGGCACATCACCGCCCCGGACAATCACGGCCCGGAGATCCCCTGCATGGCGGCGCTCCTCATGGCGCGTAGACTCGCGGCGGGGAGAATCAGCGTGACCGGCGCGCATCCGTGCATGGGTTTCCTCGGCCTTGCCGATTTCGAGCCCGAGTTCGCGCGCTGGGGCATGCAGACGGTGGTGGAAGAGCACGCGCTGTGAGCGACGCACTTGCGCTCTGGAAGACCGCGCACGTGCTGAGCGCCGCGATCCTCTTCGGCACCGGGCTCGGGATCGCGTTCTTCTGCTGGTTCGGCTATCGCAGCGCCGTGAAGAAGGGGGAGATCGCCGTCTTGCGGTGGACGCTGCGGTGGACCGTGCTTGCGGACGCCTGGTTCACGGTACCGGCGGTCGTCTTTCAGGCGGTCAGCGGTCTCGTACTCATGGGCCTGCTCGGCTGGTCGCTCGCGAGCCCGTGGTCCCACGCCGTATGGGCTCTGTTCACGTTGACGGGCGCGTGCTGGCTCCCGGTCGTGGCGATCCAGATGCGGTTGAGCCGGCAGGCGGAGCGCGCAACCTCGATCGCGGCGCTTCCCGCGCGGTTTCACCGGTCGTTCCGGCTCTGGTTCGCGCTGGGGATCCCGGCGTTCGCGGCGATGGTGCTGCTGTTCTACCTGATGATTGCGAAACCCCTCGCCGTGACGGCTTCATGACCATGGCGCACGGCCGGCTCGTCTTTCTCCTGCCCGCGCGCCGCGAGGACGCGTTCGAAGCCTTCTACAACCATCACGTCCGGCTGCGCTGGGACACGCTGCTGAGCGTCAACTACGTGGAAGGCGGCGGCACGCATCCCTGCGTCGGCGCCATCTCGACGAATCGCGGGCGGGGATGGAAATCCGGCTTCGCGATGCGCACCCGCTTCCTGTCCTACGATCCTCCGCACCAGGCGTCGGCGGAAATGGTCGAGTCCACGGGCCCGTTCGCGCTGTGGGCCGCCTCGATGCGGTTCAAGGATCGCCCGGACGGCGCCACGGACCTCATCTATACCTACTCGATCCGGCTGCGGCCGCGCTGGATCGGGGTCATGTTCGACTGGCTCGCCGGGGCCCTCTTCGCGTGGGAGACGCGGCGGCGGTTTGCGGCGATGGCGGATTATCTGCGCCGGCAGCGCTAGCCTCCCAGCCGCGCGAGCGAGCGCCCGATGTTCGAGCGCGCCTGCTCCCCGTAGCGGCTGCGGAAGTGCGCGGTGCTGAAGATGCGCGGACGCGCGAGGAAGTCCTTCAGGATCTTCCTGCGTTCCCGCCGGTACAGGAAATCGGGCACCCAGGCGTACTCCTGCCGCACTTGCCGCTCGTATTCGTCGAAGCGCTGCGGAGCGGCGCCAAGTATCGAGAGATCGACGTCCACGAGTATCTCGGCGTCCGTGCCGCGGGGAACGGCTTTGTGGCGGGTTGCCATGACCAGGGCGTGCACGCGATTGCACGCTTCGGCGGGAGTCCCGGCAGCCTGAGCGCTGGCGCGGGCCCAGTCGGCGCTCTTCTTCTCGTTGTCGCGCCGCTTCACGTCGTAGATCGCGTCGTGAAAC
>DASPGR010000262.1:0-6783 GCA_035620515.1 Burkholderiales bacterium | reverse complement strand
CCCACGGCCAGCAGCACGGTGAGCAGCCACGGCTGCCGGCGCAGCAGCACGCGCATCGCAAGGATTACCACAACAGGAGTGGACAGAACGAAACCCGCGGTTTCGAGCAGGAAGGCATAGAGCACGAGAAGAGAGAACGTGCCGCCGACGATGAACGCCTCGTGGCGTGTGACTGACGCCAGCACGTTCTCGGCCGCACCCGGGAGGCGCGCGGCGAGGAATGACGATACCGTGATGAGGAGCCCGAGGCAGAAGAGCACCGCGCCGAGAAGCACGGGAAACGCCCGCGGGCCGGGCTCAGCCTCCGAGCGGGCTCCCGGAATGTAGGCGTACGCGAGAAACAGCCAGATGACCGCCAGGACCATCAGGCACGGGCCGAGCCATCGGTCCAGGCGGTCGAGCCGCATTGCGCTGCGACCCGGCTAGTTCGATTTCTTCAGGCCGAGATCTGCCATCAGCTTTGCAATCGCGACATCATCCTTTGCGATGAAGCGGTCGAACTGCTCCGCCGGCAGGAATGCCGGCTCGAATCCGAGCCGCTTGCAGTGCTCGCGGAACGACTTGCTGTCGACGACGTTCTTGATCGCCTTCTCGAGGCGCTGGATTGCCGGCTTCGGCGTGCCCTTGGGTGCCGCCACGCCGCGCCACAGCACCATGTCCACGTCGTAGCCCTGTTCCTTCGCAGTCGGCACTTTGGGGATGACGGGTACGCGCTCCGCGCTCGTCACCGCGATGATGCGCAGCTTGCCCGCCTCGGCGTGAGACATGAACTGGTTCGGCCATTGCAGGGCGGCATCGATCCGCCCCGCAAGCAGCTCGACCGGGGCGCTGCCCTTGCCGTACGGCACGTAGACGACGTCAACCCCCATCTTGTTGAAGAGCGCAGCGGAGGAGAGGTGGGTGAAGGAGCCGCGACCCGAGATGCCGACCTTGAGCTTCTGCTTCTTGGCCGCGGCGCCGAACTCCTTGAGGTTCTTCCAGCCCGAATCGGCTCGCACCGCCATCGCCGGCACTTCCATGCCCACGCGCGCGATTCCGTCGAAGGCCTTGTAGTCGAACTTCATGTTGCCGTTGTGGTAGGCCGTGCTGATCGAGTTCGAGTTCCACACGATGTTGTAGCCGTTGGGCGGCGTCGACTTGACATAGGAATAGCCGACCGCGCCGCTCGCGCCGGTACGGCTCACTGCGGCAACCGCCACGCCCAGCTCTTTTGCCATGGCGTCGGCCAGCAACTGGGCGATCGTCGCGCTCGATCCGCCGAAGAGCACGGTCATTTCGACCGGCTGTGTCGGGAAATCGGCCGCGCGGACGGGCGCCGAGGCCGGGAGTGCGAAGCTCATGGCGGCGGCGAGCGCAAAAAGCGACCGCCCCGCGGGACGTTTGAAAGCCAATGCTCGATTCATGAATGTCTCCTCCAGACGTAAGAAAAACGGGTTCAGTGCGGGCTCGAGTCTCCACGCTACGCGCTGGCGGCCGCCCGCTCGGCCCTGCGGCCCAGTATCTCCGCAACCTCGACACGCCTTCCTTCGCGCGCTGAGACGATCCCGGCCAGGAGCACGGCCAGCGATGCAGTGGATTTCTCTCCATCCATCTCGGGGGCTCCCTTGCCGCGCACGGCGTCAGCGAATTCTTCCAGCTCCTCGACGATGGTGTCGTTCTTCTCGCATGGGACCGGATTGACCTGCTTGCTGCCGCGCTTGAGGTGCCTCAGGCCCTGATGAAGATCGTAGTAGGCGGTGGCTTCCTTTCCGTAGATGTTCATCAGGTAATACTCGGAGGCTGACGCGTAGCAGGCGTTGAGCGTCGAGAGTGCGCCGTTCTCGTGCTCCAGGATCAGGCTTGCGATATCGGGATTCTCGCCGGGGAGCACGAGCTGGGCAAGCGCGCCCCGCACTGCCTTGACCGGGCCCATCAGGTACTCGAGAACATCCGTGTAATGAATTCCGATCTGGAGCATCACGCCGCCGGGCATTCCGGCCGCCGTGTAGCGCCAGGAGTCGGCCTGGAACTGTCCCAGGCGGTCGCGGCTGATGTTGGCCTCCGCGTTGACGAGCTTGCCGAACTCGCCGCTCTCGATTCTCTGCCGTATCCAGCGGAAATGACTCTCCTTGCGCCGCTGGTAGCCCAATGCGAGAACGACACCAGCCTTGCGGCAGGCCTCCGTGATCGCGCGGGCATCCGCGATGGTGGTGGCGATCGGTTTGTCGAGAAAGACGTGCTTGCCGGCCAGCGCGGCAGCGCGCGTGGTCTCCAGGTGGACGTTGTTCGGAGTGGTGTTGATGACCGCATCGATGCTGCGGTCCTTGAGAATCTCCTCGTATGAGCCGGCTGCCTTGCAGCCGTACTTTTCGGAGAAGGCCTTGCGCTTTGCCTCGGTGCGCGTGTAGCACGAAACGATTTCGAGCTTGCTCGAGCGCTTGATCGCGTCGGCCAGAACGTCGGACCACCAGCCCATCCCTATACTCGCTACCCTTAACCGTTCAGCAGCCATCTCGATGCTTTCTCCGGGGTTCTTGAAACGTAAAACGTGAAACGCGAAACGATCTTTTGACTCCAACTACTCATCACCCATCACCCATCACCCATCACCCATCACCCATCACCCATCGCCCATCACCCATTACCCATCACCCATTACCCATTACCCATTACCCATCACTTCTTGTCAATCTTCCAGTCCGCCCCGATTGCCTCGACGGCATCGCGCGCGAACTGGTCATCGAGCTCCCAGCTCGCGCCCGATACGCCGATGCCCCCCAGGCACTCGCCGTCGAAGATGATCGGGTAGCCGCCTTCCATCGCGGTCCAGCGCTCCGGTCCGGCCGCCAGCGCGAGACCGATCGCATGCATGGTGTCGAGGGATTGTCCGACAGCGCCCCTGGAGGTCGTCGGCCGCTTGTTGGACGCGGCGCAAACGGCCTTGGTCGTCGACGAATGCACCGTATGAAACCGCCCGCCGTCCATGCGTTCGATCAGCATGGGATGGCCGCCCGCATCGACGATTGCAACCGCGATCACGTGGCCGGCAGCCCGGGCCTGGCCCATCGCTGTCTCCATCATCTTCTTTGCGCCGGCGAGCGTCAGGCGCTTGCTGTTGGTGACGTACATTGGAGTTTCCTTCCGGGCGTGTGTATCGTGGAGCCGGCCGGGAGCCGATCCCGACGGGCATCGTATAATCCCGCGTATTTTCCAGTATTGGCGGCGCAGGTCAATGAAGCATCCGGACGGCCCGGAACCCCACGACGAAATCCGCGAAGGGGTGCGCGCGCTTTGCCGCCAGTACGACAGCGCGTACTGGCAGAAAGTGGACGAGGAGCGCGGCTACCCCGATGCTTTCGTCGAAGCCCTGACGAAGGCCGGCTGGCTCGCGGCCCTGATCCCCGAGGAGTACGGCGGATCGGGCCTCACGATTGCCGCCGCCTCCGTCATCATGGAGGAGATCAACCGCTCCGGCGGAAATTCGGGGGCCTGCCACGGGCAGATGTACAACATGGGCACGGTCCTGCGCCACGGCTCGGAGAAGCAGAAGCAGCAATATCTGCCCAAGATCGCCAGCGGGGAGCTGAGGTTGCAGTCGATGGCCGTGACGGAGCCCACGGCCGGCACCGACACGACCCGCATCAGCACCGTCGCGGTGAAGAAGGGCGACCGCTACGTGGTGAACGGACAGAAAGTCTGGACATCCCGCGTCCGGCACTCGGAGCTGATGATACTGCTCGCCAGAACGACGCCGTTCGAGAAGGTGAAGAGAAAATCGGATGGCCTGTCGATCTTCATTGTCGATCTGCGAGACGCGGCGAGGGGCGGCATGACGGTCAAGCCGATCCGCAACATGGTGAATCACGAGACGAACCAGCTCTTCTTCGACAATCTCGAGGTGCCCGCGGAGAACCTGGTCGGCGAGGAGGGCAGGGGCTTTCGCTACATCCTGGACGGCCTCAATGCCGAGCGCATACTCATCGCGGCAGAGTGCATCGGGGATGGCTACTGGTTCATCGACCGCGCGACGCGCTACGCGAAGGAGCGCGTCGTTTTCGATGCTCCGATCGGGCGCAACCAGGGAGTCCAGTTTCCCATCGCGCGCGCCTACGTCAACGTGCAGGCGGCGGACCTGATGCGCTACCGTGCGGCCGCGCTCTTCGACGGCGCCCAACCCTGCGGCGCCGAGTCGAACATGGCGAAGCTCCTGGCGGCCGATGCCTCGTGGGAAGCCGCGAATGTCTGCCTTCAGACGCATGGGGGCTACGGCTTCGCAGCCGAGTACGACGTCGAGCGCAAGTTCCGCGAGACACGGCTCTACCAGGTCGCTCCCATCTCCACCAACCTGATCCTCTCCTACGTCGGCGAGCACGTCCTCGGCCTTCCGCGCTCGTTCTGAACTGCATGCGTTACGTTTGTCTCGGGCGGCAATGAGACCGCTGGATGGAATAACCGTCATTGCGCTGGAACAGGCCGTGGCGGCGCCGTTCGCGACGCGCCAGTTGGCCGACCTCGGCGCGCGCGTGATCAAGATCGAGCGCCCCCGCGTGGGCGACTTCGCGCGCGACTATGACCAGACGGTGAAGGGTCTTTCGTCTCATTTCGTGTGGCTCAACCGATCGAAGGAAAGCCTGACGCTCGACGTGAAGCACGCGAGAGCGCACGAGATCCTGGGACGGCTCATCGCCCGGGCGGATGTCTTCATCCAGAACCTTGCTCCGGGTGCGGCGCGGCGCCTCGGCCTGTCGGCGGAAACGCTGCTGCCAGCCCATCCGCGGCTCATCGTATGCGACATCTCGGGTTACGGCGACTCGGGTCCGTACGCATCCAAGAAGGCCTACGACCTCCTGGTGCAGAGTGAAGCGGGCGTGCTGGCGGTGACGGGCACGCCCGACACCCCTAGCAAGGTGGGCATCTCGATCGCGGACATCGCGACGGGTGTGTATGCCTACTCGGGCATCCTGACCGCGCTCTACCAGCGGGAAAAGACCGGCAAGGGCGGGCGCATCGAGGTCACGATGCTGGATGCGCTCACCGAGTGGATGGGCTTTCCCCTCTACTACACGCACTTTGGCGGAAAAGCGCCGGCCCGCAGCGGTGCGGACCACGCGACGATCGTGCCCTACGGGCGGTTCCGTGCAGGTGACGGTCATTACGTGATGCTGGGAATACAGAACGAGCGGGAATGGGTCGCTTTTTGCGATAAGGTACTCGGTCAGCCGCAACTGGCCTTGGATGAGCGATTCGACAGCAATCTGAAGCGCCTTGAGCGGGGCGCCGAAGTGACGGCTCTGATCAACGACGTCTTTTCTTCTCTCAGCACGACGCAGGTGGTCGCGAAGCTTGACGCGGCGGGGATCGCCAATGCGCGCGTTAACAGGGTCGATGAAGTGTGGGAACATCCACAGCTCAAGGCCCGCGAGCGTTGGCACGAGATGGGGTCGCCGCAAGGCCCGCTCCCGGCGCTGCTCCCGCCGGCGACGCATGACGGGTTCACAGCGCGATTTGATCCCGTGCCGGGGGTCGGCGAACATACCGCCGCGATATTGAGGGAGCTCGGCTATGCGGCGGCAGACGTTGCACAGTTGAAAGCGGACGGCGCCATCTGAAGGAAACAAGACGTGACGAGCGATGGGTGATGAGTGATGGGTGAACCCGATGGCCAATGACAAGCCGGTGAAAGAAACCGACGCGGAGCGCAAGGTCCTGCAGCGCGACCCGACGCCCCATATCTTCCGCCCGATTACCTTCCGTTCGGTTACTGCGCGCAACCGCATCATGGTCTCGCCCATGTGCCAGTACTCGGCGGTGGACGGCGTGCCGGACGACTGGCACCTTCAGCACCTCGGCTGCCGTGCAGTCGGCGGCGCCGGCATCGTGTTCACGGAGATGACGAACGTCGAGGCGCGCGGACGAATCTCGCCCGGCTGTCTGGGCCTGTGGAACGACGCGCAGCGCGACGCGTTCGCCCGCATCGTGCGTTTTGTGAAAGGGCAGGGCGCCGTGTCGGGGATCCAGCTCGCGCATGCCGGGCGCAAGGCGTCGACAGCGGCCCCGTGGGACGGCGGCAAGCCGTTGGCCCCCGGGAAGGGGGGCTGGCCGATCGTCGGGCCCTCCGCGATCGCCTTCGGGGAGGGCTACGCGGTGCCGCAGGAGATGGACGAAAAGACGATTGCCGACACGGTCGCACTTTTCGCGGCCTCCGCTCGGCGCGCCCGCGAGGCCGGGTTCGACGTGATCGAACTCCACGGCGCCCACGGCTATCTGATTTCGACGTTCCTGTCGCCGATCACGAACCGCCGCACGGATCGCTACGGTGGGAGCTTTGAGAATCGCATCCGCTTTCTGCTGGAAGTCGTGGACGCCGTGCGCTCGGAATGGCCCGATGAGAAACCGCTCTTCGTGCGCGTCTCCAGCACCGACCGGATGGAGGGCGGCTGGGACCTCGACTCCACCGTCAGGCTCGCCCAGGTTCTGAAAAGCGGCGGCAAGGTGGATCTCATCGACTGTTCGAGTGGAAACGTCGATCCGCGGCAGAAGGTAGATGTTTTTCCCGGCTACCAAGTGCCCTTTGCCGCGGCGGTGCGGAGCCGGGCCGGCATTGCGACCGGCGCCATCGGCCTCATCTCGAGCCCGGAAATGGCCGAGCAGATCGTCGCCAGCGGGCAGGCGGACATCGTGGTCATGGCGCGCGCGTTCCTGAACGATCCCTACTGGCCCATGCACGCGGCCAAGGCGCTGCGCGCGAAGTTTCCCTGGCCGAAGCAGTACGAGCGCGGCGACATCTTCTGAAGTCAGAAGTCA
>DASPGR010000261.1:0-2619 GCA_035620515.1 Burkholderiales bacterium | reverse complement strand
ATTGAAGGCCTGCCCCTCGGGGACAACATGCCAGGCGCGGTCGCCCTCGCGTTCGGGACGGCGCCCTACCTCCTCATGACGGTCATTATGGTGATGGCCGCGGGATCGACGCTCGATTCCACGTTCTCGTCCATCGCCAAGTCGGTGGGTCAGGAAGTGCCCCTGCTCGCGGGACGCGCCCCGAGCGCACGCGCGGTCATGGTCGGAATGTGGGCGATGGTCGCAATTGCGGTGCTCGGCAACCTGCCGATGATCGCGGGAACCGATATCCTCAAGGCGACGACGCTCAGCGGGACCATGGTGATGGGGCTTGCGCCGGTGTTCCTGTTGAGCCCGCTGGTGCGGCATTCGCCGTGGAGTTTCCATCTCGCGTTCTGGCCCGGCGTCGCGTTGGGCGTCCTGCTCGCGGTGGGCGCAGTTCCGTCAGCGTGGGCGATTGGTACGGGCAAGTATGCGCTCCTGCTTGGCACGAACCTCTACGGCCTTGCGATCTGCTTTGCCGGCTTCCTCGTCCCCGTCGCCTGGCAACGCCTGCGGACGCGAGCCGTATGAGCTCCGATTCACGCCCCGGGAGGAGCTGCCCGCTCGCCTATCGCTATTCCCCGGCTTCGCTCGCGCGCGATCCCGAGTTGATCGCCGATGCGCTCTATATCGTCGGCGGGCTTTACGGGAACCGTCCCGCGCTCGCAAGCGTGCTCGATCTCGCCGCAGCCGAGCCGGGCCGCGCCGCCGTGGTCTTCAACGGCGACTTCAACTGGTTCAATGTCGATCAAGAGGGGTTTGAATCCGTCAACCGCACGGTTCTCGGGCACACTGCGCTGCGCGGCAACGTCGAGACCGAGCTCGCGGCCGATGATCCGACAGCTGGCTGCGGATGCGCTTACCCCGACTGGGTGAGCGATGCCGAGGTCGAGCGGTCCAACGCCATCCTCGAGCGCCTGCGCGATGCCTCTCGCGCGTTTCCGGCACTGCGGGCGGCCCTCGGGCAGCTTCCCATGAACCTCGTCGCCCGCGTCGGCGGGGCACGCGTTGCCATCGTGCACGGCGATGCCGAGTCGCTGGCCGGATGGGGATTCGCCCAGGAAGCGCTCGACGAGCCGCGACAGCTCGAGAAAATAGACCGGTGGTTCGACCAGGCTCGCACGGACATATTTGCATGCAGCCACACCTGCCTGCCCGTTCTTTGCGAGCTGCCGGGCGGGCGTGTCGTCGCTAACAATGGCGCCGCCGGAATGCCCAACTTCCGCGCAACCCGGCATGCCATGGTCACACGCATCGGCGTCACGCCGGCGTCCGCGGTCGAGGCGCTGTACACCGTCCGTGCCGGTAACACCTACGTCGAGGCGCTCCCCGTGCATTACGACACCGAGTGTTTCCAGCGCGAGTTTCTCTCCAACTGGCCTGCGGGCTCGCCGGCGCATGCGTCGTACCATGATCGCGTCACGCGCGGCCCAAACTACGAGGCCCGCCGGGCGATTCGCCGCCATGCTTTCGCAGAACGCCCACGCAGCGCGCATCCGTTAGCACAGGAAGATCCGACATGACACGAGGCAGGCTTGCGCTGATCGCCGTGATCCTCATCGCAATCACGGCGTTTTTCTTTTTTGATCTCGGGCGGTTTTTCACGCTCGACTTCTTCAAGTCGCAGCAGGCTGCCATCGACGCCTACTTCAGGGCCAATCCCGTTCGCACCGCGGTGATCTTCCTTCTCGTTTATATCGCCGTGACCGGATTATCGCTGCCGGGCGCGGCACTGATGACGCTCGTCGGCGGCGCAATCTTCGGGCTGCTGTGGGGCACCGTGATCATCTCCTTCGCTTCCAGCATCGGCGCAACCCTCGCGTTCCTCGCCTCGCGTTTTCTGTTTCGAGAGTCGATCCAGAGGCGCTTCGGTGGAAATCTCAAGACGATCAACGATGGCGTCGAGCGCGACGGGGCGTTCTACCTCTTCGCGCTGCGCCTGGTGCCGGCGTTCCCGTTCTTCGTCATCAATCTCGTCATGGGGCTGACGTCCATCCGGACCTGGACCTTCTACTGGGTAAGCCAGGTCGGGATGCTCGCCGGGACCATCGTCTACGTTAACGCCGGCACCCAGCTCGCCCGCATCGACTCGCTCTCCGGCATTCTCTCGCCGGCCCTCATCATCTCCTTCGCGCTGCTCGGCATCTTTCCGCTGATCGCGCGCTGGATCGTCAACGCGATCAAGGCGCGCAAGGTCTACGCGAAATGGCGGCGGCCCGCGAGCTTCGAGCGCAACCTGGTCGTGATCGGCGCGGGCTCGGCGGGGCTGGTCGCGGCCTATATCGCGGCCGCGGTGAAGGCCAAGGTGACCCTCATCGAGAAGCACAGGATGGGCGGTGACTGCCTCAACACCGGCTGCGTGCCGTCGAAGGCGCTCATAAAGTCCTCCCGCCTGCTCGCGCAGATCCGGCGCGCGCCCGAGTTCGGGTTGAGATCGGCGAGCGCCGATTTCGACTTTGCCGATGTGATGGAGCGGGTGCAGCGCGTCATCCGGACCGTCGAGCCGCATGATTCGGCAGAACGCTACAGGGGCCTCGGTGTGGAATGCATCGAGGGAGAGGCGAAAATCACCACCCCCTGGACAGTCGAGGTCACGAC
>DASPGR010000260.1:0-5448 GCA_035620515.1 Burkholderiales bacterium | reverse complement strand
CGCCCCCATGCTGGCGGCCCCGAAGACGTGGATGCCGTTGGCCATGGCCCACAGGATTTCCTTATGCCAGACCGACGGGACATGCTGAAACACGCCGTCGACGATGCCGATTGCGCGCGGTCGCCGGCGCGAAGCCACGCGGTAGATGTCGCCCTGCTGGACCGGGGGCAAACATTCGACGGAACCGAAGCCGCGAACGTCGTCCGATCGGAGTGTCGGGCCAGCAAAGAGGATCGTCGTCATGGGCGCGCAGCGTCGATCGCCCGGGCGCGAGCGCCGGGCACATAGTCGCTGCCGGGCCCCTTGTCCGGCCCCTCGAGACCCGGCACCACGACGCGCACGACGGGCAGCCCGTACTTGGGGTTAGTGAGGTCGACTACCAGCACCTGCACCATGCCGACGTTCCCGAGCTGCCGGAGCATCCAGTCGACGTCAGCGGCAATGTCGTCCGCCTCGAAGCTGGGCACGTCCTGAAAGGCTCGCGCTGGGGCGCTCGACGCCAGTAGAGCGCGGCAGTCGCGCAGTCGCCGCGCGCGCGCCGACCCGGTATACAGCTCGGGCACAAAGTCGTCGCGCGATCCGGCGATGTAGGTGGTTCGAGCCTGGGCCGCCTCGGTAAGGGCGCGCGACAGCGCAATGGCGCGCGACGGATGGCAGCCGGACCCGAACTCGGGGTCGGCAAACTCGGCTTGCCGGCCGACAAGGAGACAGTAGAAGGTGGCGACGCCGACGTCGGAGGTCACATCCCATGCCATGACGTCGATACCAGCCTTTGAGAAGCGGTCGAGCAGCGCCCGGCATGCGGCGTCGTCGACGGTATTCAGATCGACGACGGTGGACCCGCGCGATGCCTTGTCGCGCCGTTTCCACAACGTGATGGCGTCGCGTTCAATCACCTCCGCAAGGCCATGGCTGATCGCCTCGAGCTCATGGTTGCCTGAGGCAAGGCCGTTGGTGTTGGCGGCAAAGCACAAGCTGCCCTGGGGGAACGGCAGGGTGTAATCGGTGTGTACGCACTCGTAGGGCAGCCACGCCGTTCCGCCGCCCATCAGATCTCGTCCGGCGACCCACAGAATCGGTGCATCGTCGGCAAATCGACCCCGCACCGAGAACGGTAGACGCCGCACTTCGGCGACGGACTCCGAGCGGCAAAGCTCGGCATAGCTCGCGAGGCGCAACGGCAGTGTAACGCGCTCGGCGTGAAAGGTTTCGACCGCCTCCATGACCCCGGAGACCTTGGCCGCCGTAAGGTCGAGGCCTTTGCCCTGGGCAACGGCAATGGAACGCGAGTTCGGGCGGCACACCATGACGACGGGAATGCCGATCAAGTCCAAGCCGGTGATATTGGCTATGCGCGTGATGCCCATTTCCGGAAGCAGGGGCATGAGACGCTCCAGCGTTTGCTGCGGCGGCACGGTCCGGTGCGTGCCGAGCCGATAGGCCTTGATCGCAAGCTCGTCGCGGTCGCGCACGGCTCCGCGAAACGGTCGCTCCGCAGCTGCTTGCGCCGCTGTGCGTTTCACCTGCAGGCTGCCACCGACGTTCACGCCTCCTCCCCTCGATTGCAGGACCGTCTTGCCGGTCGCTGCGTACCGCCCCGGATTGCTTTACGCCATGGCGTCCATCAAGGCCTTCGCCTCTACGAGATCCGCCGTGGCGAAGCCTTCCGTAAACTGTCCCTGCACTGATGCCAGCAACTCGTAGCCTTCGCGACCGCGCGCCTCGTCCGACCACAGTCTCGCGAGACTCATCACCGAGCGCAGTTCCAGGGCGATAGCCTTCTGGTCGCGCGCGATCCGGCGTGCGGCCTGGAACTCGAGCTCTGCGCTCTGCGGTTCGTTACGGCTGCGCATCAGCTCGCCGCGGCGCCGGTGTAATTCAGCGGTCCAGAAAGACAATCCGACCGCGCTGGTCTCCGACAACGCCTGCTCGACGATGTGAAGTCCTTCGCCGACGTCGCCCACCATGCCGAGCCCCTCGGCCAGCATGTCGAAGAAGATCGGATGATCCTCGCGCGTGCCCACGTCCTGCTGCGAGGCGAGGCCACGGCGCATCAAATCGACGCCCTCCTGCACATCGGCGAGATGGGCCAGAGCCCACCCGCGAAAGACCAGGCCCTTGGCCTTGTGAACCGGGAAGTTCTCGCGGCCGGCGAACTCGATGATCTCGTCGGCAAGCTGCATGATCTTCGTCGCGTCGCGGCGGTAGAAGTGCAGCAGCAGGTTCATCTCGAGCGCGTGCGCCAGGCTGCCGCTGTGGTCGAGACTTCTCGCCCAGGCGAGGGCCTCGTCCGCGCGCACCACGGCGCGTTCCGGATGGCCGACCAGCCACAGGGAATAGGCGGCCTCGCCGCAGGCACACACTTTCGGGTCATGACCGCCGTACATCGCCGCATGCGATCGATAGTCCCCGCGGCCGTAGAGCTGCAGGCCTGCCTCCGCGTGGCTGAGACACGCCGCGTGCCGGCCGAGGTGAAACCGGGTGGCCCACTGAGTGTGGTGGGCCTGCAGCATCAACCCCTGGTCGCCCAGTCTCTCAGCGACGCGCAGCAGGTCATCGGAAATCTGCTGCTTCTCGAGGAAATTGCGGGTGAAGCGCCATGAGCCCCACAAGGCGGCGAAGCGCAAGGGGGTATCCGAGAACTGCGCGGACAAGCGCTGCGCGCGCAAGTAATTCTGCTGCACGTCGGCGCTGAGCGCCCCGCGGGTGATGATCAGCGTCGGGCCCAGCATGACGCGAAGCGCGAGCTCCGTCTGGGCTCGCTCCGGCGTGTCCGGCAACCGAGCCAGGAGTTCCAGTGCCTTGGCGAAGTGTCGCGCCGCTTCGACGTTGGCGGAGCGCTTGACGGCACGCTGTCCAGCCTTCTCCCAGTACGAGACCGCATCGGCGGAGCGCTCTGCCGCCGTGAGATGGTGTGCCATCAGCTCGGGCTGGGTGTCGACGGTTTCGGGAAAGCGCTCGACGAGCACCTCGGCAGTGCGCGCGTGTAAGGCCTGACGCCTGGCGCGCGGCAGGCTCGCGTAGGCGGCGTCCTGAATCAGAGCGTGCTTGAACACGCAATGCGCCTCTGGAGTCATCCCGTGACGAAACATCAGGCCCGACTGGACGAGCCGGTCCAGCGCTGCGTCGAGCTTCGCCTGCGGCCAGCCGATCACCGCCGAAAGCAACGGGTAGGGGCATTCGCGGCCGATGACGCTGCAGACTTGCGCCACCTCCTTGGCGTTTGCAAGCTGGTCCAGCCGCGCCATGAGGGAGTCTTGCAAGCTGGACGGAATTGCGATCGTCGAGGACGCCTGTGCGGCCGAGCGCTCGGTTTCCTTGAGCACGGTCTTCGTCACTTCCTCGATGAATAACGGGACGCCATCGGTCTTGCGCACGATCTGCTCCACCGTGTCGTCGGCGAGGGAAGCGCGACCGGCGAGCTGCCGCACCATGGCCGCGCTCTGCTGACGGCTCAATCGGTTGAGGGTGAGGACTGTGAGCCGCGAGCGGTTTGCCCAGTCCGGCGAAGACTCCGGACGCAACGTGATGACGAGCAGGACCGGGGCGGCGCGCGCCCATTCGATCACCTGTCCGAGCCATTCGAGCGAGGTGGGATCGATCCAGTGCGCGTCTTCCACGACCATGAGGATCGGCTGGCGCGAGGCGACGCCGTCAAGATGCTCGACCAGCGCGGCGAGCGTTCGATCCTTCTGCTGCTGCGGGTCGAGGGTCACGGGCGGATAGCGGCCGCTGGCGTCGATGGACAGCAGGGCGGCAAGGAGCGGCACGGCCGAGGCGGTGTCGTGCATTGCGCCCGAGACCAGCGCTTCGAGCTTGCCGAGCTTGTCTTGCGCCTTTTCCCCCGGCCGGATATCCGCCATGCGCTCAAGCTGCGCGATCACCGGATGCAGCGCGCTGTCGGCGTGGTGCGGCGAGGACTGATAGTGGAGCATTACGTGCGGCTCACCGGAGAGGCGCTGCCGCAGCGCGTGGACGGCGCGCGACTTGCCAATGCCCGCCTCGCCCGACAGGAGGACCACCTGACCTTCGCCATGCCGAGCGTGCTGCCAGCGGCCGACAAGAAGGTCGATCTCTTCCTTGCGGCCGATGAGGGGCGTCAGCGCGGCATCACGGACGGCTTCGAAGCGGCTGTCGACCGGCCTTTCGCGAACGACGCGATACGCATGGACCGGCTCGGCAAAGCCCTTGAGCGCATGTTCGCCGAGAAATTCGAGCTCGAACAGCGTGCCGAGAAGATGTCGGGTGCTCGGCGCAATCACTACTCCGTTGGGCGGGGCGAGATGCTGAAGGCGCGCGGCGAGATTCGGCGTCTCACCGATGACCGCAAGCTCGCTTGCGTTCCCTTCGGCCGCGCGATTTGCGAGCACCAACCCTGTGGCGATGCCGACGCGCACCGCCAGGCTGGGCCCGGAATGCGGGCTCAATCGTGGAATGGTCTCGACGATGCTGAGCCCCGCGCGCACGGCCCGCTCGGCGTCGTCCTCATGTGCATCCGGATAGCCGAAATAGGCGAGGACGCCGTCGCCGAGATACTGGGCGGTATACCCGTCGTATTTGCCGATCACTTCTGCACACGCCGTCTGGTAGCGGCGCAGCAGCGCGCCCAGATCTTCCGGATCCAGATCCTGCGCCAGCCTGGTCCAGCCGACGATGTCACTGAACAGCACAGTGACTTGCCGCCGCTCGGCCGAGCGTGCAAGCGGTTCGGCGGCTTTAGCGTTGCGGTCCTCGGGCAGCAGCGCAGGTGCTACGTCCGCGATCGACCCGCCGCAATGGCCACAGAAACGGAAAAGCGCCGGGCTGGCGAAGCCGCAAGCCGGGCATTCCCGCTCGCCGAGAACATTGCCGCAGGCTTGGCAGCGGCCTGTGGCGGCGCTGGTCTCGGTCCAGCAGTGCGGGCAGCGCATGCGTTCCATGCTAGGGGGACGAGATCGGCCTATTCCCCCGCAGTTCGGGGAAGGCCCAACTCATGATAAGCAAATGCAGCGCAAGTCGTGGCATTTTTCAAGCCGAACCATAAGGCGAAACGCGCTTTATCCCTCTGTCCGACCGCGCGCGCTTCTCTTCCACAGCTCCCAAGGCCGCTCGATCGTGCCGCGGTTCGACACCGTCGAGCGCCGGCCCTCCTCGTCGCTCAGGAACTCGATCGGGCCTTCGAGCTGGGCGGCCTGGAGCTGCAGGCGCGCGTTCATCTCGGTGTAGATCGCGCGGAATACGGCTTCGGGAACGCCGTCGCCGATTACGGTCATGCCGTGGCCGCGCATCAGCACGCAGGTATGAGTGGAGAGAGTCGTGGCGAGGGCCTTGCCGAGCGGCCGGTCGCGGATCAGCAGGTCGTTCGCCTCTCTTTCCCTGCGGATGTCGAACACCGGGGCGCCGGACCAGAGGAACGATCCCATGTGGTAGATCGGGCGCAGCCTGGTGCGCGTCACGCCGAAGGGGATG
>DASPGR010000259.1:0-33202 GCA_035620515.1 Burkholderiales bacterium | reverse complement strand
CCCGGCAGTGGAAAAGTGATTGCCGCCCTCGGCGACGAGAGATATCGCGATCGAGGGAATGCCGAGCAGGAATCCTTCCGTTGCCGCTGCCACCGTTCCCGAGTAGATGGTGTCGTCGCCCATGTTGGCGCCGTGATTGATGCCGGAAATCACGATGTCGGGCAATTGCTCCAGCAACCCCGTCACCGCGAGATGCACGCAGTCGGTCGGGGTGCCATTGACGAAATGGGTCTGCCCGCGCGCCTGGCGCACCGTCAATGGCCGATCGAGAGTCAGCGAATTGGAGGATCCGCTGCGGTCGCGCTCTGGCGCGACAATCGTCACGGCTCCGAAAGAAGCAAGAGACTCGGCGAGCGAGACGATGCCGGGCGCGAAATACCCGTCATCGTTACTCAACAGGATGCGCATGTCCGTAAAGATCGGCGTGGATTATACACCGCTCAGGGCGGCGATCCGTCTTGCATCCGACCCGCGCTGCACACTTGCTTCAGGCCGGCCTGGCCGGTGGCGCAAACGGCCGGTCATGATCAAGAGAAGGAATCATGCCCCTGACCCTGGCCACGCGGCGCGTCTCGATCTCGGCGTAAACGATCTCCGGCGATTCGCCGCCCTCGGCGATGACCTCGCCCCAGGGATCAACCACCAGCGTGTGTCCGTAGCTCTGCCGGTTGCCCGCGTGATCGCCGCACATGGCCGGCGCCAGGATGAAACACTCGTTCTCAATTGCCCGTGCCCGCAGCAGGGCGTGCCAGTGCGCTCTTCCGGTCTGGCGCTGAAATGACGAAGGTACCGTGATGAGTATGGCGCCCGCCTGAGCGAGCGCCCGGAACAACCCCGGAAAGCGCAGGTCGTAGCACACCGTCATCCCCAGCGTGCCCCACGGCGTCTGCGCGAGGACCGCGCTTTCACCCGGCCGATAGGCCGATGATTCACGAATCACCTTCCCATCTGGCAAGGTGGCATCGAACATGTGAATCTTGTCGTAGGTCGCGACTACATCGCCCCCCGCCGAGATGAGAATCGAGCGGTTGCACATGCGTCCCTCGCCGCTCTTGAGGGTAATCGAGCCGGCGAGCAACCAGACCCCGAGCTCACGCGCCAATTCGGTGAGCGCGGAGATTGCCGGCTCTCCCTGCTCGTCAAGCGCCGCCTCCCGCATCACCCTTCCGCTGCCGTCCATCATCAGGAAGTATTCGGGCGACAGGATGAATTCTGCGCCGCGCTCCGCAGCCTCGCGCGCCATCGCGCTGAACGTGGTCAGATTGACGGTGAACTCGTTGCCCGAGTTCATCTGCAGGCACGCAATGCGTACGCTCTCCGGACTCATGTCCTTGGGAATCCGTCTTATGCTACGGGACGAAAGTCTGACTTCACCGTCGCATTGTAATGCAACCCGTCAGGGCGACGATGGCGTTCTATTTCTCCCGCGCGAGGTCTAAGATAGGTTAAATCCGGAGCTGCTCCCGGTTTAACTCCGCGCGTTCGAGCACACGCTCACGCGTTGCTCAACGCGCGGCCTTCGAAACATTCTCGGAGGAGACGTCAAGATGGCCGAGATTACACTTGAACAGTCCGATCGCGTCATCAATGCAATTCTCGCGCGAGGGCGCGAACTCGATTGCCGGCCGTTGAGCGTGGTGGTGACGGATCCCGGCGCGCGGCCCAAGGCGTTCAAGAAGGAAGACGGCTCGGCCATGATGCGCTTCGAGATGGCGCTCGGGAAGGCTTATGCCGCACTCGCCCTCGGCCGCTCATCGAGCCTCGTACGGGTGCGCACCGAGGAGCGGCCCTTGTTCATGAACTTTCTCATGGGCGCATCCGGCGGCCAGATCTTCCCGGAAGGCGGGGGCCTGCTGATACGGAACAATCGGGGAGAGGTGATCGGTGCGGTCGGCGTGACGGGCGACACGCAGGAGCGCGACGAGGAGCTCGCCGCGCACGGCATCCGTGCCGCAAATCTCAAAACCGACGAAGACTGCGCCCGGTCAGGGGTGCACGTGCGGCTGAAGAACTAGGAACGGTCCACCGGCGAGGTGTGACGCCTGCCTCGTTTTACTAGGGAGCTACCCGTGCAAAAGCATTGGCTGAGGTTTATTGGCCGTCCAGTTATCGTGGCGGTCTTCGCCCTTTCCGCTCACGCCTCTGAACCGGGCAACGCGCGTTCCCCTGCGACGGTAAAGCTCACCGTTTCGGCGTCAGACAGCATCAAGGAGCCGGTGACCAGCTGCCTCACCAGGGAACTCCGAGCTCTCGACCACGTGCGACTGGTCAGCGACCAGCCTGATTGGGAGATCAGCGTCCTGGCCCTGGAGGTGCAGTCGACGCGAGGATATCGCGGCGGCATTGCGATATCGACTGTCATCGTTTCCCGCTTCCAGAACGAGAAAACGGCGCCCCTGTCTCGTCCGGACGAAAGGGTTTCCGGGCTTGCGCAGGCGTCAAATCTTTGGGACTACCCCGCCCATTCTCTGCACCTGGATGCGTCGGATCGACTGCAGGTGATGTGCAAGCAGATTGCGTCCGACTTCGACGCCAGGCAACTTGAGAAGAGTCGAAAGCATTTCCGCGACACGCGGGAATCGCCGCATGCGAAGCCGCCTGCCGTGGGCCGATGAAGCCGCAAGATCGCGGGTGAACGGCGCTTGAGTTGCTACCTGGACTTTCGCTTCCGGCGAAGCCCCTGATCGATTGGTCGGGGCGGTGAGATTTGAACTCACGACCACCGGCACCCCATGCCGGTACGCTACCAGGCTGCGCTACGCCCCGAGGCCGTGAATTATATCAACAGTGCGGCAAGGTCCTAGCCGCGCAGCACTTCGATGACGCTCTTGAGTTCCCGGCGCAGCGAAGCGAGGTTGGTGCGGGCGGCGCGGCCTGATCGGGCCGGCTCGGACACGATCTCATCGAGCCTGTTGCGCGCGCCGCTGATGGTGAAGCCCTGGTCGTAGAGGAGTTCGCGGATCCGGCGGATCAACAGCACCTCGTGGTGCTGGTAGTAGCGTCGGTTGCCGCGGCGCTTGACCGGCTTCAGCTGCGTGAATTCCTGCTCCCAGTAACGCAGCACGTGCGGCTTGACGCCGCAGAGCTCGCTCACCTCACCGATCGTGAAGTAGCGTTTCGCCGGTATCGGCGGCAGCTGCGCCTTATGGCTGTGGTTTGCTTCCATCGTAGTTCTGCTCCACCATCGCCTTCAGCTTTTGCGATGCATGGAAGGTCACGACCCGACGCGCTGTAATCGGGATTTCCTCCCCCGTCTTGGGGTTGCGGCCAGGGCGCTGCGGCTTGTCGCGCAGCTGGAAGTTTCCGAAGCCGGAGAGCTTGACGCCCTGCCCGGTCTCGAGGGCGATCCTCACCTCTTCGAAGAACGACTCGACCATGTCCTTCGCCTCGCGTTTGTTGAAGCCCACCTTCTCGAACAGAAGGTCCGCGAGTTCGGCCTTGGTTAAAGTCATGTTTTCCCCTTTCAACGGAGTTTCGCGTTGAACTGTTGCTGCAACACCTGGCGTAGCGCTTCGACGGCGGATTCGACTTCCGCCTCGGTCAAGGTTTTTCGAGTATCCTGCAATAACACCCTGAATGCAAGACTTTTTCTCCCCTTTCCTACACCTGAACCACGGTAAATGTCAAACAATGAGATTTCGGTCACAATTGCGGGCCTTTTTTCCCTCAAACCGGCCAAAAGCGTCCCGTAACTCACCCCTTCGTCGACCTCGGCCGATATGTCGCGCCGCACGGACGGGAACCTCGAGAGCTCATTGTAGGCTGGCAGCTCCCGTTCGCTTATGACATTGTAATCAAGCTCGAACAGAATCGGGGGCAGCGGCAGATCATACTTCCGCTGCCAGCGGGGGTGCAATTCCCCGAGCCAGCCGGCCACCCTGCCCCCCAATACGACTTCCGCCGACTTCCCCGGATGCAATGCAGGATGGTCCACCGCGCGAAATTCGGCAACGCGCGGCGCCAGCAATGCCTCAATGTCGCCCTTGACGTCGAAGAAGTCGACCTGACGGGACGCAAGTCCCCATTGCTCGGGCGCTGCGTCGCCGTACGCGACACCCCCTACCCGGACGGGCTGCCGGTAGTTCCCGGGCTCCGCGACGGAAAAACACCGCCCCATCTCGAACAGCCTGACCCGAGCCTGCTGATGACTCAGGTTGCGCGAGAGACACCCGATCAGGCCGCCGGCCAGCGTCGAGCGCATCACGTTCATGTGACTTGCGATGGGATTGGCGAGCGCGACGGGGGACAGATTCCCCGCAAGGTCACGCTCCCAGGACTCGTCCACGAAGCTGTAGCTGACGATTTCCTGGTAGTCACGCACCGCCAGGACCGCCCGTATGCTCGACAGCGCGCGCGTCGATTCGGGAACCGGCAGCATCGCAACGCGTGTCGCCGGCAAGGTGGCGGGGATGCGCTCGTAGCCGTAAATGCGCGCGAGCTCCTCGATCAGGTCCTCCTCGATCGCGATATCGAACCGGAAGCTCGGCGGCGTTACGCGAAACTCGCCGCCGCCCGCCGTGAACTCGAAGCGCAGGCGCCGCAGAATCTCGCTCACCTGTGTGCCATCCAGCCGCACGCCCAGCAAGCGCTCGGCACGAGCGAGCCGCAGACGAACCGGATCCCGGGCCGGCAGCGTCGCACGCGCCTCCGTGACCGGCCCCGGCGTGCCGCCGCAGATTTCGAGTATCAGCTGGGTTGCGCGTTCGAGCGCGGCAGCGGTGCCCGCGAAATCGACACCGCGCTCAAAGCGGTATGCCGACTCGGATGCAAAGCCCAGTAGCCGCGATTTGCCGGCGATGACGTCCGGCGCGAAGAACGCGCTTTCGACGAACACATCGCGCGTTGCATCGCTCACCGAGGACTCGAGCCCGCCCATGACGCCGCCGAGGGCAATCGCACGGCGCTCGTCGGCAATGACGAGAAAACCGGGATCGAGCGCCGGCTCGCTGCCGTTCAACAGGACGAGGCGCTCTCCGGGTCGGGCAAACCGCACGCGGACGCCTCCCGAAAGCTTGCCGGCGTCGAACGCATGAAGCGGTTGTCCCAGCTCCAGCATGACGTAGTTCGTGATGTCGACCAGGGCGCTGATCGCGCGCACGCCGCTGCCCGCGAGACGCCGCACCATCCAGTCCGGGCTGGCCGCCTTCGAGTTGATGCCCCGTATGAGGCGGCCGCAATAGCGGGGACACGCCTGAGGTGCTTCGAGCGTCACCCCTAACCGGTCCGTGCCGATCACCCGCGCCGGTTTCAGGTCCGGTGACAAGAGGGGTGCCCCGGTCACCGCAGCCACCTCGCGCGCGATGCCGGTCATGCTGAGGCAGTCGCCGCGGTTAGGCGTCGGCTTGAGGGTGATCAACTGGTCGTCGAGTTCGAGCAGGCTCCGCACGTCGGCACCGGGAACCGCATGGGGAGGCAGCATCAGCAATCCGCCTGCCTCCTCGCTCAATCCGAGCTCGCGCGCCGAACACAGCATTCCCTGCGATTCGACACCGCGCACCTCGGCGCGCCCGATATCGAGTCCAGGCAGTTTCGCTCCTGGAAGCGCGGTCGGCACCTTTGCTCCCACGGCCACGTTGGGTGCACCACAGACGATCGTCAGCTTCCCCCTTCCGATATTGACCTCGCACACGGCAAGACGGTCTGCGTTCGGGTGGGGCCTGACCGCGGTCACCTCCCCCGCGACAACCCCCGTGAAGGCCGGCGCCGCGGGCTCGACGTGCTCGACATCGAGTCCGCTCATTGCGATCGCCTCCGCCAGCTCCCGCGTGGAGAGCTGCGGATTGACGAACGTCCGCAGCCAGTTTTCCGAGAACTTCATGGCCTGGCAGCCGCCAATGGACGCCGGCGCACGCTGATGGAAATAAAAATTGCTCTGTGTTGATCCGCGCTCATCTGCGGTTTCAATCGAATTGCCTGAGGAAACGGAGATCGTTCTCGAAGAACGCCCTCAGGTCGTTAACACCGTAGCGCAGCATCGTCAGCCGGTCGGGGCCAAGGCCGAAAGCGAATCCCTGGTACTTTTCGCTGTCGATTCCGACGTTGCGCAGCACATTGGGATGCACCAGTCCGGCACCGCCAATCTCGAGCCAGGACTCGCCGAAACTCATGTCGATTTCAGCCGACGGCTCGGTAAACGGGAAAAACGAGGGCCGGAAGCGGACACGAACGTCGTCGCGCTCGAAAAAGCCACGCACGAACTCGATGAGGACCCCTTTCAGATTCGCAAAAGTGATCTGCTCGTCGAGCCAGAGTCCCTCCACCTGGTGAAACATCGGAGAGTGCGTGGCGTCGTAGTCGACCCGGTAGACGCGCCCGGGGGCGATGATCTTGACCGGGGGGCGATGGGTCTCGAGATAGCGGATCTGGATCGGCGAGGTGTGAGTTCGCAGCAGATGCTCGGCGCCCGCAAGGTAGAAGGTATCGTGCATCGAGCGCGCCGGATGGTTCTCCGGCTGGTTGAGCGCCGTGAAGTTGTAGTAGTCCGTTTCGATCTCGGGGCCATCGGCGACTTCGAAACCCATCGAGCGGAAGAGGGCCTCGATGCGATCCATGGTCCGCGTGACCGGATGCTGGCCACCGGCGCCGAGCCCGCGCCCGGGCAGCGTAACGTCGAGGACCTCGCGCGCAAGGCTCGTCTCCAGCTTGCGCCGCTCGATCGCTTCGCGACGCTCGCGCAGCGCGGTCTCGAGCGCCTGCTTGGCGGCATTCACCCGGCTGCCGAAGGCAGGGCGTTCGGCCGGCGGAAGCTTGGCGAGCCCCTTCAGCAATTCCGTGAGTTCCCCGGCCCGGCCAACAAAGCGCGCCTTCGCCTGCTCGAGCTGATCGGGATCGTCGATCGCCGCGAATGCGGCGATCGCCTTTTTCACGATTGCATCAACGTCTTCCATCGTGGGAGATCGGGCCTGCCCCGGCGAATACGCGGCGCTATCAACCCCGGATCAGACGATACCGCTCGCGCCGGCAGCAAGCGACTCGCCCTACTCGAACCCCGGGACATGCAAAAGGCCGGCGCCCGTTTCCGGACCTTCCTGGCCCTAAGCCCTCACGTTGTGCCGAGACCCGCCTTCGCCTTCTCTACGATCTTCGAAAAGGCCGGCTTGTCGAGCACGGCGATATCCGCGAGCACCTTGCGATCCACGGCAACCGCCGCTTTTTTGAGACCGTTCATGAACCCGCTGTAGGTCATGCCGTGCTCCCGCGCCGCCGCATTGATGCGCGCAATCCACAGCGCGCGGAATTCGCGCTTTCGGTTGCGACGGTCGCGGTAGGCGTACTGCCCGGCCCGCATGACGGCTTCGTTGGCGATGCGGAAAACGTTCTTCCGCCGGCCGCGGAAACCCTTGGCACGCTTGAGGACCTTCTTGTGGGCGGCGCGCGCGATGACGCCGCGTTTGACTCGGGGCATGGCGTTTCTCCGTCAATACGGCAGCATCGCGCGCACCGCGCGTTCGTCGGCCTGATGGACTCCGGTGGTGCCCCGAAGATGGCGCTTCCGCTTGGTGTTTTTCTTCGTAAGGATGTGGCGCAGGAACGCCTTGCTGCGCTTGAAGCCGCCGCCTGACAGTTTCTTGAAACGCTTGGCGGCGCCGCGTTTCGTCTTCAGTTTAGGCATGATGACTCCTTGTTTTAGCCTAGCGCCGGGTGCCTCCAATGAGAGGTCTTGAGACCCGGACAACTACTTCTTTTCAACCTCGGCAGTAGCTCCCGCTTCGGCCGTCGGCTTGGCGGCTTTTGCGCTCACCGCCCGCTTTTTCGGGGCGGATTTCTGCGCCACTTTGCGGGCGCCTTTGCCGGTTTTCTTGGGCGCCAGCACCATTACGAGCTGCCGCCCTTCCATTTTCGGGAACTGCTCGACCGTGCTCAACGGTTCCAGCTCCGCTTTCACGCGCTCGATCAGGCGGAATCCAAGCTCCTGATGCGCCATCTCGCGGCCCCGGAAACGCAGCGTAACTTTCGCCTTGTCGCCCTCTTCGAGGAAGCGGGTGAGATTGCGCAACTTGATCCGGTAGTCGCCCTCGTCAGTGCCCGGGCGAAACTTGATCTCCTTGACGACGATCTGTTTCTGCTTGAGCTTCGCTTCATGCCGCTTCTTGCTCTCACGGTACTTGTACTTCCCGTAATCCATGACGCGGCAAACCGGTGGCATTGCCATCGGTGCAATCTCGACCAGATCCAGCTCGGCCTCTTCGGCCAGCTTGTTGGCGGCGGCGAGGCTTATGACTCCGACCTGCTCGCCGCCTGCGCCGATGACCCGGACCTCCGGCGCCGTGATCTCGCCGTTGATTCTCGGTTCCTTTTCCTGAGCGATGTAAGACCCCCTGTATCCAGTAATTAAGCCGTGCGCCCCAGCCTGGCTCGTTCGGCACTGAGCCTTGAGATGAAATCGGCCAGACTCATCTGGCCGAGATCCTCACCCCTGCGGGTCCGCACGGCAACCTTGCGTGCCGCCACTTCCTTGTCGCCAACGATGACCTGGTAGGGCAGCTTCTGCAAACTATGTTCCCGAATCTTATAGGATATTTTCTCGTTTCTCAAGTCAGCCTCGGCCCGGAATCCCGCCGCCGCCAACTCCCGCTGAATATCTCCGGCATACCCCTCCTGGTGCTCCGTGATGTTCATGACCACCACCTGCACCGGCGCAAGCCAGAGCGGCATGGCACCGCCGTGATGCTCAATAAGGATGCCGATGAAGCGCTCGAAGGAACCGAGGATCGCCCGGTGCAGCATGACCGGCACGCGCCGGGTGTTGTCTTCCGCCACGTACTCGGCGCCGAGGCGCCCAGGCATTGAGAAGTCGAGCTGCATGGTGCCGCACTGCCACACCCGGCCCAGGCTGTCCTTCAACGAAAACTCCATCTTGGGCCCGTAGAAGGCGCCCTCCCCGGGCTGGACGTCGTATTTGAGCTGCCGCCGCTCGAGAGCGCCTTTTAGCGCCGCCTCCGCGCGGTCCCACTCCTCGTCGGAGCCGACACGCCTTGCGGGCCGGGTCGAGAACTTGATCAGGATGTCGTCGAATCCGAAATCCGCGTAAACACGCTGCAGAAAGTCGATGAACTGCATGACTTCAGGCTCGACCTGCGCCTCGGTGCAGAAAATGTGGGCGTCGTCCTGCGTGAAGCCTCGCACCCGCATCAGCCCGTGCAGGGCGCCGGACGGCTCGTTGCGATGGCACGAGCCGAACTCCGCCAGCCGCAGCGGGAGATCACGATAGCTCTTCAACCCGGAGTTGAAGATCTGCACATGCCCGGGGCAGTTCATGGGCTTCACCGCGTAATCGCGCGACTCGGACTCGGTGAAGAACATGTTCTCGCGGAAATTGTCCCAGTGGCCCGAGCGCTTCCACAGCGATACGTCGAGCACGAGCGGCGCCCGCACCTCCCTGTAGCCGTTCTCGGCAAGCACTCGGCGCATGTACTGCTCGATCTCCTGCCAGATGACCCAGCCGCGCGGGTGCCAGAACACCATCCCCGGCGCTTCTTCCTGCATGTGAAAAAGATCGAGCGCGCGGCCGAGCTTGCGGTGGTCGCGCTTCTCCGCTTCTTCGAGCCGGGTGAGGTATGCGTCCTGGTCCTCCTTTCTCGCCCAGGCCGTACCGTAGATTCTCTGCAGCATCTCGTTGCGGGAATCCCCGCGCCAGTAGGCGCCCGCGACCTTCATGAGGCGAAACACCTTGAGCTTCCCGGTGGAAGGCACATGAGGGCCGCGGCAAAGGTCGATGAAATTGTCCTGGCGATAGAGCGAGATCGCCTCTCCGTCCGGTATGGAGGCGATGATCTCCGCCTTGTAGCGCTCGCCCATGTCCTCGAAGAGCTTTACCGCCGCTGCGCGAGGCATGAGGATCCGCTCGACCTTGTGGTCACGCCGCGCGATCTCCCCCATCCGTTTCTCGATGGCGGCGAGATCCTCCGGCGTAAACGGGCGCTGGAAGGAAAAATCGTAGTAGAAGCCGTCTTCTATGACCGGGCCAATCGTGACCTGCGCTTCGGGGTAGAGCTCCTTCACGGCGTGCGCCAGCAGGTGTGCGGTGGAGTGGCGCAGTATCTCGAGCCCCTCCGGGTCCTTGTCGGTAACGATCCTGATTTCCGCATCGGATTCGACGCGATGCGAGGTGTCGACGAGCTTCCCGTTCACCGTCCCGGCGAGCGCCGCGCGCGCGAGCCCGGCGCCGATCGACTGGGCGATCTCGGCGATGGTCACCGGCCGATCGAATTTCTTGACGGAGCCGTCGGGAAGTCGGATGTCCGGCATAATCCTGCCTGCTGCAGAAACGAAGTCCGCGCGATGAGCGGCGCAGAGCGTCCGTCTCGATCGCGCGGAGTTAAACCGGTGCGAAGCATACTGCGCCCCGCGCGTTGAGCGGCGCACCGCGTCCGCTCCAACGCGCGGAGTTAAACCGGCGCGAAGCGTCCGGGTTTAACATCTGGTAGGCGCGATTGGAATCGAACCAACGACCTCATCCATGTCAAGGATGCGCTCTAGCCAACTGAGCTACGCGCCTGGGTGAGGGCGAATTGTAGCGGAACAGCGCCCCCGGTTCAAACAAATCAGGGGCTTGGAGCGTAGTCGGGAGGCCACATGACCGCTTATGTAATTGTCGAGATGATCGTGACCGATCCGGTGCGAATCGAGGACTACCGCAAACTGGCTGGCGCCTCGGTCGCGCAGTACGGGGGCCGCTTCGTCGTCCGCGGAGGCCGCAGCGAAACCCTTGACGGCGACTGGCATCCTCAGCGCCTGGTCGTCCTCGAGTTCTCAAGTCTCGACCAGGCGAAGCGATGGCACGCCTCGCCGGAGTACAAGGCAGCCTGCAAGATTCGTGATCGCGCGGCGAGCACACGCATGGTTGCCGTCGAGGGCACAGCGTGACGTGCGGGGTCCTCTCGTCATTTCTCGCCGCAGCGCTGAGCCTGGCCGCGTTTTCGTCCAGTGCCGCACAGCCCCACGGCGATATGGTGATGATCCCCGCGGGGACCTTTACGATGGGCAGGGACGACGGACCCGCTGACGAGCGCCCCGCGCATCGCGTTACGCTGCCGGAATATCGCATCGATCGCCTGCCGGTCACCAATGTCGAGTTTGCGGCGTTCCTTGATGCGGTCGGCCCGTATAACACCAGAGGAGAGCGTCTGTTTGACGTCGATGATCCCGACGCCCGCATCCATCGCTCGGGTGCGCGCTGGATCGCGGATGCCGGATACGAGCGCCACCCGGTGGTCGAAGTGTCATGGGCGGGCGCGCGCGATTATTGCGCGTGGCGCGGGAAGCGGCTTCCAACCGAGGCCGAGTGGGAAAAAGCAGCCCGCGGGTCCGATGAGAGACGCTACCCGTGGGGCAATGGAGCGCCGGATGCGAAGCGCGCGCAATACAATGCACGTTTCAACGAAACCGCGCCGGTTGATGGCTTTCCCGCCGGCGCGAGCGCTTATGGCGCGCAGGATCTCGCGGGGAACGCATGGGAATGGGTGTCCAGCGCGTACCGTCCGTACCCATACGATGCCGGCGACGGGCGCGAAGATACTTCGGCCGGCCCCGTGCGCGGGACGCGTGGCGGCGGGCATGACTCCGGCCCGGATGAGATCACGGCCACGCAGCGCGGTCGCAGCCTTTCGCGAAATCCCCGCTCGGGACATCACAATATTGGATTCCGCTGCGCGCAGTGATCCCGCGTCGACTATTGGCACGCGATCGACGATTCAGGAAAACAGTGTGAGCCGGAAGGATCGCCATTGAATACACGGGCGATAGCCAAAGAGCTGCTCGAGACGCTGGACCACGGACGGACGATCCCGTCCATCGTGGAGCGCCATACCCGTTTTGACTGGGATGACGCGTACGACGTGGCGGCCGACATACTTCAACTCAGGCGGGACCGCGGCGAGCGAACGGTCGGGCGGAAGATCGGCTTCACCAATCGCAATATCTGGCCGGAATACGGGGCGACATCGCCGATCTGGGCGCACGTCTACGATCGCACGCTGGTATTCTCCGAGCGGGGTCGCGCCACCGTGCCTTTGCGCGGTGCGGCACGCCCGCGCCTCGAGCCCGAGATAGCGTTCCGGCTCAAGACGGCACTGCCGCCCGGCAAAAATGATCCCGTGCAGGTGCTGCAGGCGGTTGATTGGCTTGCACCGAGCTTCGAAATCGTGGACTGCCACTTCGCAGACTGGCGCTTCAAGCCTGCCGATTCAGCAGCGGATTTCTCGTTCCACTGGCGCCTCATCGTGGGCGAGCCGCACGTCATCCGAGGCAACGAGATCAACGCCTTGTGCGGTTCCCTTGGAAGCTGCCAGGTGACTCTCTCGCGAAATGGCGTCGTAATGGATCGCGGTGTCGGCGCGAATGCCCTTGGACACCCCGCGACTGCCCTCGCGTTCCTGGCCGACGTTCTCTCGCGACAACCGCGCTTTGCCCCGCTCGCTGCGGGCGAGATCATCACGACCGGCACGCTCACCGCAGCACTGCCGATCGCACCCGGGGAGACCTGGACCTCGGACTACGCGGGCCTTCCGGTGACCGGATTGCAACTGGCGTTTACAGACTGACCTAGAGCCACGCCTGGAGCCACGTCGCGACGCCGAGGAACGAGAAGAAGCCCACGACGTCGGTGACGGTGGTGAGCACGATCGAGCTCGATTGAGCAGGGTCGAAGCCCATGCGGTTGAGGAGAATCGGAATGGCCGCGCCGGAGAAGCCCGCGGCGATCATTGAGATGACCATCGCCGCTGCGATCACCGCGACGAGGCCGAATGAACCGCTCCACAGCCAGACACCCAAAGCACAGACGGCCGCGACGGCAATGCCGTTCAGCAGGCCCACGTTGATCTCCTTGAAGACGACCCGGGGCAAATGCCGCGCGCTGATCTCGCGCAGAGCGAGCCCGCGCATGGTCACGGCGAGTGCCTGCGCGCCCGCATTTCCGGACTGGCCGGCCACGACCGGCAGCAGCACCGCGAGCGCCGTGAATTTCGCGATGGTGCTCTCGAACAAACCCACGACCGCCGCCGCGAGGAACGCGGTCGCGAGATTGATCTGCAGCCAGGGCAGCCGCTTGACGACGGCGAACCAGGTGTGCGACAGGGCACGCTCGTCCTTGCTCACGCCCACCATGGTCTGGATGTCGAGGCTCGCGTCCTCCTGCACCGCGGCGAGCAGCGCCGCCTGGTGAATGACGCCCACCAGCCGCCCGTTCACGCCGACCACGGGAATCGCAGGCACGCGCTGCTGCTCGATTTTCTCCACGACCTCTTCCTTGGGAGCCGCATCGAGTACCGCCGCAGTCACCGGTCGCGAAAGCTGCCTCAGGGGCTGGTCCGGCGGCGCGAGCGCCAGGTCCTGAATCTCGATGCGACCTGTCAGTACGCCATTGTCGTCGACCAGGAACAACTCGCGCAGGGCCCGGTTCTTCCGGAAGGTCCGCATGCGCTCGATCGCGTCGGCGGCCGTCATGTCGGCCCTGAAACTGGTGACCCGCGGATCCATGAGCCGCCCGGCGGTGTCGGGCGGATAGGCCATGAGGCTCTCAACGAGCTTTCTCGCGGTGGGTTCCATTTGTGCGATCCGCCGGCCGCGCTCCTCGGCTTCGAGCCCCAGCAGCAGTTCAGCCGCAAGGGGCGGATCCATCTCGCTGAAGATCCGCCCGACCGTCGCATCGGGCAAGCGCTCGGTCAGGCGTTCCTGCACGTCGTTGGGAAGCTGCTCGAAGACAGGCACCACCAGCTCCACCGGCTGATTGAGAATGGCCTGCGCTGCCTGCTCCACGGGCAGCCGCTCGAGCTTGCGTGCCGCCTCCCGGGGAAAGTCCTGCAGGTAGCGCTTCTCCAGCGCAACCACCACCGACTCAGTGCTCATCGTTCCTCCTCATCCTGCCAACGGGCGGCACCGGCGGCAACGCCCTCACCACACCTTCCGTCAGCGCAGAGAGTGTCTGCCAGTAGGCTCCGGCTGCTCCTGTCGCGAGCGGCGGGTCTGCCGGCGCCATCCCGCCCGCGAGCTGTCTCCTGAGGATTTGCCGGTGCACGGCTCCGACGAGCCGGTTCTCGCGCTCGACCACGGGCAATACGCGAAAGCTCTCCCAGCCCTCATGTCGCGCGATCGATGCGACGGACGCGAGCGCGGGGACGGTGTGCTCCGGCATCCACATCACGTCTGCAACGGCCGACCTAGGCGCGGCCCGAACCAGCTGCCCGAGTCCTACCACGCCCGACAGGCGGCGCTGCGAGTCGCACACGAACACGCAGTCGCCAGGCTCGCCTTCGAACTGGCGCACCTGTTCCAGACCTTCCGCGACCGTGGACTCCGGGGAGATCACGAGAGGCGAGGGATCCATGATCGCGCCGCAAGTGCCTTTGGGGTATCCGATGAGCATCCGGACCGCAACCGCAACACCCACCGGCAGGCGGGAAACAAGCCGGGTCTGGCGCTCGGCGCTCACGCGCTGGATGAGCTGCGCAACCTCTTGCGCCCCCATGACCTTCAGGAAACGGCCCACCTGGTCGTCGTCGAAGTGTTCGAAGAGCTTCGTGCAGAGTGCCGGCCGGAGGTGCCTCAGGACCGGCACGGCCGCGCGCGGCGCCAGGGCGGCCAGAAATTCTGCGCTGTCCGGCACGGAAAGGCCTTCGAGAACACGCGCCGCTTCGGCCGGGTGCCCCTCGACGAAGGCTACCGAGAGCCCATTCACTTCAGCCATTGGCGCTCTTCGCCGGCAACAGCACGATCGTCTCTTCGTTGTAGACCTTCGCCGGAATGCTGGCCCGGCCCTGGTCGGTCTCCAGCACCAGCGAAACGGCAGTCAGCTCAAGTATCGTCCCCTCCGTCGAGCCGATCCTCACGCGCTGGCCTGGCTCGAACGCATGGCGCAGATAATGCGCGCCGATCAGGTTGGCAACGTAGTTTCGCGCGCCGAGGCTCACCGCAAGCGCCACGCCTCCGATGATGGCACTCGTCGTGACCGCGGCCAGCACGACGAGGAACGTAATCTGGATGCCGATTTGATCGGCGCCCATCACCACGGCCGTAACCAGGACCGCGCCCTGGACGAGGCGGCCGATCTGCGAGCGCTGGCTGTCGGACAACGTCGCCAGTGCTGCCACCGTGAGGTCGCGTGCAAAACCTGACAGAAGGACGCCCGCCAGAATGATGAGCAGCCCCGCCACCAGCGTGGGCAGGTACGTCATCAGGTCCTTGAGCCATTCGGAGAATGCGTCGAGCCCCAGCACGTGGGTAGCGGCTGCCGCGAAAAACACGATGACAACCCAGAAGAGGATCGTGCCCACGATCTCGACCGAGGCGGAGGGAAGCACGGCCGCCCTGCCCGCAGGCCCGCGCCACAACCGGTGCAGCACGAGCTCGAGCAGGTGCATGACCTTCACGGCCAATCCGCGCAGCACCCGCGCAATGAGCCAACCCAGGAGCAGCAGTAACGCCGCGCCAAGGAGCTTGGGGGCGTACTCGGCCAGTTGTGACCCGAGCTGCGAGAGCGCGTTCGCCAGCGACGCGCGTAACGACTCGTAGGTATTCATCCGCAACCTCCCTCAGCGGCGTCCCACTCGTGCCACCCCTGGCACGTCCCGCAAATGCGCGAGCACCCCTCGCAACTGCCCGAGATCACCGACCTCCAGTGTAATGCGCAGGCGCGCCTGCGTCCCGTGCACATCAGGCCTCGTCGCCAGGACACGAATGTGGTCCCGCGCCAGAACGTCCGAGATCTCGCGGGCAAGGGTTGGACGGCTGACGGCCTCGACCTCTATATCGACGGCAAACGACAACCCGGACGCATTGCCCCATTGCGCAGGAACCACCCGCACCGGATCGAGGCGTCCGACGTTCGCGCAACCCGCGCGATGCACGCTGACGCCCCGCCCCCGCGTCACGAACCCCACGATCGGCTCGGGGGGCACCGGCTTGCAGCAGCGCGCAGGGACGGTCAGCAGGCGATCAACCCCCACCACCAGTACGCCTCCGCGATCGGCCGGCGCGGCCCGCCGCCGCGGCGCGGTGAGCGGCTCGGCGTCCGTGGCATCTTGCGCCCCGCCGGGCACGGTCATTAACGAACGAACCGCTTCCTGCAGCTGCCGCGGCCGGATGTCGCCCCGTCCTGCGTCCGCGAGAAAGTCATCGACCCTGGCATAACCGAGCTGGGCCGCAAGCTTCTCGATGCCAAGGCCGACCGCCCCCTGCCTGTGGAGCTCCTTGTCCACGATCGCACGCCCCTGCGACACCGATGCCGCAAGGTTCTGGCGATGGAACCACTGGCGGATCTTGCTCCTCGCCCCGGCACTCTTGACATAGCCCAGTGCCGGGTTGAGCCAGTCCCGGCTCGGCCCGCCCTGCTTCAAGGGCAGGATTTCAACCTGCTGGCCGTTCGCAAGCGGCGTGTTGAGCGGGACCATGACGCCGTCGACCTTCGCGCCGCGGCAGCGGTGTCCAAGCCCGCTGTGCACGTGATATGCGAAATCAACCGGCGTGGCATCGCGCGGCAGTTCAATGACCCTGCCCTGCGGAGTGAGCACATAGATGGCGTCATCCACGAGGCCGGCGCGAAAGTGCTCCGCCAGCTCGCCCGCATCCCGCACCGACTCCTTCCAATCCAGGATCTGCCGCAGCCAGGCGAGCTTTTCGTCGAAGCTATGGTCGCCGCCGCGCACGCCCTCCTTGTAGCGCCAGTGCGCCGCGACTCCCAGTTCGGCGTGCTGGTGCATCTCGTGGGTGCGGATCTGTATTTCCACGGCCCGCCCTCCGGGCCCGATCACCGCCGTGTGCAGGGAACGGTAGCGGTTGCTTTTCGGCTTGGCGATGTAATCGTCGAATTCCTTGGGAATCGGACTCCAGAGGTTGTGGGTCAGTCCCAGGGCCGCGTAGCAGTCCTTGACGTCATCGACCAGCACTCTCACGGCGCGCACATCGTACAGGGACTCGAACCCCATGCTCTTGCGCTGCACTTTCTTGTAGATGCTGTAGATGTTCTTCGGCCGTCCGCTGACTTCGGCGGCGATGCCTGCGCGCGCGAGCTCACCTTTGAGTTGCGCCACGACGTTCTCGATATAGCTTTCGCGGTCCGCCCGCTTCTCGTCGAGCCAGCGCGCGATGGTCCGATAGGCGTCGGGCTCCCGTATGCGCAGCGAAAGATCCTCCATCTCCCACTTGAGCTGCCACACGCCCAGGCGGCTTGCGAGCGGCGCGAAAAGCTCGTGTGTCAACCGCGCTTTCTCCTCCCGGATCGGGCCCGGCTCATGCTTGACCAGAAAGCGCAGCTCCTGGAGGTGGTCTGCGAGCTTCACGAGAACGACGCGCACATCCTGCACCATCGCGAGCAGCATCTTGCGCAGCGCCTCCGACTGCGCCTCCCACTGCCCCGGCTTCGGCTCGACCTTGTTCCGGGTGGAGACGGATTCCAGCTGTGCCATGCGCACCACACCTTCGACGAGGCCTCCAACGGCCACGCCAAAGCGCTCGCGAACACCTTTCAGCTCATCCGGTGCGAGAAGCGCAACGGGCGCCAGTTGCGCCGCGGCAAGCGCCTCGGCATCGAGCCGCAACTCGTACAGGATCCCGGCCGTCGCCAAGGCATGGTCGAGCGCGGGTTCACCGCTCGCGAGCGCTCGCCCCTCCAGCCGCACGCGCGCGAATTGCACCGCGCTCCGCAGAAGGCCGCGCTCCGGCTCGGGCAAGCGCCGCTCGATCTCCGACAGCGAACCCCCGGCGATCTCTACATCGCCCGGCGGCACCAGCTTCAGTTGTGTTGCCTTCATGAATCTCTTCGATTGCGCACAAGGCTGCCGGCTTCCCGGCTCACCAGCCAGCACGCGCTGGCGCGATCGCGCGGTTCGCACCATAATCGGGCTGAATCTCAGGCCCGGATGCGTTCCTGGTGCGGCGAGCTCGTGGCGCGTGGTGAAACATGCTGCGGGGCGAGAAGCCGGATGTTGTCCCCAACGTCCCGACGCGAGGACCGGTCGTTCGACAGCGGTGTGGCACAGGAGTTGCTTCGGGCGCTATTTCTCCGGTCGCACAACCACCGTGGCGAAGCCCGAATTCTACAATGAGATGTACCGGCCCGACGGCTCGGTGCGCGCCCACTATGGAGCCTGCGCCGACTGGCTGAAAGACAAGCCGGTCGAGTATCTCCTGCAGAAACAGCGTGAAGCCGACACGCTTTATACCCGCCTCGGCATCACGTTCGCGGTCTATGGAGACGAGACCGGCGTCGAGCGCGCCATCCCGTTCGATATTATTCCGCGCATATTCGATGCCGCCACGTGGGCGAAGATACATGCCGGCGCGTGCCAGCGCGTGCGCGCGCTGAACGCCTTCCTGCGCGATGTCTACCACGAGCAGGACATTGTGCGCGCCGGCATCGTGCCCGCAGAGCGCGTGACCGGCAACAAGCTCTACCGACCGGAGATGCGCGGGTTCGACGTTCCAGGCGGCGTCTATGTTCACGTTGCCGGCA
The DNA here is from genome assembly GCA_035620515.1 of Burkholderiales bacterium. Classification (GTDB taxonomy): domain Bacteria; phylum Pseudomonadota; class Gammaproteobacteria; order Burkholderiales; family SG8-41; genus SG8-41. Next base: position 14,754 of record DASPGR010000259.1, on the reverse strand, counting down.
TTGACATTGTGCAAACCGGCGACGACCACTTCCATGTCCTGGAAGACAACCTGCGCACGCCGTCGGGGGTGTCCTACATGCTCGAGAACCGCAGGATGATGATGCGGCTCTTCCCCGAGCTCTTCTCGTTGATGCCGGTCGCGCCCGTTGATCACTATACGGATCTCCTGCTCGAGAACCTGCGCGCGGTTGCTCCCTCCGGGAGATCCGACCCCGTCGTGGTGGTGCTGACCCCCGGCCCATTCAACAGCGCGTACTTCGAGCATGCGTTTCTCGCCCAGCAGATGGGCGTCGAGCTGGTGGAAGGGCAGGATCTCTTCGTCGCCGATCACCGAGTCTACATGCGCACTACGCGCGGCCCGCAGCGGGTGGACGTCATCTATCGCCGCATCGATGACGACTTTCTCGATCCGCTGGCCTTCCGTTCCGACTCGGTGCTTGGCGTGCCGGGCCTCTTCGCGGCCTACCGCGCCGGCGATGTCACGCTTGCCAATGCGATCGGGACCGGAGTCGCCGACGACAAATCGACTTATATCTACGTGCCGGAGATGATCCGGTTCTACCTTGGCGAGGAGCCGATCCTGCAGAACGTGCCGACATGGCAGCTGCGAAAACCCGATGAGCTCAACCACGTTATGGCGCATCTTCCCGAGCTGGTGGTCAAGGAAGTGCAGGGTTCGGGCGGATACGGAATGCTGGTCGGGCCGGCGGCCTCGCGCGAGCAGATCGCCTCCTTCCGCGAGCGCATACTTGCGAGCCCCGCAAACTACATCGCGCAGCCGACCCTTGCGTTATCGGCGTGTCCGACCTTCTGCGGCTCCAGTATCGCGCCGCGGCACGTGGACCTGCGCCCCTACGTGCTCGCCGGCAAGTCGATCACCCTGGTCCCGGGCGCGCTCACGCGGGTCGCGCTGCGCGAGGGATCGCTCGTCGTGAACTCTTCGCAGGGCGGAGGCACCAAGGACACATGGGTCTTGGAGTCATGAATTCGTGATGGGTGATGGGTGATGCGCACAACGCATTACGCGTGACCTATTGCGGGGTCTAGCTGGTTTATCCTTCATCCTCGTATGCTGAGCCGGGTTGCCAACAGCCTGTACTGGATTTCGCGGCATGTCGAGCGCGCGGAGAACACGGCCCGCATGCTCGATGTGACCTACCGCATGTCGCTCCTCCCCTACCGGGTGCTCGAGTCAGGCCAGGTATGGGCCGAGCCGTGGGCGCTGCCACTCGTCATCAGCGGGTTTGCAACCGCCTACTACGAGCGCCATCCGGGGGCGCTGGTGCCGAACAACGTGCTGCGCTTCATGGTGCTCGATCCCCTCAATCCATCGAGCATCTACTCGTGCATACACGCCGCCCGCGAGAACGCGCGCACGGTACGCGGCGCGATCACCTCCGAGATGTACGAGGATCTCAATGCGCTGTGGCTCGACCTGCGCACGCGCACCTTCGAGTCGATCGTGGCCGAGGGAATCAGCGAGTACTTCAACCACGTCAAGATGCAGTCCCACCAGTTCCGGGGCGTGACATTCGGCACGATGCTGCGCGACGAAGCCTACCAATTCATGCGGCTCGGCACGTTCATCGAGCGCGCCGACAACACCGCCCGGATTCTCGACGTCAAGTACCACACGCTGCTGCCGCGGGTGAGCGATGTGGGCGGCGCGGTCGACTATTATCAGTGGGGCGCCCTGCTGCGCTCGGTCAGCGCGTTTGACGCCTACCGCAAGATCTACCGCGACGTGATCACCCCGAGGCGGGTCATCGAGCTCCTCGTGCTGCGCGATGATGTGCCGCGCTCGCTGCACATGTGCATGAACGAGATCTACACGATCCTGTCGCATCTTGCCGATGTCTCTTCGCAGGAGCCGGAGCGTCTTGCCGGCGAGCTTCACGCGCAGCTGCACTATGGGCGCGCCGAGAAGATCGTCACTTTCGGCCTCCATGAATATCTGATGGATTTTCTCGACAAGCTCCACTCCCTGGACGATGAGATCACCCGGCACTTCCTGGCGCCGGTCTATTCCGGGGCGGAGTCGGTTTCCCGCTGACCTTGTCAACGCCCGCCACATCCTCTAAGCTCGCGCCGATTTCCCGGAGAGCACCCCGTCACCGATGACCTACTGCGTTGCCGTCCTCCTCGACGCCGGCATGGTGTTCGCCTCGGACTCCCGCACCAATGCGGGCGTCGATCACGTCTCGAGCTACCGCAAGATGCGCACGTTCATCGCGGAGGGCGAGCGGGTCATCGTGGTGCTGAGCTCGGGCAACCTGTCCGTGACCCAGAGCACGATCAGCTCGCTCGATCATCACCTGCGCAACCCCGACATGTCGAAGACGATCATGAATGCGAGCTCGATGTTCGAGGTCGCGGAGCTGGTCGGCGCTGCGCTGCGCGAGGTGCGGCGGCGCGACGGCGATTATCTCCAGCAAGCCAAGGTCGACTCCGGAGCCTCGTTCATCGTCGGCGGCCAGATCCTCGGGGAGCCGCAGCGCCTGTTCCAGGTCTACAGCGAGGGAAATTTCATCGAGGCGACCGCGGAGACGCCCTATTTCCAGATGGGCGAGAGCAAGTATGGCAAGCCTGTCATCGACCGCGTCATCACGCCCGGCACGGGCCTGCTGGAAGCCACGAAGTGCGTGCTGGTGTCCTTCGACTCGACCATGCGCAGCAACATCTCGGTCGGCCTCCCGATCGACCTCATGATCTACCAGCGTGACAGCCTCAAGGCCGGCATGCAGCGCCAGATCGAAGAAGCCGATCCCTACTTCAACATGATCCACCAGCAGTGGGGAGAGGGACTGCGCAAGGTCTTCGCGCAGCTGCCCAATCCCGACTGGGATGTCGGGGCGCAGGCGCAGGCATAGGAGCGCGCACGCGCACGCAACCCCGGGGCCTCGAGGGTGACGACACACGTCGTTCTGCAGCACTGGACCTGCTACCGCTACGACCGGGCGGTACGGCTCGGCCCGCACGACGTGCGATTGCGTCCTGCTCCTCTTTGCCGCACGCCGGTTCTCTCATATGCGCTGTCGGTGCACCCGTCCGCCCACACGCTGCGCTGGATGCACGATGCCGCAGACAACCATGTGGCCCGTGTCTGGTTCCAGGATCCGGCGGAGCGCCTCGAAATTGCAGTCGAGCTCACTGCCGACCTGGTGCCGTTCAGTCCGTTTGATTTTCTCGTGGAGCCCTACGCGGAGCGCTATCCCTTCGCGTATCCGGCTCCCGTGGCACGCGAGCTCGCGCCGTTCACGCCACCCGCCGAGAACGGGACGCTTCTCGTGCGCTTCGCCGAGGAAATGCGCCACGATGCACGCGCGGACGGCGGCAGCACGGTAGAGCTCCTGGTGCGCGCCAACCAGCGCCTGCGGCGGGACATCGCCTACGTCCACCGCGCAGAGCACGGCGTGCAGCCCTGCGAGGAGACGCTGCGAGAGCGCCAGGGCTCGTGCCGCGATGTCGCCTGGCTGCTCGTGCAGGTCCTGCGCCATCTCGGATTCGCCGCGCGCTTCGTCTCCGGCTATTTGATCCAGCTCGCCAACGCCAACCCCGATAGCCCCAGGACAGATCAGGCCGACCTTCACGCCTGGTGCGAGGTCTTCGTGCCCGGCGCGGGATGGCTCGGCTTCGATCCGACATCGGGTCTTCTAGCCTCCGAAGGCCACATTCCGCTTGCCCGCAGCAGCTCGTACGAGCTTGCCGCTGCGATCTCGGGCTCGGTCGAACCCTGCACCGTAGAGCTCGAGGTGTCGATGCTGGTGCGCCGACCAGATCGAAATGCGGCCGGCTAGAGTTACGCGCTGCCCCTGGGCCGGGATCAACGCCCTGCAGCGCGCCTATCATGACTGGGAGTGGGGCGTTCCGGTCTACGATGACCGCGTACTCTTCGAGTTTCTCATCCTCGAAGCAGCCCAAGCGGGATTGAGCTGGGACACGATCCTGAAAAAGCGCGAGAACTACCGGCGGGTCTTTGCGGGCTTCGACGCGCGCCGGGTTTCACGCTTCGGGCGCCGGGAAATGGCAGCGCTCCTGAAGGACGAGGGCATCGTGCGCAATCGCCTCAAGATCGAATCGGCCGTTTCCAATGCGGCGTGCTTCCTGCAGGTGCAGCGCGATTTCGGCAGCTTCGCCACCTATGTCTGGCAGTTCGTCGGCGGGCGGCCGAAGCAGAACCGCTGGAGGCGTGCGAGCGAGGTTCCGGCGGTAACGTCCGAAGCCAGCGCCATGAGCCGAGAGCTGCGCGGGCGCGGCTTCCGGTTTGTCGGCCCTACGATCTGCTACGCTTTCATGCAGGCGACGGGAATGGTCAACGACCACCTGACGTCCTGTTTCCGCCATGACCAGGTTCGGACAATCGACCGAGGCGTGAGCACCATGAGGAGAGCCAGGGCATGAGCACGCCCGGCGCGGGACGCGTCGACCCCGACGTGCGCTCGCGCGGGCATTGGTCCGGGCGCCTGGGTTTCGTGCTCGCCGCGTCGGGCTCCGCTGTGGGGCTCGGCAACATCTGGAAGTTTCCCTATATGACGGGCGAGAACGGCGGCAGCGCGTTCGTCGTGGTCTACCTGGCGTGCATCGCGGCAGTGGGCCTCCCCGTCATGATGGCCGAGATCCTCCTCGGGCGCCGCGCACAGCGCAACCCGGCAAGCGCCATGGCCATGCTCGCGCGGGAGGCCCGGGCGTCGAGGCATTGGCGCCTGGTGGGCATCGCGGGAATCGTCGCCGGGGCGATCATCCTGTCGTACTACAGCGTTGTCGCGGGCTGGATGCTCGATTACCTGGTGCGCGCGATCACGGGCTCATTCGAAGCCATCGGTGCGCAGGAAGCGACCAAGGCCTTCGATCTCCTGCTCTCCGACGGCCTGCGCCTCTCGCTCTGGCACACGCTTTTCATGCTGATGACGATGGTGGTTGTCGCGCGCGGCGTGCATCGGGGTCTCGAGGCGGCCAATCGCATCATGATGCCTGCTCTCGCAATCATTCTGGCCGTCCTGCTGGGCTACGGCATCGTGCAAGGCGACATGGCGCGCGCCGCTTCCTTCATGTTCGATGCCGACTTCTCCAAGCTCACGCCGGCGGTGATCCTGGCGGCCATGGGCCAGGCCTTCTTCACGTTGAGCATCGGGATGGGCGCCATGATGGCCTACGGCTCTTACCTGCGGCGTGATGTCTCCATCGCACAGACTGCGTGCTACGTGGCCGCGGCGGACACGGCTTTTGCGATCCTGGCGGGGCTCGCCGTATTCGCGATCGTCTTCGGGCAGGGCATGACATCGGCTGCCGGGCCCGGGCTCCTCATGCACACGCTGCCCATCGCCTTCGGCAACATTCCGGGCGGCACGGTGATCGGGTTCCTCTTCTTCCTGCTCATCGTGTTTGCCGCATGGACGTCCGCCATCTCCATTGCGGAGCCCGGTGTCTCCTGGTGCGCCGAGCAGACGCGCCTGACGCGGGCGCAGGCGAGTGCTGTCATCGGCGGCATCATGTGGCTGATGGGGATTGCGGTCGCCCTGTCGTTCAACGCCTGGAAGGATTTCCGGCTCTTCGGCCTCGGCCTTTTCGATGCCCTCGACTACCTTGCGAGCAACATCATGCTGCCCCTTGGCGGACTGATGATCGTCGCCTTCGCAGGCTGGATCCTGAGTTCCGCGCATGCGCGCGAGGAGCTCGCGGGCGGAAATCGATTGTTCGCGCTCTGGCGCTTCACGGTCCGCTATGTCTCGCCGGTCGTGATCGTGCTCATACTTCTGAGCTTGACGGGCGTTTTGTCGATTTAGTTCACGCGTTTGCGACGGTTGCAGGGCGGCAGCCCATGCCTCGCGCAATTCAAAGTCGCGCAGGATCCGGCACGGCCTCCGCCTGGGACGCTGATTGCCAATAGCGCCGGCGTATTGCGCGATACGGTGTGATGTGGACCGGGGAGTCGGGAGCGGCCTCGATCAAGAGCGCGCCGTCCCGGTCGGTGCGATAGACGCGGGCGCCGCTTTCCACGTATCGCGTCAGCACGTCGGGACGAGGATGGCCGAACCGGTTGCGGTAGCCGACCGGGAAGATGACGGCACGCGCGCCGACTGCCGCAACAAAGCCGGGACTCGATGATGAGCTGCTGCCCTGGTGCGGCGCGAGCAGTACGTCGGCGCGCAATGCATCCGCGCGCGCCGCGATGAGGGCCCTCTCGGAACGGCGCTCGATATCACCGGGCAACAGCACGCTCAGGGACGCCGATTCGATCTTGAGCACGCAGCTTCGGTCGTTATCCTTGACGCGGGAGTCGTCGTAGCTCGCCCCCGTCGGGTGAAGGATCTCGAAGCGCACGCCGTCCCACTCCCAGCGCGCCCCCGCGTGGCAGCGGAACGACCGCTCCGGCAGCAGCACCAGGGGATCGAGATCCGGCATCGACGTCATCACCCAGCCGACGGGAACCGCCTGCAGGACGGATGCGGCGCCTCCGGCATGATCATCATCGTCATGGCTCACGATGACACCATCGAGGTGCTTCACGCCGGCGGCACGGAGGTACGGCACGATGATGCGGGAGCCGCTGTCGGCGTCCGGGCCGAAGGATGGCCCCGTGTCGTAGAGGAGTGCATGGCGCGCGGTTCGCACCACCACGGCGACGCCTTGCCCGACGTCGAGCACCGCGATCTGGAGTGCCCCCATGTTCAGCGCCGCAGGCGTAACGACGAAGACTGGCGCGAGCGCGATTGCGCCCAGCCAGCGGCCCGGCACGCCCCGCGGCGCGAGAAGCAGCAGCACGCCGCCCAGCGCCAGCACGACAGTCCATCCAGGCGGCGCATGCTGCGACCATACCGCCGCCGGCAGGTTACTCAGGCGTTCAAGGACGATGAGGCAGCCCGCCAGCACGAAATGGGCGATCTGCAGCACGAAATCGAACGGCACGATCGCACCGACGAGCGAGATCGGCACGACGAGAAGGCTCACGACCGGGATCGCCAGGGCGTTGGCAAGCGGAGACACGATCGACACCTGCTGAAACATCGCGACGAGCGGCGGCACCAGCGCGATCGTTATTGCGATCTGCAATCTGCCAAATGCGGCGAGCCAGTGGCTGCGCCCGATCCGGCCGGTTGCGACATACATGATCGTGGCCACGGCGCCAAACGACAACCAGAACCCCGGCGCGAGCACGGCCCACGGGTCGATCAGCAGGACAACGAAAACGGCGACGGCGAGGACGATTGAAGGCGCTTCGATGGCGCCGAGCCAGAGCGCCACGGCAACGACCGCCAGCATGTAAACGGTTCGCTGCGCCGGCACGGCAAAGCCCGAGAGCAGCGCATAACAGAACGCGACGAGAAGTCCGGCGACGGCCGCTCCCTTGCGTGCGGGAAGACGCAGGGTCAGGGCCGGCCATCTTCGCCACAGCGCGCTCATCACCGCGAATGCCAGACCCGAGAGCATGGTGACATGCAGTCCCGAGATGCTCATCAGGTGATTGACGCCCGTTCGCGTAAAGACCTGCCACTGATCCGGCGCGATCGAGCGTTGATCCCCGATGACGAGCGCAGCGATAACGCCCGCGTACGGGGCGTCGTGCAACGCCGAGAGGACCCGCGTGCGTGCAAGCTCCCGGGCGCGCCCGATCCAGTATCGCGGGCGGTGGACCCGCTGCGCGAGCCGGCGGCTGGGCACTCCACTCCGCACGTAGCCTGTGGCGCGAATCGATCTCTCGAGCAGCCACGCCTCGTAATCGAAGCCATGAGGGTTCGCGCTTCCGCGCGCCCGCTTGAGGCGTACTGTCAGCATCCAGCGCTCGCCCACGCGCAGCAGCGGGTGCCCCGATGGGCCGCGGACGGCGTCTGCGCCCCACCACGACAGGAGCACGCGCCGCGGCGCCGACGCATCCGGGGTTACAACCTCTTCGACATCGAGCTCGAAGCGGACCCGCCGGTGATCCGCGTGCGGCAGATCCGCGACAACGCCCACGATCCGTATGTCGCGCCCTTCCCAGGCCGCCGGCAAGGCATCGGCCAGGCGCGCCTGAGCGGTCCATGCGGCCACGGCGAACCCGGCAATGCCGGACGCGAGGGCCAGGCCCGCCGCTCGCACGGGCGTCCACCGCCCGTGCCCGGCCGCCAGAATCCACAGCGCGGCGGCCCCGGCAACAAGCACCCCGATCCATTTCGATCCGGGCAGCTCCGGTTGCTGCTGCAGCCAGACGATTCCTGCCGCGAAACAGGCGATGTTGAGCCGCACGTCGTCCCCAGCGAATCCACCGGGTAGATAACGCGCGAGCGGGGCTCGCGGTGGACTTCGGTAAAATGGTCCTTGGCCGAAGGCCAAGACTCATCACCATGCCCCGCAAGCTATTCCGCCGGTTCCTGCCCAGCCACGAATCGGTCAGGAACAACCGCTACATTGCGCGCCTGGGGCCGCGGCTCTCGCACCACAACCTGTGGCATCTGCACCGCCGCTCGGTCGCCGGCGGCGTGGCGGTCGGGCTGTTCGCCGGCCTGGTTCCGGGCAGCAACCCGGTACAGTTCACGGTCGCCGCCCTGCTTTCCGTTGCCGCGCGCGTGAACCTGCCGGTCGCGGCTTTGGTCACCCTCTACTCCAACCCGTTCACGATCGTTCCGCTCTACTACGCGGCGTTCCGGCTCGGGCAGCTCGTGCTGCTCTCCGATGGCGGGAGCCTTCCGCCACTCGCCTTCAGGCTCGAGGGCAAGGGCTTCGCGGAGTGGCTTCCTGCGGCGATCGAGTGGCTGGGCAGCGTCGGCAAGCCCCTCCTCGTCGGGCTGCCGCTCCTCGCCGTGCTGCTCGCGCTGATCGGCTATTTCGGTGTCGACTGGTCCTGGCGCCTTTACGTGCGCTGTGCGTGGCAGCGCCGCCGGCTCCGGCGCGCCCGGAGAACCTAGCCTTGTCGCGCACGCCGCACTACTGGCAGCAGGCGGCCCGGGAGCTGGGCGAGCGCGACCCCGTTCTGCGCGTCCTGATCGATCGATTCCCGGGATTGGCGATGGCGAGCCGCGGCGACGCGTTCTCGACGCTTGCCCGCTCGATCGTCGGGCAGCAGATTTCCGTCAAGGCGGCGCAGAGCGTGTGGGACAGACTTTCGCGCCGCCTCGACGATGTCACGCCGGCGTCAGTCGGTGCAGCGCGACCGTCAACACTGCGCGCCTGCGGCCTGTCCGGCCAGAAAGCCTCGTATCTCCGGGACCTTTCGACAAAGTTCCGCGACGGAACGCTCGACGCTGCGCGCTGGGATGCGCTCGAGGACGAGGTGCTCGTCGCCGAGCTGACGCGGGTCAAGGGCATCGGGCGGTGGACCGCCGAGATGGTCCTCATGTTTCACCTTATGCGGCCCGATGTGCTCCCCCTTGCGGATCTGGGCCTGCAACGCGCCATGCGGCTCCATTACAACCGCGGACGTTTGCTTTCGGCGTCACGCATGCGCCGTATCGGCGCGACGTGGGCTCCGTGGCGCTCGGTCGCGACGTGGTATCTTTGGCGAAGCCTCGATCCGATTCCGGTCGAGTACTAGCCTTACGCGTTCAACGCGCGTGGGCCCGGCGCTTCGGCCGCGGTCGCGCCGGCGCGTCCACGGTTGATGGATTACGCAAACTTTCTCATCCTGCTCGCCGCCGTGCTGCTGATGGCGAGCATCATCGTGAGCGCGTTCGCAACGCGCATTGGGGCGCCGCTCCTTCTGGTGTTCCTCGTGCTCGGCATGCTGGCGGGCGAAGATGGGCCCGGCGGCATCCAGTTCAGCAATTTCGAGCTTGCCTACCTCATCGGTAACCTCTGCCTGGCCGTCATTCTTCTAGACGGCGGCATGCGCACGCGCTACGCGCGCTTTCGCACCGGCCTGTGGCCCGCGCTCGGTCTTGCGACGGTAGGAGTCATGATGACCGCGTCCATCATCGGGGCATTCGCATCCTGGCTTCTGGGCGTGCATTGGCTAAGCGGGCTCCTGATCGGGGCTATTGTGGGCTCGACCGACGCAGCAGCTGTCTTTGCCCTGCTGCACGCCCACCGGCTCAAGGTGAAGGAGCGCGTGGCATCCACGCTCGAGATCGAGTCAGGCAGCAACGACCCGATGGCCGTGTTCATGACGGTCACCCTGATTGAGCTGCTTCTTGCCGGCCGCACCGCGATCGGCCCGGACGTGGCGCTCGCCTTTGTTCAGCAAATGGGCATAGGCGCCGCCGCCGGCGTCGCCGGGGGCTGGGTGCTGCCGCGCGTGGTGAACCGCCTGAACCTCGCCGAAGGGCTCTACCCGCTGCTCGCGCTGGCGGGCGGGCTGACCGTGTTCGGCGCGACGTTGGCCATGGGCGGGAGCGGCTACCTGGCGATCTACCTCACGGGCCTGATGCTGGGCAACCACCGGCTGCACTCGGCGCGCAACATCCTCCGCGTCCACGACGGGCTGGCGTGGCTTGCGCAGATCACGATGTTCCTCATGCTGGGCCTGCTTGTTACGCCGAGCGAGCTGCTGACGGAGGGATGGGCGGCGCTGGTGATTGCCATCGTGCTGATCGTGATCGCGCGTCCGGCGGCCGTATGCCTTTGCCTCCTGCCTTTCCGCTGGCCCTGGCGGGAAAAGGCGTACATCGCGTGGGTCGGCCTGCGCGGCGCGGTACCGATCATCCTGGCGGTGTTCCCCGTCCTTGCCGGACTGCCGGCGGCGGAAACCTACTTCAACATCGCTTTCTTCGTAGTGCTGGTGTCCCTGGTGCTGCAGGGTTGGACGGTCGCACCGCTCGCGCGCGGGCTCGGCCTGGAACTGCCGCACGATGCCGAGCCCGCCCGGCGCGTCGACGTCGAGCTTCCGGCGGGACCGGACTTCGAGCTGGTAACCTACACGCTCACGCCTGATTGTCTCGCAACACGACTGCGGATGGCCGCCCTGCCGCCGGACATCCGCGCGCGCGTGGTAGGGGTCTTCCGCGGGCGCCAGGCCCTGCGGCCGGACGACATGACCGAGCTCCAGGAAGGCGACGACGTCGTTCTGCTCGCGCCGGCGGACGAGGTGGAAGCGGTCAACCGGTGGCTCACTCCGCACACGAGCGACGTGCGCGTCGCGGAACGGCAGCTCTTCGGCGACTTCACGCTCGAGAGCGGAGCGAAGCTCGCCGAGCTCGCATCAGTCTACGGACTAAAGCTCGAGCCGGGCCTCGAGGAGTTGACGGCCGAGCAGCTGATTCGCCAGCGTTTCCGCGAGCGTCCGACCGTGGGCGACCGCGTCGCGCTCGACCGGATGGAGCTCGTCGTGCGCGAGATGGTCGATGACCGCATCGTCAAGGTCGGGCTGGTCTTTGCCTCACCGGACCGCAAGACCCGAAAAGGGCGCGCTTGAAGCATAGTGAATTCGTAGATGCGTACGCTCGCGGCGCGGTCCGAGTGGAGGTCGACGCAAAAGCGGCGGCGCGCTTTCTTTCGGCGCGCCTGCTGCTGCCGCTGATTGCGATGCCCGTGCTGGGGCTCGGGGTTGCCCTTGCACTCATCGGCTGGATCTACACGGGGCTTGCCGTGATCGCGCTGGGGTTCGTGGTTCCGCGGCTGATCAAGCGCGGTGCCCCGAGCTTTCTTCTGCAACGGGCGATCGAGGATCCGGCAACGTATGACGCGCTCATGCGCGCAAATGTCATGCGACTTGCAGCACGCCGTCCCGCAGCCGAAGGATGCGGTCCGCACGGCGCGCAATTTCGGGATCATGGGTCACAATGACGAGGCTTGTTCCGATGGTCTGGTTGAGCTCGAGCATGAGGTCGACCACGTTCTCCGCCGTGTGCCGGTCGAGGTTGCCGGTGGGCTCGTCGCCCAGCATACAGGCAGGCCTTGTCACCAAAGCGCGGGCAAGCGCGGTTCGCTGGCGCTCGCCTCCCGAGAGCTCCCCCGGACGGTGCGTGGTCCGGTGTTGAAGGCCGACCCGCTCGAGCATTCTCACTGCCTCGGCATAGGCCTCGTTCCGCTCCATGCGCCTGATGAGCAGCGGCATCGCCACGTTCTCCAGCGCGGTGAACTCCGGCAGCAGGTGGTGAAACTGGTAGACAAAACCGAGCGCATGATTGCGGAGCATTCCGCGCTCGATCTCCGATTGGCGGCCGATGTCCTTGCCGGTGACGCGAACCTCGCCGGCGCTCGGCGCATCGAGTCCGCCAAGAATATGGAGAAGCGTGCTCTTGCCGGAGCCGGACGCTCCGACGATCGCAACACGCTCGCCCGCGGCGACTTCGAGATCGACGCCAAGCAGCACGGGGACAGGCTCCCGGCCCTGATAGAACGTCTTGCGCACGTTGCGGCAGGCGAGCACGGGGCCCGATGCCGTTGCAGCAGGCTGCTCACTCATATCGCAACGCCTCCGCCGGGTTGACCCTGGAGGCACGGTAGCTCGGATAGATCGTGGCCAGAATGGTGAGCACGAAGGAGACCGCCGCCGTGGCTACGACGTCCGGCGTCTGCAGCTCGGAAGGCAGCTCGCTGATGTAGTAGACGTCCTTGGACAGGAACTTCATGCCGAAGAGATTCTCGAGGAACGGCACGACGATCTCGACGTTCGACGCGAGCGCGATGCCGCCGACAAGGCCCAGCACCGTTCCCAGCGCGCCGATCATCGTTCCCTGGATGAGAAAGATCTTCGTGATGCCGCCCGGGCTCGCCCCGAGCGTGCGCAGGATCGCAATGTCGGAGTTCTTGTCCTTTACGGCCATCATGAGGCTCGAGACGATGTTGAACGCCGCGACTGCGATGATGAGGAGCACGATGAGGAACATCATGCGCTTCTCGATCTGCACCGCGCGGAAGAAATTGGCGTGCTGCATGGTCCAGTCGGTGGCATAGACATTCGGTCCCAGCTCGCGCACCAGGTCCCGCGCGACACGGATCGAGCGGAAGAGGTCCTGCAGCTTCAGTCGCACGCCCGACACCGCGTCGTCCAGGCGGAAGAGCCGCTGCGCATCCTCGAGCGCGATCAGCGCAAGCCCGGAGTCGTACTCATGGTGGTCCACCCCGAAAATACCCACCACCGTGAACTGCCGCAGACGAGGAATGACGCCGGCCGGCGTCACCTGTCCCTGCGGCGCGATCATGACGACCTTGTCTCCGGGAGCCGCACGCAGCGCGCGGGCAAGTTCCACGCCCAGCACGATGCCGTACTCGCCGGCCTTCAGGTTCGCGAGCCGCCCGTGGCGCATGAAGCGGTGGATGTCGGATACTTTTTCCTCCTGCGCCGGCAGGATCCCGCGGACGAACGCGCCGCGCACGGCAGAGCCGTTCGTGAGCAGCCCCTGGGCCAGCACGAACGGCGCCGCCGCCACGACTTCAGGATTGCGTTCAGCCTCCGCCGCCACGCGCTTCCAGTCGCGGAGCTTCCCGTCCGGGGCCGCGAGCTGCACGTGCGACGCAACGGCCAGAATGCGCGTGCGTATCTCGCGCTGAAAACCGTTCATGACGGACAGCACCGTGATCAGCACCGTCATGCCGAGCGCGATACCGATGACCGAGATTGCCGAGATGAAGGAGATGACGCGCGTGCGTTGCCGCGAGCGCGTATAGCGCATGCCGATGAAATATTCGTAAGGCACGTCGTCGCGAGTCGTTCGGCTCGAAGCGGGCTATTCTGACATATCGCAGGAACCGGTCCCAAGCGCGCCAAAGGCCATGCTAGACTCGGCGCGACGCCCGCCCGCGATGATCTGTCACCTCCTTGTCCCACAACTTGCTGCGCCAGCAGTCGCAGCCGCCGATTCCTTCGGCAGCATCGAGCTGCCTGCGCTTGAAACGCTGATGGCACGCGGTGCGCGCACGCGGTTTGAGGACACATCGATGGAGCGTTGGCTGGCAGCCGCCTTCCGCGTGGAAAGCGGCGGGAAGCTTGCGCTCGCGCCCTTCGCCTTGCGCGGTGAGGGATGCGATCCGCGCACGCACGGCTGGCTGTGCTCAGACCCGGTTCACCTGAGGATCGAGGCTGGGCGCGCACTGCTCACGGATGCGTCGCGTTTTCCGATCACGGCCAGTGAAGCGCAGGAACTGGTGGACGCGCTCAACGCCCATTTCGGCGAGCGCGGCCTCTCGTTTCTTGCGCCCGTCCCTGATCGCTGGTACGTGCGCGTCGCCAATGCGCCCCGGCTGTTTGCAGCGCCGACGGCCGAGGTTTCGGGCAAGGACATCACGCCGCATCTCCCAACCGGTGAAGACCAGGCGCGCTGGCGCGGCGTGCTGAACGAGGCGCAGATGCTGCTTCACGCGCATGCCTGTAACGAACGGCGCGAGCAAAGAGGCGAGCTCGCGGTGAACAGCCTCTGGCTCTGGGGAGCTGGCGTCGAAACACGACCTGAGCCAAACCCGCGCTATGACATCGTCTGGAGCGACCACCCGCTCGCAAGAGGTCTAGGACTCGCAAGCGGCATCGAGACCCGGCCGCTTCCGGCGTCAGGAGAGGATTTCCTGCGAGACGCCGCACGCGCCAGCGGTACGGGTAATACTCTGCATCTCCTCGTGCTGTCCCCGCTAGAGGAAGCGGCGCGCGGCGGCCTCGACGCCTGGCGCGAGCTGCTACTGCGTCTCGAACGGGGCTGGATCGCTCCCCTTCTCGCGGGCACGCTCGAAGGCGCGGTCTCGGCCCTCGTGCTGATCGCGGTTGGCGCGCCTGGAGGATGGAGCACTGCCTTCACGCGCGGGGATCGCCTGAAGTTCTGGCGCCGCCGCAGGCGCTTCTCCGAGTACCTCGCCTGACACGATGCCTGCGATCGTTGCGCGCCATGCGCCGCCCGCACTGACCGAGCGCC
>DASPGR010000258.1:0-3882 GCA_035620515.1 Burkholderiales bacterium | reverse complement strand
CCACGGGGCGCGTCGCCGCTGTTGCAGGCGTTGCCGGGGCGATGACGCTGCCCCGTTTCTCGCCGGACCGGCCGGTGCCGGTGATGCATATTCATAGTGTCGATGACGGGCGCGCGCTGTATGACGGCGGCCTCGGGCCGGCGTTTCCCTTCACCAATACCCGCGTGTTCCACAGCTCCGTCGACGCCATGCTCGAGAAATGGCGTACGCACAACGGCTGTCCGACGAGCGCCCGGACCGATGAGACGATAAGAGGCGCTGCCGGTGGCGCCGACGCCACTCATACCGCCACCCGCTATACGTTCGCGCCGTGTCGCGCGGGGACGGAGGTCATTCTGTGGAAGCTCACCGGGGCCGGACACGTTTGGCCCGGAGGGCAGCACGATTATCTGCGGCTGCTGCTCGGACCGGGAACGGCTGTCATCGACGCCAATCAGCACATGTGGGCCTTCTTCAGACGGTTCCAGCGCAACTGATTGACCCGTCACCCATCACTCATCACCGATCACGCCTGTCAGCGGGCTGCATCTTGTAGGGACTGCGCTCGTTCAACTCATCGACGTAGTGCGCGACCCCGCGTGTCTCGCGCGTAAGGTGCTTCTCGATCGCATCTGCAAACTGCGGATGCGCAAGCCAGTGCGCTGAAAAGGTCTCGACCGGACTCAGGCCGCGGGCGAGCTTGTGCTCGCCTCTCGACCCGCCCTCGAACGATTCGATTCCACGCGCGATGCAGTACTCGATACCCTGGTAGTAGCAGGTCTCGAAGTGGAGCGCGGGGTGGTGCTCGAGCGCGCCCCAGTAGCGTCCGCACAGGCGCTCGCCGCTGCGCACGTTGAGGGAGGAGGAGACCGGCTTGTCCCCGCGGACGCCGACAACGAGAACGAGGTGCTGCGGCAGCTCGCGCCCGATGCGGGAGAAGAACTCGAGGTTGAGATACGGGCTCGAATGGTGCTCGCGGTAGGTCTGGCGATAGCAGCGCTCGAAGAACGCCCAATCGCGCTCGCGGATCTCCGTTCCTTCGAGCCAGCGGAACTCGATGCCGGCATCGCGCACCTTGCGCCGCTCCTGCTTCACCTTCTTGCGCTTCGCATGGTTGAAGCCCGACAGAAAGTCCTCGAAGCTCGAGTAGCCCCGGTTGGCCCAGTGAAACTGCACGGTCGTCCTGGCGAGCATGCCGTGCGCGTAAAGGCGCTGCGCCTCGCCGGGCGTGGGAAACAGGCAATGGAGCGAAGAGACGCGGAGCCTCTGCGCCAGGGACAGCGCACCCTCGATCAGGCGGTCCTGGTCCTGCTCATTCTCCGCCAGGATGCGTGCACCCGTGACGGGGGTGAATGGAACCGCGCTTACCAGCTTCGGATAGTAATCAAGGCCATGGCGGTAGTAGGCATCGGCCCATGCCCAGTCGAAGACGTACTCGCCGTAGGAATGGCTCTTCACATAGAGCGGCATCGCTCCAGTCAAGCGCGACCCGGACTTGAGCAGGAGATGCACCGGCGCCCATCCCGTCGCCCCGCTTGCGCAACCGGTTTGCTCCAGCGCCGAGAGGAATGCATGCGACAGGAACGGATCGGGGCCCGCAAGGCGGTCCCATTCGGCTGCCGCAACTTCGGTGAGCGATTCGCAAACCTCGATGATCGGGTGCTTCGGCACGTCTGCGCGGGCGGGAAGAGTCGGCCGAATGATATATTAGCAACATGAAGATTGCGATTGCGCAGATGAACGCGACGGTCGGCGATCTGGCGGGCAACGTGGCCCGCATCGTTCAATTCGCCGGCCGCGCGCGGAAATCAGGCGCCGACCTCCTCGTGACGCCCGAGCTCGCCCTTTGCGGCTACCCTCCGGAGGATCTGCTGCTGCGCGACGATTTCGTCGAGGCCTGCGAGGATGCACTGCGCGATCTTGCCGCGCGCATTCGCGACATCACGGTCGTCGTCGGCCACCCGCGCGCCGAGCAGGGCAAGCGCTTCAACGCGGCCTCCGTGATACAGGGGGGGAAGATCGTCGGCGTCTATGACAAGTACCGTCTGCCCAACTACACGGTGTTCGACGAGGAGCGCTATTTCGAGCCGGGCGCGAAACCGTGCGTGTTCGGCACCAATGGCGTCAGCTTCGGCATCAACATCTGCGAGGATACCTGGGGCGCCGAAGGTCCGGCGACAGCACGGCGACGAAGCTCGCTGCGCGATGAGCAGGTGGGCATCAATATCTGCGCGGACTCATGGACTGCCGAGGCGCCCCGCGCGGCGCGCGAGGCGGGCGCTGGCGTGCTGCTCGTGCTGAATGCATCGCCCTACCACGTGGGCAAGCAGGCCGTGCGCCACGACGTCATGCGCGAGCGCGTCAGGGAAACCGGCATGCCGCTCGTCTACGTCAACATGGTGGGCGGCCAGGACGAGCTCGTGTTCGACGGGGCATCCTTTGTGCTCAACCGTGAGGGCGTGCTGACGCACCAGCTGCCGATGTTCGAGGAGGCGCTGGGACTCGTAACGCTGACGGACGGCGATCCGCAGCGCGGAGAGATCGCCCAGCAGCTTTCCACGGAGGCCGAAGTCTACGGAGCGCTCGTGACCGGGGTGCGCGATTACATCAACAAGAACGGGTTCGCCGGCGCGATCATCGGGCTCTCCGGCGGCATCGATTCCGCTCTCACCCTGGCGATCGCGGTCGACGCGCTGGGCGCAGAACGCGTGCGTGCGGTCATGATGCCCTCGCAGTACACGGCCGGAATGAGCCTGGAAGACGCGCGCACCGAGGCCACTGCGCTCAAGGTCCGCTATTCGGAGATCTCGATCAAGCCGATTTTCGATGCATTTCTCGCCGCGCTGTCGGGCGAGTTCAAGGGATTGCCCGCAGATGTCACGGAAGAGAACCTGCAATCGCGGATCCGCGGCACGCTGCTCATGGCGCTGTCGAACAAGACCGGGGCCCTGGTGCTGACCACGGGGAACAAGAGCGAGATGGGCACCGGGTATGCAACGCTGTATGGCGACATGGCGGGCGGCTTTGGCGTGCTGAAGGACATCAACAAGATGATGGTCTATCGCCTGGCGCGCCATCGAAACAGCGTCTCGCCGGCGATCCCGCAGCGGGTCATCGAGCGCGCGCCCTCGGCCGAGCTGCGTCCCGATCAGACCGACCAGGACAGCCTGCCGCCGTACGAAGTGCTCGACGCCATCATGGAGGCCTATGTCGAGAACGACATCAGCCCGAGGGAGATCATCGAGCACGGCTTCGCCCCGGCCGATGTCGAGCGCGTGGTGCGGCTGGTGCGGGGCAGCGAATACAAGCGGCGCCAGGCCCCGGTCGGGGTTCGGATAACGCCACGCGGCTTCGGAAAGGACTGGCGGTTTCCCATCACCAACAAGTTCCGGCACCGGTTCGAATAGGTTCTTGAAAGCTATGCTATCCTTACGCGAAACAGCGGACTCGATCGTTGCGGAGGAGCCCCATGAAAAAAATTGAAGCGATCTTCAAACCTTTCAAGCTTGATGAAGTGCGCGAGGCGCTGTCCGAGATCGGCGTCAGCGGGCTCACCGTGACCGAGGTGAAGGGCTTCGGCCGGCAGAAGGGGCACACCGAGCTCTACCGCGGGGCCGAGTACGTCGTCGATTTCCTGCCCAAGGTCAAGGTCGATGTCGTCGTTCCGGACAAGCTCCTCGACGGCGCGATCGATGCCATAGTCAAAGCCGCGCGCACCGGCAAAATAGGCGACGGCAAGATCTTCGTGAGCAACGTCGATCAGGTCATCCGCATCCGCACGGGCGAGACCGACGAAGCGGCGATCTAAGAGCCCTCATCCTTCCGCCCTCCGCCCTTAAGTAGTACCACGACAGCACCGCTGCCGCCGTCCGTTCTTCGCGCCTGACAGAACGCAAGAACGTC
>DASPGR010000257.1:0-5272 GCA_035620515.1 Burkholderiales bacterium | reverse complement strand
CCGTTCGTGCCGGGCGGGGGAACGGACCTGACCGCCCGCACCATTGCGAAGCAGTTGACGGAAAAATGGAACCAGCAGTTCATCGTTGACAACCGCCCGGGCGCTGCGGGCGCAATCGGCGTCGATCTCACCGCCAAGGCGCAGCCAGACGGCTACACCCTGTGCCTCATCTCCGCATCGCACGCCGTCAATGCCGCGATCAATCCGAAGCTGCCGTACAACCTCACGAGAGACCTGCAAGCGGTCGCTCAGGCCACTTCTCTCTTCTACGTCGTGACGGTCACTCCCAGGATCCCGGTGAAATCGATCAAGGAGCTGGTGGCCTATGCCAAGGCGAATCCCGGCAAGCTGAACTACGGCTCGTCCGGCACCGGCGGGCTTCAGCATTTTGCCGGCGCGATGTTCGGTTACATGGCGGGGGTCGACATCGTCCACATCCCGTACAAGGGCGGCGCCGCATCGGTCCAGGCCGCCGTGGCCGGCGAGACGCAGATCGGATTCACGACGCTCACCAGCGCCCGTCCGCATATGAGCACGGGACGCCTGCGCGCGCTGGCGGTCACGGCCGAGAAGCGCTCGCCTGCCGCTCCCGAACTGCCGACGGTCGCCGAGGCCGGAATCCCGGGCTACGAGGTCGATCAGTGGTATGGCGTCGTCACGGCCGCCAAGGTCGACCGCGCGCTCGTGCGCAAGCTCTCGGCAGCCATCAAGGAAGCCGTGCACACGCCCGAAGTGGTCAAGCGGTTTGCCGCAGACGGATCAACGCCCGTCGGCAGCAGCCCCGAGCAGTTCGCGTCGCACGTCAATTCGGAAGTCGCCAAGTGGCGCAAGCTCGTCAAGGAAGCAAAGCTGCAGCTGCGCTAACGCAAGGGTACTCATATGGCACTTGCACTGGAACTTGCGAAACGGATCAAGTCACTTTCGTTTGACGGGCTGCCGGACGAAGCCATTCATTGGGCCAAAGTCGGAGTGCTCGACTATCTCGGCGTGACGCTCGCCGGCAGCCGCGAGCCGGCGGCGCGTCTCGCACTGAAGGCACTTGGCACGCCTGCAGCGGGGGCTGCCGCATTGCTCGGTATGGAACGGCGTGTGGGCGCACTCGACGCCGCGCTCGTCAACGGCACGGCGGCGCATGCGCTCGACTACGACGATTGCAACAACACGTTCGGCGGGCATCCGTCCGTGCCGATCCTCCCCGCTCTCTTTGCGCTTGCGGATGAATCGGGCGTCAGCGGACGCGATTTTCTCGCGGCATATGTTACGGGCTTTGAAGTCGAGACCAAGATCGCTCTCGCCGTGCATTTCCACCACTACATGAAGGGCTGGCATCCGACCGCCACGCTGGGCGTTTTCGGCGCGGCTGCGGCCTGCTCGAAGCTGATGGGCCTCGATGAAGAGCGCACGGCAACCGCGCTTGCCATCGCGGCGTCCTTCGCTTCGGGTCTCAAGGCCAACTTCGGCACCATGGTGAAGCCCCTGCACGTCGGCCACTGCACGCGGAACGGACTCTACGCGGCGCAGCTCGCGCGCGTCGGCTTCACGGCGGGATCCGAACCCTTCGAGCACAAGCAGGGCTTTTTCAACGTGTTCAACGGCGAAGGCACCTACGACGCGTCGCGGATCCTCGCGCGCTGGGCCGATCCGCTCGACATCGTGACTCCGGGCATCGCGATCAAGCAGTACCCCTGCTGCGGCAGCACTCATCCCGCGCTCGACGCCATACTCAAGCTCGCGCGTGAGCACAAGCCCGCGGCAGACGATATTGAGCGCGTCGACGTGTGGACGCATGCGCGGCGGCTCGAGCACACCAACCGCCCAGCGCCGAAGAGCGATCTTGACGCCAAGTTCAGCGTTCAGTACTGCATGGCCCGCGCGCTGCTCGACCGCGGCATCGCGATCGAGCACTTCGAGGGAAGAGCGTACGAGCAGCCCGCGGTGAAGAAGCTCCTCCCGCGCGTTCACGCGGCGCCCTACACCACGGCACAGTTCCCGGCGGAGAATCATTTCGGCGCGGAGGTGAGAATCACCCTTCGCGGCGGCAGGGTGCTCGGCGCGAAAGTGGACGAGCCCTTTGGCCGCACTTCCGACAACCCCCTGCCCCCGTCGCTGCTCAAGGAAAAATTCGACAATTGCGCCGCACGCGCCCTGTCTGCTGACCGCATCGGCACGCTCTACTCGACCGTGCAGGGATTCAAGGAGCTCAAGGACGTGCGAAAGGTAACCGCGATCATCGCGGACGACACGCGGACCGTGGTGACAGCTTGACCGAGCCCTGCGGGGCTCTATAGTTTCCGCCTCGAAGGACACGGCTGATGAGGATCTTCGTCCTAGGCGCGGGCGCGACCGGCTCGCTCCTCGCGCAGCTGCTCGTGCGCCAGGGCCACCAGGTCGCCTGCGGTGACCGTGACCCGGATCGTGCACGCCGTTTCCTCGGCCGTAAATCCAAAATCCCGATCCGGCCGACGAACGGGCGCAACCTGTGGAGCATCGTGAAGGCGGCCCGCGGCAGCCATCTCATCGTCAACGCCGGCCCGGCCGTGCTGAACAAGATCGTGCTGCGGGCCGCGCTGCGCCTGCGCGCGCATTACCTCGACATGGCCTCGCACCAGACCGACAACCGCTTTCACGCCGAGCAGCTGCGCTTCGCCAGGCAATTTGCCGCCAAGCGCCGCGCCGCCGTGATCAACGCCGGAGCGGCGCCCGGACTGACGAATCTCATTGCCGCCCGCAGCGCGGCCGAGCTCGACGCGATCGAGGCTGTTCACATCCGGCTCTACGAGAGCACCGGCAGCTACGAGCCGGTGTCCCAGTGGTCCTCCGACGCCGCTTTCGACGAAGCCGTATCGCGGCCGCCGGTGGTTCGCAATGGCCGCTATCGCGTGGGCTCGCGCTTCGGGGAAAGCGAGCGATTTCGCTTTCCGCGCCCGATCGGCCTGGTGGGCGTAGTGCTCGCCGCCCAGGATGAGGTCGTCACGGTTCCCCGCGTGCTGGGGCTCCGCGAGATGGATGTCAAGATCGGCGGCAACGATTTCGAGCGGCTTCGGCGCTGGTACCGACAGGGGAAGTTGAGGCGTGCGCGCGGTCCGGGGGCAAAGCGTTTTCCGCAGACGCCGACGCCGCGCCAGGTGGCCCGACTGGCATCGCGGGGAACGCTCTACCAGGCGCGGTTTGCCGCCGCCGTCATCGCGCGCGGCCGGAAAGGCGAGCGCCACGCGATCGTCCGCTCGGACGCGTTTTTCCCCAGCTTCCAGCTGATCCGCCGGCGCGAGGTCTACACGTCGCCGATCGCCTGGGCGACGGCCCATATTGCGGCGCTGTTCGTGAAGCATTTCCCGCGCACGCTGCCCGGCGTCCATCCCCCGGAGGCGCTCCCGGCACGCACCCGGCAGGCGATAATCGCCGGTGCGCGTACCTGCGGCATCCGCATCGAGCGTCGCATCACCCTGCTCGATCCGATAGACGACGAGGACTGACCAAGGAACGAATCAGCAAATGCAAGAGCACGAAACGGATGTTCTCGTGGTCGGAAAGGGCAACGCCGCGCTGTGCGCTGCGCTCTCGGCGCGCGATCAGGGCGCGAAGGTCGCCATGCTGGAGGCGGCGCCACTGGACGAATCCGGCGGCAACAGCCGCTTCGCGGGCGGTGTGATGCGCTTCGCTTTTGCCTCGGTCGACGATCTCAAGCGCGTAACCGATCTTACAGAGCAGGAAATCGCCGGGAGCGATTTCGGCACCAATACTCGCGAGGAGTATCTCGACAAGCTCTACCAGTTGACCAGCTATCGCACCGACCCGGACCTCTCGGAGCTGCTGGTCAACGCAAGCCTCGAGACCATGGTGTGGCTGCGCTCGAAGGGCGCGCGCTTCATTCCCAACTGGGGCCGCCAGTCTGCGCTCGTCGATGGAAAGCGCAGGTTCTTCGGCAACATGCCGATCGAAGTGTCAGGTGGCGGCGCCGGCCTGGTCCAGTACCTCGACGCAGCCGCGAAGAAGGCCGGTGTCGACGTCTATTACGACACGCGTGCCGCGTCGCTCCTCTATGACGGCGCGCGGGTGGAGGGGGTGCGCGCGCAGCAGTCGGGGAAGGTCGCCCAATTCCGCGCCGGATCCGTGGTGCTGGCGTGCGGTGGCTTCGAGGCAAACCCCGAGTGGCGCACGCGCTATCTCGGCCCCGGCTGGGAGCTTGCGAAGGTTCGAGGCACCCGGTTCAACGTCGGCGACGGTCTCAGGATGGCGCTCGCGATCGGCGCGGCGCCCTGCGGCAACTGGTCCGGGTGCCATGCCACCGGCTGGGACCGCTATGCGCCCGAGTTCGGCGATATCAACGTCGGCGACCAGTTCCAGAAGCACAGCTACATCTTCGGGCTGCTCATCAATGCCGATGGAAAGCGCTTCGTCGACGAGGGGATCGACTTTCACTCTTTCACCTACGCCAAGTACGGCGGCGAGGTGCTGAAGCAGCCGGGACAGTTTGCCTGGCAGGTGTTCGACTCCAAGGTGAAGGACCTGCTGCGATCCGAGTACCGCATCAAGTTCGTGACCAAGGTGAGCGCAAACACGCTGGAGGAGCTTGCCTCCAGGCTCGAAGGCGTCAACGCCGCGCAGTTCCTGAAGACCGTGCGCGAGTACAACGCCGCCGTGCGCAAGGATGTTGCGTTCGACCACACCATCAAGGACGGGAAGTGCACTGTCGGCATCGAGCCGCCCAAGTCCAACTGGGCGCAGCCGCTCGACACTCCGCCGTTCGATGCCTACGCCACGACCTGCGGCATCACCTTTACCTTCGGGGGACTGCGCATCGACAAGGAATCCGGGCAGGTGCTGGACGTCAATTTCCATCCGATTCCCGGGCTCTACTGCGCGGGAGAGATGGTCGGGGGGCTTTTCTATTTCAACTACCCAAGCGGCACAGGGCTCGTCTCGGGCGCGGTCTTCGGCCGGCTTGCCGGCGCCTCCGCCGCCAAAGCCGCGAAGCGATGATCGATATGGCTCACGAAGCGACAACAGATAACCCTTACACCCGCGGCATCGCGGAATTCGTCTCAGGCCTTCGATACGAGGCGATTCCGGATGAGGTGAAGAGCCGGATCAAGCTCCTCATGCTCGACTCGCTCGGCTGCGCGCTCTATGGCGCGGACCTGCAGTGGTGCCGGATTCTCCAGGAAAGCCTCGCTTCCATCGATTCAACCCGTGCGTGCGGCGTCTGGGGCACCGGGCACAAGCTCTCCGCGCCGCACGCGGCGCTCGCGAATGGCACCGCCGTGCAGGGCTT
>DASPGR010000256.1:0-13719 GCA_035620515.1 Burkholderiales bacterium | reverse complement strand
GAGGCTCGTGCCGCCGCGCGGAACGATTTTCTTCGTTGCCTCGACCGCGCCGTTCAACTGCGCCGGATCGCCGGCGTCAAGCCAGCCGGCAGGCGCGCGGGGCATGACCGGTTCGACACGTTCATTGAAAGAGAGGATCTGGAAGCGGGAGCGGGGCGGGATCTGGGTCGCGATCCAGTCCACCGTTGCGAGCGCCCGCCGCCATTTGAACGCCTTGCGCTGCTCGGCTTCCGGAGAATTACGCAGGCGGACGACATCGACGATGCGCTCGGCGAGCATGCTGGCCGAGGTGTCGAGCAGAATGAGAATGCGCTCGCCGCCGACCTTGAGCCCGGTGAGATACTGGCGGTCCCCCTCGCCCGGAAACGCGCGCAGACGATCCCCTTCCTCGGCCCGCTGCGCCGCGCCGCCTTCGAGCCGCTTCAACTCCTCGTCACGCGACTTGAGGTCGGCCTTGAGGCGATTGACGTGGGCTTCGCGCGCAATGCTGTTGGTCTCAAGCTGTGCGAGGTCGTAGCGCCGCCCGGCGATCTTTTCGCTCAGCGTCGTCGACTCCGCGAGCAGCCGTTGACGCCGCTGGCCGGCCTGGTTGATTCCCGCGTCCAGTGCAGCAGCCTGCTCGCGCCCGGCGAGAACCTGCCGTTCAAGCGCCTCGACCTGTCGCTGCAGTCCCTCGGTCGCCTCGCGCCGCTGGGCGAGGGTGTTGTGGCTCAGGATGAGAAAGAGCAGTACGAGGGCGCCGAAGCCGCAGCAGATGGCATCGAGGAAGGACAGGCTGATCGTGGTGATGGGACGGCGGCGCTTCATGCCATCTCAAATTCGTGAATCAGCTCGTCCGCAGATGGCGGATCAAGCGGTCGTTGACGTAGCTTTCCGTGTCCAGCACCAGGCGCTCCTGCGCGAGCTGGAGTTGATGCACCAGAAACATGAGCACGATGCTCAGGAGCAGCGCGATCAGGGTTGAATTGAACGCCGTGCCGAGATTCTGCGTGACGCCAGTGATGTCGCCCTGCACTGCGCGGTGGGCAAGCCCCATCGCGTTGCCGATGCCCCGCACGGTGCCGATGAACCCGATCGAAGGGATGGCCCAGGCGATGTAGCGGATCTGCGCGAGCTCGGAATCGAGGCGCTCGCCCTCGTTCTGGCAGAGCGTGTCGGCGGCCAGGGCCGCGTCCTGAACGCTCTGTGTCGTCTCGAAGCGTGTGAGCGATTGCAGGACCGCGCGGGGAAGCAGCAGGTTGCGCAGCGCGGGTTTGAGGGCATCGAGCGGCTTTGCGTAGCGCCGGGCGTCCTCGGGCAGTATCTTGATGCCTTCCGTCAGCGGCAGGAGATCGCTCTCCAGCAATCCGCGCTCTCTCAGCACGGTCGCCCACTTGTAGCCCAGTATCGCCAGCGCCCACAGCATCAGGATGAAACACGCCTCCTGCTCGTAATCCTTGAGGATCACCCAGGCCGAGGTCTCGACTTCCGCGTCCGGCTGCTTGGCGACGAGCGCACGCTGCTCGGCGAGCACCGCCTCGGCGTTGGGCCGCACGACGCTCACGTAGGTGCCGTGAACGAGAATGGCGGCGAAGATCAGTGCGAAGAACTGGTAGACGAACTCAGCGGGAAAATGCTTGATCATGATGATCCTCGGGGCGCGAAGAAACGGCGGTCATTCAACGCTTGCAGTGGCTACGGTCAGCATGGGGCGCGGTCGTTCGCCTCAGATATCCACGGGGAACGACACCGGCACATCGGCTCTCGGGCGCTCTTCACCTGACGCATCCCGTTTCCGGGAGGGCTTGTCGCTGCGGGGCGGAGGAGCGGGCTTTTCCTTGCTGTCCTGGGGCTTTTCCGCCGCCGCCGGCGGCTTTGGGTCCTGGCCCTGCGCGCCAGCAAGGAACCACGCGCCGGCGCCGGCCATGAAACAGGCGATGAGCATCCACCTCTTCGTCGAATCGCGATTCATCATTCACCGTTCACGGACATTATGGCGTCCCGGTCGCGTAGCGCGCGCATCGAAATCCAACATCAGGCCGCGGCTCGATCCCGTAATCGCGGTACGTCCAGCGCAGCGCGCTGATGCTCGCCTGCATCCAGCTCGAGCCGCGGATCACGTGGAGCTTGCCGGTCGCCGGCCCCAGGGGGTCCGGCTGCGACGGAGCCGCCTGAATCGCATAATAATCGTGGACCCACTCGGCTGCGTTGCCGGCCAGGTCGAAGAACCCCCCCGGGCCCGGCCGAAAGCTTGCGACGGGAGCCGTGGCGACAAAGCCGTCGCTGTAGTCCTTGAGGGCATCGGCGAGCTCGCCGGCAATGGAACGATCCGCAAAGTTTCCGCTTTTTGCCGCGGGCGGCATCGCGTCGCCCCAGGGAAAGCGGCTTGGCCTCACCACTCCTGCGTGTCGTGCCGCCCATTCCCATTCTGCTTCTGTCGGCAGCCGGAAGCCATGCTGCATGGGGAGCACGGGGCCCATGGCGCCCGCCATGCCCGTGTAGGCTGCTGGGAGCTGCGCCGCCTCGTTCAGCCAATTGCAGTATCCGGCCGCATCGCCCCAGCGCACGTTGACCACCGGGTGCGAGGGCGTTTCGAGCGACAATGAACCGTACCGCCCCGAGCGGTGGTTCGCGCGGTACTTCTGGAACTGCGCGTTGGTCACCTCGGTTGCCCCGAGGTAATAGGGACGCGCGAGGTCCACCTCCCGCAACGCTTCGTTGGCGCGCTGCCCGGGATCGCGGCGCGAGGCGCCCATCGTGAACCGGCCCGGCCGCACGAGGATCATCACCGTACCGTCGGGCGCGGTGATGTTTTCGGGCAGCGCCGCCGCTGCGGGGGCGCCGGCCGCGCGCAACTTCACGCTCAGAGTCTGCGCGAATCCCGGCCGGGGCGTCACCCAGAGCCGGGCGGGCTCAAATCCCTCCCGGGTAATTTCGAGCAGCGCCGGCGCAGCGGGGAGCTGGTGCCGCCCGTTTGCCGGTCCGATCGTCCGTCCCTCGATGGAGAGCGTGGCGTCAGCGGGCTCGACCTTGAGCGTGACTTCACCCACCTCCGCGTTGAGTGCCACGCGCAGCTCACGCTTTTCCGCAGGCCGCAGGCGCACCGAGCGACTCGCGGTTCCGTAGCCGCGCTTCGAAACCGTCACGCGATGATCCTGGCCAGGTTCGAGGGCCAGCGTCGCGGGCGTCACCCCGGCGTAGCGCCCGTCGAGGGCGATGCTCGCGCCGGGCGGCTCGCTCTCGACTCGCAGCTCGCCATCCGCAGGGGCGAGCGTTATGGGTCCGATCGACTGGGCCTCGCCGGCCACCACGGACAGGCTCTGCTTCCACGGTTTATGACCCGGCGCGTGGATCTCGATCGCGCGCGTTCCGGCAGCCAGCTCGGCCGTCACAGGGAGCGTTCCGATTTGTTTTCCGTCGACCTCGAGTGTCGCGCCCGCTGTATTGGACTGGAATGTCACGGCGGCCGATGCACGGACGAGCGCGACCGCAAGCGCCTGGCGGCGCCCCAGGCCCTCTATCCGGACCGTCGTGGAAAAGTCCGCATAGCCTTCGGCGCGCACCGCAATTTCATGCTCGCCAGGGGGCAACTCGATTTCGGCGAGCGGTGTTTTTCCTTTGACCACGGCGCCCGCCGACACGGTCGCACCGGTGACACCGGGCGTCTCCACGCTGAGATAACCGGGCAGTTTCTCGAGCGCCAGCGCAAGGCGCTGGTTGTCGGCACGCGTAATCTCGATGTCGCGAACGAGCGGCCGGTAGCCTTCGCGCGTGGCCTGCAACCGGTAGGGGCCCGGCAGCGCAAGGTAGCCCTCCGAGAGCCGCAACGCCGGTATCGTCCCCTCGAGATGCACCTGATCGGGTGCCGGCTGGATGTCCACGTACAGCATGCGTGCCGAGAACACGAACCAGAGCGCGACCGCGAGGACAGCGAGCGAAACGAGCACGTAGGTCGCGCCGACGCGTCGCCGGCGCGGAACCGGAGCGGGCGGAGGCGGCGTGAGAGGCACGGCGGGAGGCGAAGCGGCAAATCCCACGTCCGCGGTGCTCTCCAGCACGATTCCCGTTGCATCGACATGAACCGTCAACGCATCGGCTCCAATGCGCATGCGGTCGCCATCACGCAGCCACTGCGCGGCTGCCAGGCGGTGATCATTTAGGAAGAGCGCCGGGCCTGCCTCGAGGGGCTGGACGAACGGGGTGCCCCTGTCGAGGGCGAGCACCGCGGCGGCGCGCTCTCCCGCCAGGGTAATCAGTGCGGGAGCCGCGGCGAGATCCCGCTCGTCCGTTCCGCGCAGGCCGCGGAGGCGGGCCCTCACACGCGGTCCTTGCAGGCGATGAACACCTTCGGCGCGTCGGAATCCGGAGACACGATCAGCTCGACCCGCACGTCCTTGTAGCCGGGACGCGAGCCGACCAGCGTATAGGTGCCCGGCGTGAGCGCAATCTCGCGGTCCTGAAACTGCCCGAGGCGCCCCACGCGGTAGAGCGTGACCTCGGTCGCGTTGTCGGACAAGAGGGTCACGGTGATCTTGGTGCTTGCGCGCCTGAGAGCGGCGTCCAGCCGTTGACGGTCTTGCGCGAGTCGCGGCCCGATGGCCGCTTCACGGTCGAGCGCTGCGAGAAACTGCCGCGCCTCGGTCCGCACGGATGGGGAGCTCAGTCGTTCCGGACTACCGATATACGCGTCCAGCCGCGCATGGAGAGCAATCATTCGATTCGCGCGCGCAATACCCTGGGCAGCGAACGCGACCGTCGGATCGATGGCCTCGGCCTGGCGATACAAGGCCAGCGCGTCATTCCAACGCTCGGAAGCCTCGAGCACCCGGGCCTCGCGCTGCAGCCGCGCAAGGTTTTGGCGCTGACGCTCTTCTTTTGCCCGGGCGAGCCCGTCCGCTGCCGCAGCGTGGCCGGGACGAATCTTGAGCGCGGTGCTGAATGACTGCTCGGCGCCGGACCAGTCCGAGCGCGCGAGCTGGGAAAGACCCCGCGTCATGACCTCATCGAACCGTGCCCGCGCGAGACGGCTATCGACGCGAGCGAGCGCCGCCCCGGCAGGGGCGAACTCGGGATCGAGCGCGAGCGCCTCGGCATACTGACCGCGCGCCTGCGCAAGCGCGCCGGCCTGTTCCCGTGATTCGCCTTCGGACATACGTGCGATGACATCATCCAGTTTCTGGGCACGCGCGAGGCCATGTTGTGCCTTCTGATCGCCCGGACGGATGGCCAGCGCCAGCTTGAAGGCCTTGACGGCATCGGCCGAAGCGCGCGCCTCAATGGCTGCTGCGCCCGCGGCCAGCGCACGTTCGAAAGCCGCGTCGGCCTGTCCTGAGATCGCGCTCAGTTGCCGGACGGCCTCTTCATAGAACCCGACTGCCCGTGCGTAATCTCGCGTCGAGACGGCCGCCGCTGCATCGCCCGCGCGGGCTGTGGCCGCGGCCCAATCCTGCGGTGCCCAATCGGGCGCGCCTTTCTGTCGAAGAGCCTCGCTTGCTTCCCGGTAGCGCGCGGCGGCCTCTTCCGCGGCCAGGCGCTGCCGGACCGTTTCCCCGGGGTCGACGGTGCGGGCCGGCGCCGCCGGCACCGGTGGTGCCGCCACCGGCACCGGGGGTGCCGTGTCGCGCCGCGGCGTGAGCCACGTCGGCAGCACAAGGAAGACCAGCGCAGCCAGCAAAAGCGCGGCCGCGATGGCGGCCGCTACCCAGCGACCCGAGACCACCGCGTGCGTGCGCACGCCGATCGGGACCCCGTTCTTCGCGGGCTGCGCACTCGACATGGGGCCGGCCGGTCGCGCTTAGGGTTTGACGGCGGGCTCCGGTGCCTTGGCCGGCGGCGTTGCCGCCTCCGGCGACAACCCGGTCTCCTTGGTGAAGAGCTCACGCAGCGTCTTGCGCCACTCGGCATATTGCGCGTCGACGGAGCCCGAGAGCTTCAGCGAGCGTCCCTCGACCTCGTCGAACACCGGCGCAACGTCGGCTTGGAACGATTCGCCCAGCTCCTTCAACGCGGCTTCGTGCACCTTCGCATCGTTTGCCATCTGCTGGCCGGAGCGGAAGACCTCGTATCCGCCGATGACCATGACCGTGCTGGCCGCCGCACCGCCCGACGAGCTGCTGTTGCTGCCCAGCACCGCGCCGCCGACAATCGCCGCGAGCCCGAGCAGGCGCCGCTCCCATGCCTTGCGCTCAAGGGCGCGCTTCTGGTTCAACTCCAGCAGCGAGGAACGCCGCCACTGCCCGTAGGGCTGGCGCATGTCGTCGTAGAGGTTGCTGTAGTAGAGGTTGACCGTGTCGATGAACATGTGCTCCCGCCCCCAGATCCGGTTGACGCGCTCGAACATCGGGTCATTGTCGGCGGGGAGCCGGTTGACGCGGAAAATGCCTTGTCCGTCCTGCGTCAGATACTCGCTGAAGGCTTGAGGCGCCACGCTGCGCGCGAACTTGAGCAGCGCGACCTGCCGGATCGCGGCCACGTCCGTGGCGGTCATCTGCTTGCGGAAGAGAAGCATGTCGTTCGCGACGCGGTTGTAGAGATCCTGGTAGGGGTCGCGATTCCGCTTCTCCATGGCGACGTAGTTTCTCTCGGTTGCCGTGGCGACATACTCGTTGTGAAACCAGACCCGGCCTGTTGCGTCGACCACCTTGATCGCGACCTTCAGCGTTTCGCCATTCGACTCGAGCAGCGTGCCGTAGACGCTGACGTCCACCTCTTCCGCGCGCGATGGAACGACCCGCACCGCGCCCCACTGGCCGGTCTCCTGCAGCGTTTTCTTGAGGTGAAACGGAATGTAGCGTGACTCGGCCTCGAGTATCTTGGGGTGCGTGCCGCTTTCCGCGGCATCCGCCGCATTCATTTCGACCGTGTGAAAGAACGGAATGCCGACATCGAGCAGGCTCGCTTCTGCCGGCGCCTCATCCGCGCGTATCGCTTCGGTGTGCGAGACGTTCTGCCTTGCGGGGCCGCCCGCGCACCCGGCAAGGCCGACGAGGCCGAGGAGCGCGAGCCATACCCAGAACGTGTGGCGTGCGAGGCTCATCCCTTCGTTCCCCGCTTGTACTTGCGGTACTCGTCCCACAGCTTCTCCCGGAGCTCGGGATCCTTCTCCGCTTCGGCGGCCTTGCGAATCTGGCGTGCCACGATGTCATCGTCGCTGCCATCGCCCACGTCGGGCGGCACGGCCGCTGTCGGGCCGGGGGCGCCCGGGTCCGTGCCTTCGATACGGCCTCCCGGCGAACCCGGCCCCGCGC
The DNA here is from genome assembly GCA_035620515.1 of Burkholderiales bacterium. GTDB lineage: Bacteria > Pseudomonadota > Gammaproteobacteria > Burkholderiales > SG8-41 > SG8-41. The sequence goes on along the minus strand of DASPGR010000256.1, from coordinate 6,493 downwards.
CGGCCTGCTCGGGATCCTTGTTTCCGCCGGCGGAAGTCGACGGGCTCCCGGAGCGCGTTCCCTCTTCATCGGATTGCTGCGCGCCCTTGCCCCCCGCCTTTCTGCCCGATCCGCCCGAGTATGCGCCACTCGCTCCGGAAGACGGCGCCCGCGTCTGCGCCTTGCGCGCTTCCTCGAGCAGGAGCTGGTCGAATTCGGTGAGCGAGCCGCTGAGCCTCGCATCCAGCACCGCGACTTCCTCGGCGTTGGTGGCGGCGCCGGAAACGCCGACGGCACCGCCGCCCGCTCCGCCGGGTAAACCCGCGGGTGCCGACTGCACTTTTTCCTCCAGCGACTGTACGCGCTCGCGGTTCTGCGCTACGAGCTCGCGCACGCGGGCGAGATACTCGTCGAGCCGCGCCCGCTCCTGCGGCCCCGTGGCCGGATCAGCGCGCGCGCGCTCCGCCTGCACGGATACGCGCGCGAGCACCTGCTCGCTGATGGCGAGATCATGGCGGGCCCGCGCCAGCTCGCTCACTGCGTCCGCCTGTGCCGCGGTCACTGCCAATCCGAGGACAAGCGCTACCACCCCGAGATGCGTCAGCGCCCCGTGCGCGCGGCCCCGGCCGTGCCAAAAGTCACGCCGATCGCCCGCCCTGGCTTCCGTTTCCAGCGCCCCGGCAAGGGCCCTTCCGGTGGCGCCCAGAAAGCCTGATAACTTATTGATCAAAAACAACATTACTCAACCATAAGACGGGGTTTTTGGCGCGAGGAACGGTCCGCCGACCCCTGAATCGCGCGACTTGCCCCGAGAAAACCATTATAGGCAGACGCGCTCCGTGTGCGTAGGACAAATGGCTGCGTGAAGAGTGCCTGCTGGCGCCCGTCGTGTCGGGGACGAAGTTGTCCGCGCACGCGGGTTTGAAGTGTAATGGCGCCTATGTCCCGAACGCGGCTCGTTGCGTGTCCTGAATGCGACGCGTTGCAGCGCGGCGTTCCGCTCGAACCGGGACGCCGGGCGCACTGCGTTCGCTGCGGCGCGGTGCTCTATCGTCGACCGAAAAGCAGCCTGGACGACACGCTGGCCTGGACGTTGTCCGCCGTAGCCCTGCTCGTCATCGCGAATTCGTTTCCGGTGGTAAGCCTCGAGGTCCAGGGGCAGGAGACGCACGCAACGCTGTTCGCCGCCGCGCACGCACTTCACGAGCGGGGCATGACGATCATCGCGACGCTGGTCTTTGCGACCCTCATCGTCGCGCCGGCGCTCGAGCTCGGCTCGCTCTCGTATCTGATCGCGCCGCTCAGGTCAGGACGGGTTGCGCCGGGGTTTGACCGTCTGTTCCGGCTGGTGCACGTGCTGCGCCGCTGGCAGATGTTTGAGGTCTTCATGCTCGGGATATTCGTATCCGTGGTCAAGCTCGGGCATCTCGCGAGCGTCATTCCGGGCATGGGCTTGTGGGCGTTTTTCGGTCTCATGTTCACTTCGGTTGCCGCCATTGCCTCGTACGATGAAAAGTCGATCTGGGACCGGGTCGAGGCCATCCGCGGCAACGCATCGCCCCGCGCCGCCACGACGGGGGCGGCACGATGACGGCAGCGATCGTCACCGCGGCGAGCAGGGGCTTCGCCTCCTGTCACGCGTGCGGGCTGGTGAGCCGGCTCGCGGCGCCTGCCTACGAGAGCCGCTGCACGCGTTGTGATGCCGTGCTTCACGTTCGCAAGCCGAACAGCATCGGCCGCACCTGGGCGCTCATCATCGCCGCCTTCGTTCTTTACATTCCCGCAAACCTGCTCCCGGTCACGATCACGCGGTCGCCATTCGGAGTGCAAAGCGATACGATCATGAGCGGTGTCGCCTATTTCTGGAATACGGGCTCCTACGATCTTGCCATCATCATCTTCACCGCCAGCATCTTCGTGCCGCTCGCGAAGCTGCTGGCGCTGTCGCTGCTCACGCTGCTCGCCCAGCGCCACATCCAGTGGGACCCGCTCCAGTGCACCCGGCTCTACCGGATGGTCGAGTTCATCGGGAAATGGTCGATGCTGGACGTCTTCGTCGTCGCGCTGCTCTCGACGCTCGTTGATTTCTCCACGTTCGCCGCGATCTCGGCCGGCCCTGGCGCTGTTGCATTCGGAGCGGTCGTGGTGATTACCATGTTTGCGGCCATGACGTTCGATCCGCGGTTGCTCTGGGAGCCGGCCGACCATCCCGGGGAGGGCGCTGCCCGTGGCTGAGAGCGATCCCCGACCGGGGTTCGAGGAGATTCCAGAAGCGCGCTCGCGGCCGTCAGCAAGGCGGTTGGAGACGCAATCCAGTCCATGCGACGCTGAATAGCCGCGCTCCAGCCGATCCGGTTGTCGGGCTCACGAGGTCGGATTGCGCGGCCGCGCAATCGACGACCGTGCGTGCAAGCAAGGAAAGGAGCAAACTCCATGATCGACTGCCGCGCGCTGGCCGCACTGATACTCGCGCTGACTTTCTCCTGGCAGGTGTCCCGGGCCGACCAGATCATGGTCGTCAATGGCGATCGCCTGACCGGAAAAGTCGTCTCCAAGTCGGGCGACACGCTCAAGTTTCGAACGGACTATGCCGGGGAGATTGCTGTGCAATGGACGGACGTCGCCTCGATCACGACGGATGCACCGGTCACGGTCATGTCGGCGGACGGCGAGTTGAAGAACGTCCGGTTGGAGCGCGCCGGATCCGGCAGCGTCGAATTGGTCTCGGAGGGTGAAGCGCGAGAGATCCGTCTGGCCGACCTGGCGCACATCAACCCGCCACCGCACGTGGCCGGGACGGGCGTGTCGTACAAGGGGCGTGTGAGCTTGCTGGGAAGCGCATCTCGGGGCAATACCGACGACAGCCGCCTCTATGGGGAAGCGGAGTTGAACGCACGCGCGAAGGACTACCGGTATCACCTCGAGGGCCGGGCCGAGCGGAAGGAAGAAGAGGGCGATACCACGGAGCAGAACTACTACCTGGCCGGGCGCCGCGACCAGCTGATCGATGACAAGCGCTTCTGGTATCTGCGCTCATCGCTGGAACACGACGAGGTCAAGGACATCAAGGTGCGCGCGGCGGCCGGTGCGGGCCTGGGCTGGAATCTCATCGACACCAGCAAAACGCAATTCACCGTGCGCGGCGGCCTCGACTACGTCCTGGCACGCCGCGATGTGGTGCCCGACGAAACGTATCCGGCCATCGGCTGGGGGATCAATTATTCGCATTGGTTCTGGACCGACCGTCTGGAGTATTTCTTCGATCAGTCGGGTTTCGCGAGCCTGACCAGCGGGGGAGATGTGTCCGTGCGGACCAGAACCGGCGTAAGGCTTCCCATGGGGTCAGGCCTCAGCGCAAATGCTCAGATCAATATCGACTATGAAGGCGATCCTGGACCCAATCATGACAAGACCGACACGACGTTGTTGCTGGGTCTTGGCTATGATTTCTGAGCGGGCGAATGCCGGTGCGAATCAATTGGGCTTGAGGCCGATGGACTTGATCACGCCCGCCCAGCGGGCGATTTCGCTGTCGAAGAACTTCTGAAAGTCGGCAGGGCTCCCGCCGACGACTTCGGTTCCGTCCCGCAACAGTTGCTGGCGGAGCTCGCGCAACACCCCGTTCAACTCGCGGTTCAGTCGTTCCACCACCGGCTTGGGCGTTCCCGAGGGAACCACCACGCCCCACCAGGCGACCGAGTCGAACCCGGGCAGCGTTTCGGCCACGGTCGGCACGCCGGGCAGGACGGGCGAGCGCTGCGCCCCGCCGACCCCGATGACCCGCAGGCGGCCCGAGCGCACGTGCGGAATGGTTGGCGGGAAGGTGCCAAACATCCAGGTAATCTCGCCGCTGATGAGGCCGACGGTCGCCGGGGCGGCGCCTTTGAAAGGGACGTGGATCATCTTGACCTTGGCCATCGAGGAGAGCGACGCGCCGGCAAGATGCGTCGAGGCGCCTACGCCGCCCGATCCATAGGTGATCTCGCCGGGACGGGATTTCGCGAGCGCGATCAACTGTGGCACTGACTTGACCGGCAGCGACGGGTGGACGACCACAAGGTTCGGCGCCTTCGCCATCAGGATCAGGACATCGAAATCCTTGTGCGGGTCGTACGGCAGCTTCTTCTTGAGCGTCGGGTTGACCGTGTGGCTGGTCGACGCCATGAGCAGCGTGTAGCCGTCAGCGGGCGACCGCGCCGCAATTTCGGTGCCGATGATGGTGCCGCCGCCGGGACGATTGTCGACGATCACCTGCTGGCCGAGCCGCTCGCCGAGCTTCCCGCCCACCGCGCGCGCGAGAATATCGTTGGGTCCACCCGCCGAGAACGGCACGATGATCCGCACCGGGCGGTTGGGGTAGCCTTGCGCCAGAACGGCCGTCGCGGCGCAGGCGACGACCACCGCAGCGAGACCAGGCATTGTGCGCGAGATGTTGAAATGATTCATGTTTCCTCCTCGACGCCCCCCGAAGACTCGCAAAGACTGGATGTCCTTGCGACGCCGGAACTAACATAGCATCGTCATCCCGGCGTGTCGACCGTACGGGGCGCCGTTTAGTTCATCTGCACGTCATTTGCGCCGCGGAAATATCAGGATCCAGTCCTGCCCTCATTCATAGCGGTTTCGCTCAATCAAGGAGAAAAGCATGAAGTACTTCGTCGCCATCGGTGCGCTGTCTTTATCGTTTGTGTTGGCCGCCATGGGATTCATTCCGAATGACGCGCTCGCGGCCAGCGCCAAAGAGCTGGAGCGTGACGCGCGCACCTCACTCAACCGTCTCTATGAGCAGGCTCCGGCTGCTCGCGATCTTTCCAAGCGCGCGAAGGGCATTCTCATCTTCCCGAGCGTCGTGAAGGCCGGACTAATGGTCGGCGGCCAGTCCGGATTGATGGCCGGCGTCGGCTTGCAGGGCAACAAGATCACCAAGATCAACAAGTAATGAGCCACGCGCTGGCGGCCCCGCCCCGCGGCGTCTCCGGCGTCATGACCCGCCGGCGGCGAGGCGCCATGAGTCCCATGAGCGCTTGCTGTCCGCTCGTTCCGTTGTCGCCATGCGTTATCTGAAGATAACGCTCGTCGCGGTCGCCGCGCTGCTCGTCATCGCGATTGGCGCGGGCGCCTATCTCATATCGCGCATCGATGAAGAGGCGCTCGTGCGGGAGGCAAGGAGCGCGGTGAAGAACGCGACCGGCCGCGCGCTGGACATCGAAGGCAAGGTCGACCTTCGGATCTCCTTCAATCCGGCGATCGTCGCCGAGGGCGTCCGTTTCTCCAACGCCTCGTGGGGATCGCGACCGGAGATGGCGCGCGTGCAGCGGCTCGAGGTGGAGCTCGATCTCATCCCGCTCCTTCGGGGAACCGTGAGAATCGATCGGCTGGTGCTGATCCGGCCCGACGTCCTGCTCGAAACGGATGCCAAAGGCCGCGCGAACTGGGAGTTCGGCGCGCGAGACGCAGCCGGCGTGCCGGGCAAGTCTTCTGATTCCGGGACAGGACTCGCCATCGAGGCAGGCGCGCTGCGGATCCGGGAAGGCGTGCTGGCGTACCGTGACGGGAAGATGGGCAGCACGACGCGCGTTGAGTTAAGCGCGCTCGACTTTCAGGAAGCCGCCTTCGGCAAGCTCCAGTCCGTAATCATCGCCGGGCGCGTCAACGGCCGGGCATTCAAGGTGAAGGGAGCGCTGGGTCGCCTCCACGAGCTCCTGGCGCGGGACGGGACCTTCCCGCTGGACCTGGAAGTCACGACAGACCCGGCGCGACTCAGCGCGCAAGGCAAACTGATTGATGTGCTCGGGCGTGCCGACGTTCAACTTCAGGTGAAAATCGAGGCGGCAGAGGTTCACGATCTCGGTGCGCTCCTCGATCGGCGGATCCCGGCGCTCGGTCCGCTCAAGGCGCGCGCGAGGGTCGAGCGCGAAAAGGGCAGGGTCGGCATACGCGACCTCGACCTCTCGCTGGGACGACCAGGCGCCCTGCACGTGAGTGCCCGCGGGAGCATTCGCGATGTCCTCAAGCCGGCGGGCGCCGCGCTCGACTTCAGCGCGTCGGCGCCCGAGAGCAAGCATGCGCCTGCATTCCGGGCAAGCGGTCGGCTGGAAGATTTCAAGGATGGCGTGCGAATCTCCGGACTCAAGATGGCCTCGGGCGCCAATGAGCTCACGGGCGCGCTCGAGTACCGTGCAGGGAAGGAGCGGCCCGAGATCGTCGCCCGGCTGGAAGGCTCTTCACTCGATCTCGCGTTTCTTGCGGCCGCGCCCGGTGCGCCATCGGGCGCCGCGCCGGCGAGCGGCGGGCCGATCTTCACACGCGAGCCTGTGCCTCTCGCGCGCTTGCGCGCGATCGATGCAGATGCACGCATCAGTCTCGGAGCGCTGGTGTTGCCGAACCGCATCACGTTGCGCAACTTCACGGCACAGCTCGAGCTGCGCGGCGGCCGGCTGCGCGCCGCACCGGTCAGTTTTGTGGCCGGTGGCGGCGAGGCAAGCGCTGAACTGGTGCTGGATGCCTCCGGCGA
>DASPGR010000255.1:0-2007 GCA_035620515.1 Burkholderiales bacterium | reverse complement strand
ATCTACGCAGAACTCTGCCTGGGCGTGTTCGATGCAGGCTCGCGAGCGGCGTATTGCGAGGTGATGGCCCGCCTCGTCGAGCGCGGTGCCGAGGCGATCATCCAGGGTTGCACGGAGATTTCACCCTAAAAACCTCAGTTAGCCGATCCCAACAGCATCGACCGCCAAAAGCGCAGGCGTTTTCGGTGGCAGGATGCCGGCGAGCAGTTGTTTGAGATGGTCGCAGACGCAATGCCACACGAGCCGGGGCCGCAACTGCTCCGCAGTCTGTCGTGCCCAGCCCTGGAGCAGCGTGGAAACGCGCGTGAGCGCGATCCTGGCGAGATCGAAGTCGGCGTGCAGGCCGGTGAGCGAGATCGTCGTTTGGCCGGCGTGCTCGGTCTTGCGGCCGATCGAGGACATCAGCCACGGTCGGCTGGTGATCGCTTCGCGCCGCGCCTCCGGATGGGCCAGGCGCACGAACAGGCTCCACCAGTTGTAGATCAGCGCCACGGCGCGCGCCGACAACTGGCAGCGGGCGAGGTCGTGCGTGGTGAAGCCGCCCCAGCCCCACTGGTTCTTCAATTCGTCGAAGGCGTTCTCGGCGTCAGCGCGATCCCGATAGAGCTGCCCGAGGGTCAGGACTTCATGCTCAAGATTGGTGACGAGCACGGCGGTCTCGTAGCCGATCGTGCGCTTGCCGGCTTTGCGGTCGGCTTCGACGAAGCCAAGCAGGCGCTGGCCGTCGGCTTCCTCGGCGAGCAGCATCTCGCCCTTCAAGGGCCGGCGCAGCACGACGACGCGGCGCTCGCGCTCCCAGCCGGTGAGGCGCAGGCGCCCGTCCCGCCCCTCCCAGCCCTGGCCGGCATCCTGCCAGCCCGCGTCCCAGAAGATGCGCTCGATGTGGCGCTTGACGTTCTTCGACAGGCGCAGCTTGAAGAGATAGGACTGCTGGCGCGCCTCCAGCGGGGCCATCAGCGGGTCCGACCCGTAGCCGCAGTCGCCGCGCACGATGCGCGGGCGCCGGGCGGCGGGCAACTCGTCGAGGATCTTCAAGAGCCCCGGCAGACTGTGGCTGCCGCTGTGCTCATTGCCCGCCCGCACTTCGGCGCCGACCACCAGGCGGGTGCCTGCCATCAGGTAGGTGTGATAGGCGTGCGACGGGCGCCCGGGCTTCTTCGGGTTGTAGGAGACCACCGCGCCTTGCTGCTTGCCGTAGAGCGGCTTGATCGTCGTATCGATGTCGAGAATCCACGGGGCATCGAGCAGCGGCGCAACGCTCTCATTGAGGTGCCCGTCGAGCCAGGCCACCCCCTCGGCTTCCGGCGTGGCCGCCAGCGCGCGCCGCAGCGCGTCTTCGCTGATGACCTTGCGCATCCCGAGCAGCTCCGGGTTGACGCCGTCGCCCCGAATCGCCGTCACGTGCGCATAGCGCCAGTGCCCCGACAGGATCGAGAGCATCCACGTCCCCAGCACGTCGGCCTTGCTCGGCGCATTGGGGCTGCGGTACGCGAGCCGAAACCCTTCCTGCCAGCGCGACCACAAGCCGGTCAGCGTCAGAAATTCGATGAAGTACGCGAGTTGCCCCATCGGCGTCGCCGCGCTGCCTTGCTCCCAGCGCACCTGCACTCGCCCACCAGCCGTCTGCACGCCGGCGCAAGACAACAGCATTGTTTCGTCGCGATCACGCTTGCTCTTCGACTCACCCATCGGGTGACTCCCTTCTTCCTGATGAAAGCCGTAGCCTGCCTGAGTTTGGCGGCTCTGGCGGGGAGGCAATTGAGGTTTTTAGGTTCATACAACCCCCTATCAAGAGGAGAAGTTGTGATGAATGAGAAACAAGTATCCGTCGCCGCACGGATCGCGGAGCTGGCCTGCCTGCCGATGTCCGAGCTCTGGACGGTGTGGGATCGGTATTTCCCGCGCCGCCCGGACTACCCCAACCGTACGCACGTCGAGTCTCGCCTCGCCTACAAGCTGCAGGAGGAAGCCTTCGGTGGCCTTGCGCCCGAGACCAAGCAGCGCCTG
>DASPGR010000254.1:0-6386 GCA_035620515.1 Burkholderiales bacterium | reverse complement strand
GGCACCTTGATGCCTTGCTCGCCCAGGGTGGGGACATCCGGCAGCCCGGCGATACGATTGTTCATCAACGTCGCGATGACCCGGATCTTGCCCGCGCGAATCTGCTCCAGCGCCTCGGCCGGCTCCATGATGTAGATGTCGACGTGGCCGCCGAGGAGCGCCGCCACGCGCTCGCCCCCGGACTTCATCGAGATGAACTGCCACTCCGCCCCCGTCGCTTTCTGGATCACGAGGCGCGTGTTGTTGTCGCGCCCGCTGATCGACCCGCCCGACTGCTTCAGCTTTCCGGGATCCTTCTTGGCGGCGGCGATGAAGTCGTTGGCGTTCCTGAAGGGTGAATCCGCCCGCACGGTCAGGACGGAGGGCTCGAGGATGAGCCGCGCGATCGGCGTGAGCTCCGCCATGCTGAACTTGGCTCCCTTGCGAACCATGGGGTTGACATACCAGACGCTCGTGAAGCAGGCGACGAGATGGGTGTCGCCCTTTTTCTCGCCCAGGTAGCTCATCCCCACCAGGCCGCCGCCGCCGGCTTTGTTCACGACCGTTATGCGCTGCGGCACGAGCTGGTTTTTCTCCAGCATGCCCGCGACCCCGCGGGCGAATATGTCCGATCCCGCGCCGGGCCCGGTATGGACCATGAACTCGATCCCCCGTTCCGGCACGAACGCCTGGGCTTGCGCGGGGCCCGGCCAAACGACTGCGAGCGTCATGCCCAGCACCGGCACGATTGAGCCCTTCATAGATCCTCCGTTCATGTGACAACGCAACGCCGCGCGGAAAACGCGCGGCGCTGTCCCCTCCGATCGGGCGCGGGGAGGCGGCCCCCCGCGCAGCCGGATCAACGCACGAGCTTGATGCCCGCCTGCTTCAGAATGCCCCGCTGCGTCTGCTCGAATTCCTTCGAGAACTTGTCGAAGTCCGCGCCCATGAGGAATCCGTCGACGTAATGGTTCTGCTTGACGAAATCCTGCCATTCCTTCGACTTGTGCATCTTGCTGAAGATGCCCTCCCAGTAGCGGCGCGCGTCCGCCGGCATGCCCGGCGGGCCGACGAAGCCGCGCGCCTGCGGCACTTCGGGCGCGTCAAAGCCCTGCTCCCTGATCGTCGGCATATCGGGCATGCTTTCGATCCTCTTGTCCATCAGCGTGGCGATCACGCGCACCTTGCCCGCGCGGATCTGCTCCAGCGCCTCGGACGGCTCCATGATCATCATGTCCACGTGCCCGCCCAGCAGCGCCGCGATGCGCTCGCCGCCGGACTTCATCGAGATGAACTGCCATTCGGCCCCGCTCGCCTTCTGCAGCACCGCGCGCGTGGTATTGTCGCGCCCGCTGATGGAGCCGCCGGACTGCTTCATCTTGCCCGGGTTCTTCTTCGCGGCCTCGAAAAAGTCCTTCGCGTTCTTGTACGGAGCGTCCGCGCGCACCGCCATCACCGAGGGCTCGAGGATCAGCCGCACGATCGGCGTCAGATCGTGGATCGACACCTTGGCCTGCTTGCGGATCATGGGGTTCACCCACCACACGCCGGTAAATACGGCGATCAAGTGATCGTCGCCCTTCTTCTCGGCCATGTAGGACATCGCGACGAGCCCGCCGCCGCCGGTCTTGTTCACGACCTGCATGCTCTGCGGCACCGCTTTCTGTTTTTCCAGCACGCCCACGATCGCGCGCGCGAAGACGTCATTGCCTGCGCCCGGCCCCGAGTGGACCACTACGTCGATCGTGCGCGAGGGGGTGAAGTCCGCGGCCGGCGCGGCCGCCCACGCCGCCATCAGCGCCGCCCCGAGACAAGCTGTGGATCTGAGCTTCATTGCATCCTCCTCCTAGGTTATGACTGCGAAACGCGAAACGCCGGACCTACTGCTCGGCGGCTTTTAGGCGCCAGGTATTGACTTGCCGGAACAGCGGTCCGATCAGAATTGCGGCGGTAAAGAGTAGCATCGTCGCCGCCAGGGGTCTAGAGTAGAGAATCGACACGTCGCCGTTCGACATCATGAGAGACTGGCGCACGGCATTCTCCATGAGATCGCCCAGCACGAGCCCCAGCAGGAGCGGCGCCGCTGGATAGTCGAGCCGGCGCATCAGGTATCCGAGCAGGCCAAACGCCGTGACGAGCCACACGTCGAAGAGCCGCTGGTCGACGCTGTAGACGCCGACGATGGAGATGCCGAGGATTCCGGAGTAGAGAATGTGGCCCGGCAGCCGCAGAATCTGCGCGAACAACGGCACCAGCGGAAGGTTGAAGATGAGCAGCATTACGTTGCCGATGTACATGCTCGCCACGAGACCCCAGAAAATCTCCGGGTGATCCTGGATCAGCAGCGGGCCCGGCCGCATGCCCCACAGGATGAAGGCCGCCAGCAGGATTGCCGTCGTCGCCGAGCCGGGGATGCCCAGCGTCAGCAGCGGGACGAGGGCCCCGCCGGTCTCTGAGTTGTTGGCCGCTTCCGGCGCGGCCACGCCCTCAATCACACCTGTGCCGAACTGCTCCTTGCGGCGCGAGACCGCCTTCTCCACCCCGTACGAAACAAAGGAGGCGATGGTCGAGCCCGCCCCGGGCAGCACGCCGATGAAAAACCCGACCAGCGAGCCGTTGACGAAGGCGAAGCGGCAATCCTTGAGGTCCTGCCCATTGGGCAGGAGATTGCGCAGCCCCTTCGGCACGCGGAACTGCTGCATGCCATCCGCCGGGCGCAGATTGGCGAGGACCTCGCCGATCGCGAAGAGACCGATCGCGGCCACCACGAAATGCACCCCGTCCACGAGCTCGATCTGCTCGAAGGTATAGCGCTCCCCGTCGGTGAAGAGATCGATGCCGACGGTCGCCAGCCAGAGGCCCACGAGCATCGAGAGGAGCGCTTTGATCATCGACTTGCCCGCGAGCAGGACGACCATCGAGAGCCCGAGCGCCATAAGGGCGAAATACTCCGGTGGCCCGAATCGCAGCGCAAACTCGGCAACCGGCGGCGCGACCAGCATCAGCAGGACGACACCAATGGTTCCCGCCACGAACGAGGCAATGGCCGCGATCCCGAGAGCCGGGCCGGCACGGCCTTTGCGCGCCATCTCGAAGCCGTCGAGACAGGTCACGACCGAGGCCGATTCCCCCGGCACGTTGAGCAGGATCGCTGTCGTGGAACCGCCGTACTTGGCGCCGTAGTAGATGCCCGCCAGCATGATGAGCCCGCTCGTCGGGTTCATCTGGGTCGCGAGCGGGAGCAGCAAAGCGACCGTCGCCGAGGGCCCCAGGCCCGGCAGCAGGCCGACGATCGTGCCCAGCACGACGCCGATGAAGCACCAGAAGAGATTGGCCGGCTCGAGGGCGATCGCGAAGCCTTGAGCCAGCCCGGCGAGGACTTCCATCTCCGGCGCCCCCTAGAATCCCCAGGGGCCCACAGGAAGCCGCACTTCAAGCAGCTTGACGAAAAGGCCCCAGAAGCAGGCAACGGAAACAACGCTCACGAGGGCCGTGGAGCTCCAGGAGCGCCGGAAGCTCACCCGCAGCAGCACAACCGACAAGAAGAGATAGCTCGCCACGAAACCCGCCGGTTCGAGGAGAAGCGCCGCCACCAGCAGCGCGCCCCATCCGACGAGCGCAGGGCGCGTGCCCGCCCAGCTCGTCTTCTCGACCGGCTTGCCGGCGGACGCATCGGCAACCTGCAGGACGATGAGCAGCGCGGCAAGGCCGACCAACAGAATCCCTATCCACAGCGGGAAGAAGCCCGGGCCGGGGCCGTCCTTGGTCATGTACGGCCACTCCCAAGCTTCCCACGCCACGTAAGCGCCGAGCGCGATCAGCAACCCGGCTGCCGTCAGCTCACTCTTGTTGAGGCTCCTCCACACGGTGCTGGTTGTCACAGCGCGCGCGGCGCCGCTCCTCCTGTTTTTCAATTCCCGCGGGCCCGATCGGGGTCGCGAATGAGTGTATCAGAAGGGCACGCGCGGCAAGGCGGGGGACGCCGGAACACTTATAACTACTTGGACGAACTCTTTTTTTTGTAGCGTCCGGTGGGCACGAGCTCGGCTACTGTCCCGCCCGGCGCGCGGAACTTCACCGGGATCACGCCTGGATCGCTGATGATCTCGCAGCCGAACTGCTTCAGTTGCCCCGCGTACTTCGCCACGTCGTCGACCTCGATCGCGAAATGGTGGATGCAGGGCCCCTCGCCGGCGGCCTTCGACTCCGCCGATTGCGTCCCCTCGTCGTACTTGATGAGCGTGAAGTCGATGCCGCCGCCGTCCGTGAGGTGGCGGGAGAGATGGTCGCGCGTCTTCCTCGTCTCGACCTCCTTGAACCCGAATACCTTCTGGTAGAACTCGGTCGTCTTCTCGAGATCTTCCACTTTCAGCGCAAGATGCACAATGCGATTCATTTTCAGTCCGAGGTTCGTGATGAGTGATGGGTGATGGGTGATGGGTTCAGAATTCGTATCCGGCGGCAGCGAGCGCGGCGCGATTTGTCGGGCCCGTAAGCGTCGCGATAAACGCCTGCGCCGCTGCCGTGTCGGTTGCCCGTGCGCACAAGCCTGCGGAGTACATCGTTTTCATCTGCAGCCCGTCGGGCAACGGTCCCACGTATGTTACTCCTTTGTTGGCCTTGATCTCCGTGTTCTGCGTAATGCCGAGCTCGAGTTGGCCACTGCTCGCCGCGAGCCATTTCATCGCGGCGTATCCGTTCGGGAAGAACTGCAGCCTGGGCTTCGATTGCTCCGAGATTCCCATGCCCTCGAGCGCTCGCATGACGACTTTTCCGGCCGTTGCTATCGCGGGGTCGGGGCAGACGATCTTCGTTGCGGCCAATAGGTTTCCCCGCAGCACATCGATCGTCGCCACGTCCGGAAGGGGCGTTCCCTTTCGCACCGCAACACCGGTCCCGACCCGTCCGAGATCTACGCGCGAGCCCGCGACCACCTGCGATGATGCGATCAGCTCGTCGATCAGGGCCGCGGTCAGGATGATCACGTCCGCGGCCGCGCCATCCAGCAGGCGCGATTTCATCGCGCCGACCGCGCCGAACTCCGCCGCGACGTCGTGCCCCTCCTGTTTGAAGGCCGCAATCAGCGGCTCGACGACCGCCTGCGCTGCCCCGGCGCTCAATATCCGAATCGTTGGCATCACACCGCCGAGATCGCGGCGCCGATGGCGTCACCCATCGCGACCGTGCTCGCCTTGCCGCCCAGGTCCGCAGTGAGCGTATTGCCGGAACGTATCACCCGCTCCACGGCAGCTTCCATCACCTCCGCGGCGCGAACTGCCCGCGGCTCGCCGTGCTTGTGCCCGAGCCACGCGAGAAGCATCTGGCCCGACATGATCATCGCGTAGGGGTTGGCGATGTTCCTCCCGGCGATATCGGGCGCCGAGCCGTGCGTCGCCTGGGCCATCGCACGCTCCGGTCCCGCCGACAGCGCCGGCGCGAGCCCGAGTCCGCCCACCAGCCCTGCGGCGGCGTCCGAAAGGATGTCGCCAAAGGTATTGGTCGTGACGATGACATCGAATTGCTGCGGTTTCATCACCAGACGCATGGCAAAGGTGTCCACCATGACCTCGTCGAGTGCGACGTCCGGATAATCCCGCGCCACCCTCCGGCATTCTTCTGCGAACATGCCGCATCCCAGCTTGAACACGGTGTCCTTGTGAACTGCGGTCACTTTGCGGCGCGCGCGGGTGCGCGCGAGCTCGAAGGCGGCGCGCGCGACCTTGGTCGATCCCTGGCGCGTGATCACGCGCACGGAAATCGTCATGTCGGGGCTCGGGCGGAATTCGCCCCCGCCCGCGTAGACATTGCGATCCGGCGGAAAACCCTCGTTGTTCTCGCGCACGATCACGAGGTCCACGTCCCGGTAGAGGGCGGGCAGCCCTGGATAGGACTTCGCCGGCCGTATGTTCGCGAAAAGATCGAAGTGTTTGCGTAGAATCGGGTGCGGGTTGATCGCCCTCGGATTGTCCCTGGGATAGGCCTGGTGCCCGATCGGTCCCAGCACCCAGCCATCGAACGTATCGAGCTTCTCGAGCGTCCCCGGCGGGAGCGTATAGCCGACAGTGTCGAGCGCCTTCCTGCCGATCGGCATCGGAAACCACTCGATCGCAAGCGACGCCTTCTGCGCCGCGGCGCGCATCACCTTGACCGCCTCGGGCACGACTTCGAGTCCGATGTCGTCGCCTTCGAGTATGCCGATCTTGAGCGGACGATCCATGATGGTTCCGGGAGTTCGCCGGGATTCTAGCAAATGCTATCCTCACCCGGATGAAACGGGTGCACGTCGCCAAGCACGCGCCCGAGGCGCATGTCGTGAAGGGCTTCCTGGAGTCGAACGGCATCGAGGCGGTGGTGCGCGGCGATTACCTTCAGGGCGGCTGGGGCGAGCTGCCGGTGGATCTGTGCGC
>DASPGR010000253.1:0-5929 GCA_035620515.1 Burkholderiales bacterium | reverse complement strand
CGAAATGCAATCGCGCCATCAAGCGGCGAGAGCTCGATCGCCCGTTCAATGGGGGATGGTCGCAGGCGCAAACCTGAATAAAAAGCCGCGCACGTCGAAACCCATGCGCGGCAACAAGCGGCATTCAGAAGGAGGAGGATCAAAGAATACCGCTGCGTCCATTCTGACCGGGGATGGGCAACCCGTCAGTTAACTAATGCACAGTGCGCGACCTTGGCGGACCCCTTTTCTTAGGGAAGCCATGCCTACTCGCCCAGCTGGGCCGTCAGGAACAACGATTTTTCAAGGGAGGAGAAGAAGTCCTGGTAGGCCTTCGGGTCGTCGACAGGTTCCAGGTTGAACTGGGCGTTGGCTCGAACCGTCGTCTGGGTGCTTCCCCTGGACCTCACCGACACGGTGATCCTGAGCCGATATGGCGGCCCGAGCTTGGTGCTGCCGAGCTTGGTACCGCTCACGACTCCCAGCGTCGCATCTGCGCGGTCGATCACGAATCCAAGGTCCTGGAGCGTCGTGATCGTGGCGCGCAACACCTTGTCCTTGTCCGTCGTGTCAAACACCCGCGACTGATAAGCACGCCTCTGGAGCTGGGTCTCATCGCCGATATCGAGAACCCGTTGTCCGGTCGTTTGCGTCGCACACCCGCACAAAGCAACCGCCACCAGGGCAGCCGGAAACGCGATCCGCCTCATACTTTCTGACCCTCCAGGAATATGGACTTGGAGAGCTTTGCAAAGAAGCCCTCGAGCAATTCCGGGTCCCGCAGTGTCTCCAGCCTCTCGGTTCCGTCAGACATCCGAACAATGCGCTGAAACGTCACCCGGACGAAGTATTCGTCGACGGGCTTGCTGTCCTTGGTGGCCTGGACCGGGCGAACGACGAGCGAGACACGAAAAGTCTGCGCATGGCCGAATGGCATGGGCACGCCAAAGAGCGCCAGAAAGAGGGCTGTCGCAATTTCGGAAGGATCCTTCGCGTCGCGCTGCTTCTCGGCGGTCACCAGCCCGAGCTTCGTTTCCGAGTTCTCGATGGTGAATCCGATATCCTGAAGAACATTGGAACAGGCGACGATCAGGTCCTTTTCCTTGATTCCGGAATAGCGCCTGGTTTCGAGCTGGCGCTGCTTCAGCTGCTCGGGCGTGACGACAAATGCGTCGGGCGGCAAGGTAACGCAGCCGCCCAGGGCCGCAACAACGACGCAGCAAGCAATGCGCGATTTCATCAGAATCGTGAGGTGTGATAGGCGAAATCCCTCACCCTGCTGTTCTTGTCGAACTTGACGATGACGGTCAGAGTGCGCTGGCTCGAGGACGATGCCCCGGCGGTGCCGCTTCCGCCCGCGCCTCCCAGCCCGCCGCCGCTGCCTCCAAACAGGAGCACCAGCACGCCGATCCCACCGCTGCTGGTGGAATACGCCCGATCCGTGGCGACCTTGTCGTAGATCCAGACTTCCCGGCGCTCCTCATCGGTGGTGACGATATTGGGAGAACCAAGCACTTGAGCGACGTCGGCGCTGCTCATGCCAACCCGGATCTCTTTTTGCACCCGACCAACGGTGAGCCGGTCGCCGGAATCGTCCTGGACGGCCGCGCGATGCTCCCCCGCCGTTTGGCATCCGGAAACGAGAGCAGCAAGGAAGCCTATTGCCACGAATGTACCCAACGACGGTTTCATGACCTCAACTCCTCTCCGCTGATGCGCAACATGCATGCGTCATAGATTGCCCATGAACATCGCTTAAGCCTCGCCCCAAAATATTATGCGCCCCCTGCCGCCCGGTAGCGTGAGCGACAAATCCGCACTCGAGCACGTGGCATATGCCCTGAACGAGCGACAGGAAGCAGCGCCATCATGAGGCAATCCGGATCGGCTCGGGCTTACATGTGACTTACTGATTGGGTACGGAGGGGTTGTCCGACCCATCTCAACCCGGTCGAACGGCGAAAAAAGCCGTCCTTGGACGGCTTTTATTTGGTTGGCGTCCCCAGGGGGATTCGAACCCCCGTTTGCGCCGTGAAAGGGCGATGTCCTAGGCCTCTAGACGATGGGGACGTGTATCGGACTTCCCATACTGCGTGAATTGTGAGACGACTCACCCCTCACGATTCACCAGTTTTCTGGTGGAGGTAACCGGGATCGAACCGGTGACCTCTTGCATGCCATGCAAGCGCTCTCCCAGCTGAGCTATACCCCCACGCAAGAGCGCGCATTATAAAAGAAAAGCAGGGGCAGAGTCGATTCTCTCCCACGGTAAATCGAGTCCGGCCCCACTTTTGCTTATGGCGGAAAGGCCTGGAGCTGCTTATCCATACGCGCGAGCACCTCACCGCGCCCGATCAATTCCAGAGTCACATCAATCGAGGGGGTCTGGGTTGCCCCGCTCACCATGACCCGGAGCGGCATGGCCAGCTGCGGCATCTTCAGCTTGTGCTCGGCGAGCACGGCTTTCATCTCGGCGCTGATCTTGTCCCGGGTCCAGTCGATTTTCGCAAGGCGATCGCGCAAAGCGGCCAGCGCGGGCCGGGCCGTCCCCGAGTAGTGCAGGCCCTTGAGTTCCTCCGTCGGCTCGAGCGCGCGATAGAAATAGACTGCAGCGTCTGCCAGCTCCTGAAGGGTACTGACCCGCTCCTTGAGGAGCGCCACGACGCTCGGCAACGGCGCGCCTTTGCCGGGATCGCAGCCGTCCTTCCGCAGAAAAGGCTCGACCAGGCGGGCGAGCCGGGTGTCATCCGCCCCCTTTAGATATTGCGCGTTGAGCCACGCAAGCTTTTCGGGGTTGAAGCGCGCAGGCGAGGCGCTGACGTGCTCGAGGTCGAACCATTGCACCAGCTGCTCGCGGGAGAAGACCTCCTCGTCCCCATGAGACCAGCCCAGGCGCGCGAGATAATTCACGAGCGCTTCGGGCAGGTAGCCTTCATCGCAGTATTGCATGACGCTTACTGCGCCGTGGCGCTTCGACAGCCGCTCCCCGTCCGCGCCGAGGATCATCGGCACGTGCGCAAACTTGGGCAGCGTTGCGCCAAGTGCGCGATAGATATTGATCTGCCGCGGCGTGTTGTTCACGTGGTCATCGCCGCGGATGACATGCGTGATGTTCATGTCGATGTCGTCGACCACCACGCCAAAGTTGTAGGTCGGGATACCGTCTCCGCGCAGCAGGACGAGATCATCGAGCTCGGTATTGGCGACTGAGATCGGCCCCTTAACGAGGTCCGTGAAGATCACCTCTCCGTCGTCGGGATTGCGGAAGCGCACCACGGGGTCTCGCCCCGGAGGCGGCGTCAACCCCAGGAACTTCGCGTTCTCCGGGCGCCAGCGCCCGTCGTAGCGCGGCTTCTCGCCGCGCGCGCGCTGCTGCTCGCGCAGCGCATCGAGCTCCTCGCGGCTGGCGTAGCAGCGATAGGCCTTGCCGTCACGGATCAGCTGCTCCGCCACTTCGCGATAGCGCGTGAGCCGGTCCATCTGGAAGTGCGGACCCTCGTAGTCGAGCCCGAGCCAGGCCATGCTCTCGAGAATGGCGTTTACCGACTCCTGCGTCGAGCGCTCGCGATCGGTATCCTCGATTCGCAGGACAAAGGTGCCTCCCTGGCGCTTGGCGTAGGCCCAGCAGAACAGCGCCGTGCGCGCCCCGCCGATGTGGAGGTAGCCCGTCGGGCTGGGAGCAAAACGGGTCCTTACCATGTCATGGCTGCCGAGTAGCGAAAAGTGAAGGCGAGTGGAGCCGCACGGACGCCCCCTATCCCATAATACGGGCAAGAGAATACAGGAGCTTCGCGCCCGGACCACCGGAATTCTACGACAGGCTTATCAGCATCGCGAACGCGTCCGCACCGCATAGCACTTTAGGAGAGCCGCCATGCCCGAGAGACACACGCACCGCAGCGAAACCGCCGGCCAGCTTCTGGTGGCGCGCGTGCCGCGCGCGGGCCAGGACGAGCTCGCAGGCGCCACGCTTTCCCGGCTGCGCAGCCACACGTTCGACTACGCCGGGGCGGTTTACCTCATCGCGGCCGATGACAGGTTCGCCGGAGTGGTTCCGATGACGCGGCTTTTTGCCGCGAAACCGGAGACGCCTCTTCGCGAACTGAGCATCGCGGGGGTTCCCGTAGTGCACGCGGGCACCGACCAGGAGCGGGTCGCTACGCTCGCGATTCACCATGGGCTGCCTGCGGTACCGGTTCTAGACCGGTCGGAGGCATTGCTGGGGGTCGTGCCGCCGGAAGTCCTGCTCGAAGTGCTGCGGCATGAGCACGTGGAGGACCTGCACCGGCTTGCCGGCATACGCCACGAGACGACGCGGGCGCGCGGTGCAATCGAGGCGCCGCCGCTGCGCCGTGCGCGGGATCGTCTGCCGTGGTTGCTCGCCGGGCTCGCCGGAAGCGTGCTGGCCACCATCGTCATGGCCTCGTTTGAAGAGGCGCTGCAGGCCAAGATTGCGATCGCCTTCTTCGTGCCGGCGATCGTCTACCTTGCCGACGCCGTCGGAACGCAAACCGAAGCGGTCGCAGTGCGCGGGATCTCGCTCAGCCACGCGCCGCTCGCCAGGCTGGTCTGGGGCGAAGCGCGCACAGGGGCGCTCATCGGCTTGACCCTCGGCGCGCTCGCGTTCGTCGGGATCTGGGCGTGGCTCGGCGACGTTCGGCTCGCCGCGGCCGTCGCGCTCTCCCTGCTGGTCGCCAGCGCCGCCGCGACGACGATCGGCTTCGCGTTTCCTTATGCCCTTGCCCGGTCGGGCCGCGATCCGGCGTACGGCAGCGGCCCGGTTGCAACCATCATCCAGGATGTGCTCAGCCTGCTGGTCTACTTTACGATCGCCGCTCTGCTTATCGGCGATGCCTGACTCGTGATGGATGGCCAGCGACTAGGCTGAACCGGGGACACGGACCGCAAGCATTCCTGTCCGCCCAATCACCATTCACGTATTTCTCTTCGTGAATTCGGAAAGGGCATCTTCCATCGTCGAGAACGCCGCGCCGTTTTCGGCGCAGGTGCGGATCAGCCGCTCGAGCATCATCATGCGATGACCGCGGCCGATGACAAACGGGTGGCAAGTATAGGTCAGGACGCCCCACCCCATCGACTCCTTCATATAGAGAAAGTCGTTTACCCAGTTATCGAGCACGGCGCCTGCGTTCATCAGGCCCTGGCGCACCGTGGTTTGCGTGCGCATGAATTCAAAATGGGGAGAATCATCGGTCGACCAGTGAATCGGCATCTCGACGAGCTTCGTCCGCTCCCCAAAGCGCGCGGGTTGCTCGAGCTCGATCGCGTCGCCTTGGCGCGCATAGTAGGGCGTGTAGTCGCTGCCCATCATGCTCGAGTCGTAGGTAAAGCCGTGCTTCACGAGCAACTCGACCGAGTCGCGGCTCAGCTCCCAGCCCGGTGAGCGATAGCCCCGGGCGGGCTGCCCGCTCAGCCTGCGGATAGCTTCATTGCCACGCACGAGCTCGGCCTCCTCCTCGGCGCGCGACAGGTTCGCTGGCGAACGGTGCGTCCATCCGTGATGGGCAATCTCGTGTCCCCCTGCGAGTACCTTCTCGCAGGCATCGGGAAAGGTCTCGATCGTATGCCCCGGTACGAACCAGGTGCTCTTGATTCCATGTTCCGCGAGCAGCGCAAGGACGCGCGGTGCCCCGACGTGCGCCCCGAACTCGCCGCGCGAGATCCAGGAGGCCGAGGTCTGGCCGCGGGCGATGAAGCCGGATATGCCGTCGAAGTCGAACGTCAGGCAAACGATGTGTCGCCTTGCCATGCCCGGGTGCGTGAAGCGTGAAATCAGTTAAGATGCGGCTGATTATATCGTCCGCTCTCCTGATTTCCCCACCGTGTCGGAGCATCGGGTACAGAACTGGCAGGTGCGAAAGCCGCTCGCGCGCTCGCGCCGCGGAATCGTCGCGACGCAGAACTACATTGCGGGCGAAGCGGGCGCGCG
>DASPGR010000252.1:0-16400 GCA_035620515.1 Burkholderiales bacterium | reverse complement strand
GTTGTCGACGTTCCTCCGGTCTTCCCACGGGATATCGGCAAGGCGCACGACGTTCATGTTCGATTCCTGTCCGAAAGCGTGATCGTGTGCACAGTACATCAAAGCGGATGGGGCCGGTGCAAGATTTCTCGCGGCACGCGGTCATGCATGTCAAAATTCGGGTGGATGAAGAAATACCTGATCACCCGCGAGAGCCTGCTCGACGGCAGCCACCACGCGCGGGTTCGCGCCGGTCAGGGTCCGCACGTGCGGTACATGACCGACGAGGAGCGCAACGCACATATTGCGGAGATGCTCGCGCGCGCCCCAAAGCGGGGAAGCGTCTGGGTTTTCGGCTATGGCTCGCTCATGTGGAACCCTGCGTTTCATTTCGTCGAGCGGCACACGGCCCGCGTCCACGGCTTCCATCGACAGTTCTGCCTGTGGGCGCGCGGGGGGCGGGGCAGCGCCGAGCGCCCCGGCCTGATGCTCTCCCTCGAGTCGGGCGGCAGCTGCACCGGGGTCGCCTACCGGATTGCCCCCGAGGCCGCGGCGGCCGAGCTCGACGTGCTGTGGCGGCGGGAAATGTCGTCCTGGTCCTACCGGCCCGTCTGGGTCACGGCCCACCTGCGCCGCGGGCCGGTGCCGGCCATCGTGTTTGCCGTGAACCGGTCCCACGAGCGCTACGTGCCGGGGCTCGATACGGAAACCATCGCGCGCTATCTCGCCACCGGTGCGGGATTGAACGGCAGCTGCCGCGAATACCTCTTCGATACGGCCGAGCACCTGCTCGAGCTCGGCATACGCGATCGCCGCATCGAGGCGCTGGCGCACCGGGTGCGAGACCTTCGCCCGGACGAAGAGCCGCCGTCGCCGTGAGCGGGTCCCGCTCACGCGCGTCGGCGCAAGTAAACGAACCAGTAAACCACGCCTACCATCAGGCTGCCGCCAACCAGGTTGCCGATCGTCGCGACGACGATGTTGTGCAGGACAGCGCCCGCAGTCAGTTCCGGATAAGCGGCTGCGTTTTGCCCGATCGCCGCCCAGAACTCCGGCGCCGCCCAGGTCTTGATCGCAAGACCGTAGGGCAACAGATACATGTTGGCGATCGAGTGCTCGAAGCCGGCGGCGACGAAAGCCGCGATCGGCGGCACGATGACCAGGACCTTATCGGTCGTGCTTCGCGCACCGAACGACATCCAGACGGCGAGGCAGACCAGCACGTTGCAGAGGAGCGCGAGGAAGAATAGCGGGACGGTGGGCAGAGCCGCTTTGGCGGAGGCTACTGCAAGCGCTGTCTGGCCGACCGCGCCACCCCCGAATCCATGCTGTCCCGCGAAAAACACCAGCGCAACCGTGCCCAAGGCGCCACCGATATTGCCGATGTAAACGAACGACCATGCGCGCGCCAGCGATGCGGGTGTAATGCGGCGGCTGGCACAGGCCACGACCATCAGCGAGTCACCGGTGAACAGCTCGGCTCCGCCTACGATCACCAGGATCAATCCCAGGGAGAAAACCAGGCCGGCGAGAAGGCGCGCGACACCCCATGGCAGCTCGCCGGCTCCTGTCAGCACAACGGTCATGAAGATCGCGCCGAGCGCGATGAAGGCGCCTGCAAGCAGCCCCAGGACAACAAGCGCGATCGCATCGCGACCTGCCTTGGCGGCACCCGCGCTCTCGCACGCGAGCGCCATCTCGGGTGGCAGCAATGCTTGAACGGCTTCAGCGCCAACGGTCTTCTTGGGAGCTTCGGTCGTCATTTTTCGGATCAATGCGTGATAGGTTGAACGTTACGGACCCTGGCACCCAACCACTTCGAGGCGACAAAGTGTCAGAATCTGTTTCCCGGTATCGTGATCGGCATCCGCCAAGGGGAGACTAAACTCATGCTGGAACGCTTTCAAGGCAGAGAGGGCCGCGCTGCGCTGCTCAACGCGCTGCGCGGCCAGTACCTGGTCGACGGCAGCAACGAGCTCGCCGAAATGATCCTGGCCGCGTCCCAGCTCCAGGAATTTGCCCCCGGTGTCGCCCTGTTCTCCCAAGGCGACCGTGGCAGCTATCTCCTCTTCATTCTGGCTGGCCGGGTTTCGGTGCAGGTCGATGGCGCGGAAGTGGCAACGGTCGGCGCCGGGATGCACGTCGGCGAGGTCGCCCTGCTGGAGCCGTTCCAGGGCCGCTCGGCCACGGTCAAGGCAAAGGATACCGTCGTTGTGGCGCAAATCTCCGGACAGAAATTCGGCGATATTGCGAAAAACTACCCCGAGCTCTGGCGCCGGATAGCAATCGAGCTCTCGCGCCGGCTGGTCAAGTCGCAGCTCAAGGGCTAGACGCGATTAGCAGGAGAGGGGCTGCGCGCTCCGCGCGAACCCCGCCTGCTAGAATCTCCACGATGGAGCGGCAGACCCGGGGGTGGCTGGCGCATTTGCGGCTCGACAGCGTCCGCAGCCAGATCATTGCGTTCGCGATCCTTGCCGCGCTCGTCCCGGCGCTCATCATTTCGCTCGTCTCCTACGCACAGAGCCGCCGTGCGCTCACGGAGAAGATCGAGCAGGAACTGGTGACCACGGCGTCCCAGGCCGCTCGGGAGGCCGATGTGTGGCTCAAGGAGCGTCTGTACGAGCTGCGCGTATTCGCCAACTCGTCCATCGTCCTTGAAGCCGTGGCCGGCGGCGGCCAACCGGCGCGGCTGGCGGAATATCTCAGCTCGGTACAGGCGCGCTTCCCGGACTACGAGGAACTTCAGGTCGTCGATACAGGAGGCAAGCGGGTCGGAAGCAGCGCACCGGATCCGAGGCCGGTACGCCTGCCCGAAGGATGGGGCAAGTCATTTGAATCCACCCGGCAACTCGTGGGTGAGCCCTACTGGGATGAGAAAGCGAAGAAGGTCCTCGTAGTTCTTGGGGTACCCGTCCAGCGAGGCAACGCCCGGAGTGCGGGCGCCCTTGTTGCGCGCGTGAACTTCGCGAGCCTCGCTCAGGTTTTTCGCGCGTTCGACACGCGATCGATGGGACATGTCTACCTTGCGTCTGAGCGGGGCATGCGGATCGTCGATTCGCGCGGCGGACCTGCCGGACCCGAAACGAAGAACCTCGCACCGGAAATCGCGAACCGATTGCTCGCGGCCGAAGGCGGAATCGTCGAGCACCGCGATATTCGGGGAGCCGAGGTTGTGGGAAGCGCGCAGCGGCTGTCCCAGGCGCCGTGGCTTGCTGCCGCGAACATGTCAGCCAGCTATGCGTACCAGCAGGCGATTCGGCTGCGCAACCTCGCCTTCACCGTGATCGGTGTCGTCCTTGTCGTTATCGGTATCGTTGCATACTGGCTTGCGTCCCTTATTGCGCGGCCCCTGGGCCGGTTGACGGGCGCGGCGACCAAGGTCGCAGCGGGCGACCTGTCAGTAGAACTGCCCGCGGGCGGTGGTGGCGAGGTGGGCTATCTCACCCAGGTATTCAATACGATGATCGAAAGCCTCCGCAAGAACCGGGAGGAACTGGAACGTCTTTCGACGACCGACATCCTGACAGGGCTGGGCAACCGCCGGCACCTGATGCATCTCCTGCCGCAGGAGATCGAGCGTGCCCGACGGGCCAGTCATCCCTTCTCGATCCTGATGCTCGACGTGGATCACTTCAAGGAATACAACGATGAGCACGGCCATCAGGCCGGGGACGACGTGCTCGCGCGGGTCGGCACGGTCCTGCGCGACAGCATTCGTCCCTATGATTGCGCGGCGCGCTACGGTGGCGAGGAGTTCCTGGTAGTTCTATCGGGAGTTTCGCTCGATGACGCGCGGGAATGTGCGGAGCGGATCAGGAAGAAAGTGAGGGAAGAGCGGTTCGATGGCAGGTCGGTCACGGTCTCGATCGGCGTGGCCGAGTATCCCACTCATGGCGAGTCCGAAGACGCAATCATCGCTCAAGCCGATGCAGCGCTGTTCAGAGCCAAGCGCGCAGGCCGGGACCGGATCGTCTGCGCAAGCACCAGGGGCCGCAGACACGGAGCGTAAGCGTTCTAGGGGTTCGCGTCCTTGCGACGGCTGACGAGCGATCCGAGAATCCAGCCCTCGTTGCCGGCTCCGTTGGTGATCCGTATCCACTCCCCGAGGTACGAGAGGCCGGATAGCGCGGCGCCCGAGTCGGTGGAGAATGAAACCGGGAAGTTCGTGCCCGGTCCGGCCCTGACGTTGGATCGCGTGCTCGCGCGCAGCTTGACCGGCGCGGCGAAGGCGACTTCCCCCGGCCGAAGCTTACCCACACCCCCACCCACGCCGTGCAGGCGCGCCATCGCCCTCGCCTGAACCGCGAGGTAGAGCGCGCCCCCGTAGTTCGCCCGCTTGAATTCGTCGGAACTCTGCTGCATCAGCCGGGATGCCTGCGTGAGCTCCGGCGAATCGCGGCCCGAGCGCCCGGCGGATTGAAGTGCCACATCGGCTTCTGCCATGGCAGAAGCCGCCTCGGCCCTAGTCGCAAGCGAGCGCAGCTTTCTCATGGTGCCGACCACTTCCTGCAAGGCCTGGTCGAGGCGCGTGTTGAGGCTCTCGATCAGCGCATCGCGCTCCATCAACTGGATCTCGAGCTGCGTAACCTGGCGCTCGAGCTCCGGGTCGCGAACAACCTGGACCTGGGGCTCGACAGCCGCCGGCCGCGGGGCGGGCTGTGGATCCTCGCGCTCAAGCGGTGCACATGCGCCGAGCGACAGCGCCATGATGATCGGAAAAGTCCGGTGTAATCGCCTGTTACCAAGCATAATTTCCTGCCCGCGGCACGCCTTCGCCGACCGTCATACGGTAGCACGGTGTCCGGACACGTCGTAGGGAAATGTCCGCTAATGGCCCACGACCGCCGGCCGGGATTGGATCGGGCCTCCATCACCCGAAGCGGCAATCCACGTTTCACCGTGCGCCGGGGGCGCAATGTTCGGCATTCCGACGTGATGCCGACACATTGCCGCCGCCTTGATAGCCGGGTACCGGGAAGCGCTGCTCGATTCTGCTGTTCGGAGCCCGCTTACCGATCTGTTTTGTCAGGTAGATCACGCCGGCCCGCCTTTTGTGTCAAAAGTCACAGGCCACCCAAGCGGTGGCCCAAATCTTGCGCACTTTCAGGCATGCGCAACCCGCGCAGGTTAGCTCTCGTCGATGTCCGCAGTCCTGCAGCGTCAACGCCAGGGCACTGCTGCTGTGATTTTGAAGGGTTATGTTGAGGCTCTCAGAGCGTATGTCACTCGGTGGATCGGTGTCGCGTGTGCAATCGATTGCCGTCGGGCCCGGCCGCACCGGTTTTACGCTGATCGAGCTTCTGGTCGCCATCGCGGTCGTCGCGGCACTGGCAGCCATCGCTGTGCCGTCATACCAGAAACATGTCGAGAAAGCGCTCGTGGCGCAGGCGACATCGGACATCAAAAGCCTGGATGTTCTCATCACGCAATACTATGCAGACAACATGAGCTTTCCGGACAGTCTGGCGGACATCGGCAAGGCCGGCATGCTCGATCCCTGGAAGAACCCGTATCAATATCTCAGGCTGAGCCCTCTTGACCCGGGCACCCAGGGGCAAGTCCGCAAGGACAAGAACCTGGTCCCGATCAATGCGGACTTCGACCTCTACAGCATGGGGAAGGACGGGGCGAGCTCGCCGCCGCTGACGGCGAAGGCCAGCCGTGACGATATCGTGCGCGGCAGCAACGGGCGTTTCGTGGGCCTGGGGTCGGACTTCTAGGCACGTCGCGGATGAGGCTCGAAGGCACGTTTCTGCGCAGTAAGGTCGCCCGACGGGTGCTGCTTCTTTTCCTGCTCGCCGCATTCATCCCGTTTCTTGCCCTGTCATACCTGTACTTCGTCGAGTCCAACCGGGCGCTCGTCCGGGAGAGTCACGTCCGGCTCCAAGCGACGAGCGCAAGCTTCGGCCGTACGATCTATGACCGCCTGCTGCTGGCGGACAAGTTGCTGCGCAGCGCCGCCGACGATATTCGGAGCGATAGCGCACCCACGGCCATTCAGGACCGGCTGGGCAAGACGTTTCGGAGCCTGAGTGTCGTATCACCCCACGATAGTGCCATTCGGGTGTTCGGCGACGCAGCGAACGTCGCACCCCTCGATGAGGCCACGAGCGCGGGATTGCGCCAGGGAGGGTCCTTACTGACGATCCGTGAGGCGTCGAGCCATCGCGCGAGCATTCTGCTGGTCCAGGCACTCAGCCCGGCTGCGACGGACCCGCGGCTCGTCGCCGCGGAGATTGACGCCGGCTACCTGTGGGGCGACCCGGAAACCTTCCCGTACGCGATCTCCTATTGCGTGCTGAGCGACGCCTACGCAGGCCTCTACTGTCCCCCGCCGTTCCAACCACAGGTAATCGGCACCCTGATGAGGAGCGCTTCCCCGTCCACGAAGGGGCAGCTCACCTGGCACGACGGGCAGGAGACCTTCCTCGCCAACTTCTCAGAGATATTTCTCGAGGCGAGGTTTCTGGCGCCCCGGTGGCTCGTCGTTGCAACGCAGCCGGAAGCCGTCGCTTTGGGCCGGAGCGTGACCTTCAACCTGATCTTCTGGAGCAGCATCGTCTTTTCCGTTCTTCTCGTCACTCTCCTCAGCCTGACCCAGATCCGGCGCACGCTGGTACCGCTCGAGCGGCTGATCGAAGGCACCCGCCGCCTCGGGAGGCAGGATTTCACCACCAGGGTGGAAGTGGCAAGTGACGACGAGTTTGGCGAGGTGGCAGGGTCGTTCAACGCCATGGCGGCCCGATTGGGACGTCAGTTCGACGCCCTCAAGATGCTTTCGAAAATCGACCGCGCGATCCTGTCAGAGCTGGACATGGACCGGATTGTTGAAGGCGTTCTGCTGCGTTTGAGGGAGACCCTGAACGCCGGCTGCGCCAGCATTGCCGTCATCGACCACGATTCCCCGGAGAATGTGCGCGCCTATGCGGTCGCCGACCACGGCGTACAGCCCCCAGTCGAGCGCTGCACTTTGCCGGCGGAGACCCGTGAGACGCTGCGCGCCAATCCCGCGGGCCTGTGGATGAGCGGCGAAACAGCGCGGCGGACGATGGAGGGCTGCCTGGAAAGCCTCAATGCCCGGCATTTCTTCACGCTGCCGATCATCTGGAAGGATCAGCTCTTCGGCGTTCTCTCCCTCGGCTATCCGGTCGTCGCCGAACTGAGCGACGAGGACATGTCCTACATCCGCGACTATGCCGACCGGGTGGCTGTCGCCCTTTCCACTGCGGCGCGCGAAGGCCAGTTGTACCACCAGGCGCGCACCGACGCTCTCACCGACCTGCCGAACCGCTTCTTCTTCCTGGATCAGCTCCAGCAGGACATCGTCCAGACTCAGCGCGGCGGCGGAAAGCTCGCGCTGCTATTCGTGGACCTCGACCGTTTCAAGAGCATCAACGACAGCTTCGGGCATTCTGCGGGAGACGAGCTTCTGCGCGAGGCCGCGGCACGCCTGCGCCAGTGCGTGCGCGAAGGCGATACCGTGGCGCGACTCGGCGGGGACGAGTTCACCATTCTCATCAATCCGCTTGCATCGACGAAGACCGCAAGCGCCGTCGCCGAGCACGTGCTTGCCGCGCTGAGCAAGCCCTTTCTCATCGAAAACCTGGAACACGTCGTGACCGCCAGTATCGGAATCGCTGTGTACCCATCCGACGGCGCAAATGCGGAAGAGCTCATGCGCAACGCCGACACGGCCATGTACCGCGCCAAGGACGGCGGCCGCGGGACATACGTGTTCTTCGAGGAAGCGATGAACGCCGAGGTCGTCAGGCGGAGCACGCTCGAGCGCGAGTTGCGTCATGCAATTTCGGAGCAGCAGTTCATCCTGCACTATCAACCGCAGGTCGATCCGCGCACGGGCAAAGTCCGCGGAGTGGAAGCCCTCCTGCGCTGGCGCCATCCCGAGCTTGGCATCGTCGGGCCGGACACCTTCGTCGTTGTCGCCGAGGAGACGGGGCTCATTGCGGCAATCGGCCAGATTGTCCTGGCGGAGGCGTGTGCCCAGTTCAGCGCCTGGCGCGCAGAGGGCGTCGGCCTGGAATATGTCGCGGTCAATGTTTCGAGCCGCCAGTTCCGTCAGCCGAATTTCGTCGAGGCGGTGGAAGCTGCGCTGCGGACACATGCAGTGCCCGCGGAATGCCTCGAGCTCGAGATCACCGAGAGCGTTCTGCTGAATGACACCGATACGGTCGTCGCAATGCTGGAGGAACTGAAGAGTCTCGGTGTCCGGATCTCGATTGACGATTTCGGGACGGGTTACTCCTCGATGGCCTACCTGGAGCGTTTGCCGTTCGATACGCTCAAGATCGACATCTCGTTCATCCGGAAGATACGGGATGACGGCGAAGGAGGCACCATCGCGGCAACGATCCTGGCAATGGCCCATTCGCTGGGCAAGAGCGTCGTTGCCGAGGGCGTCCAGACACAGGCGCAGGTCGACTTTCTGCGCAAGCTCAAATGCGAGCTGGTGCAGGGCTACATCTATAGCCGTCCCCTGCCCCCGGCCGATTTAGCCACGCTCGTGAGTTCGCAACAAGCTTCAAAGGTGCGGAAAGTGGGATCGGTGTAAATTCTTCTGTAGCACTACCGCCACCCCGCGCCGCCTTCCTTCCGAGCTACCGCTGCATTCCCCACCGCTGTACCGTGCGCGTCTCGACGTTGCGGAAGATCACGTTCTCGACGACCACGCCGATGAGAATGATGATGAAGAGCCCCGCGAACACCTGCGGCGTGCGAAGGAGCTCGCTGTTCTCGAAGATATGCCAGCCGAGTCCGCCGCCGCGCGCGGTTGCGCCGAAGACGAGTTCGGCTCCGATGAGCGTCCGCCAGGCAAACGCCCAGCCGATCTTCATGCCCGAGAGTATCGTCGCCAGCGCCGCCGGCACCAGGATCTTCGCGGCAAACGGGACGCCCCTCAGCCCGTAATTGGCGCCCACCATGCGCTGCGTCTGCGAGACGCCCTGGAAACCCACGTAGGTATTGAGCGCCACCGCCCACAGCACGGAGTGGACGAGCACGAATACGAGGCTGAACATTCCCAGCCCGAACCACAGCATGGCGAGCGGCAGGATCGCAATCGCGGGCAGCGGATTGAACATCGCGGTGGCAGTGACCAGGATGTCGGCCCAGACGCGCGAAATCGATGCGAGAAACACCAGCACCGCCGCAATGGCGAGCCCCACCGCGTAGCCGATGAGGAGCGAGCTGAACGTGAATGCGATCTTCGACAGCATGCGGTGATCGCTGAACGCGTTGAGAATTGCGACACAGGTCTGCGAGAAGCTCGGAAAGAGAAGCGCCTGCACGCCGGCGATGCGCGTGTAGGCTTCCCACAGCACGACAAAGCCCAGCACCACCGCGGCCTTGCGCACCCCATTGACGTTCCACATCCGCTCGATCAACGAGAGCGGCCGTTCCACCTGCCCGATCCTCCGCGCATCGACGGGCGTGCGCTCGAATTCGGGTCTCAGCACGAGGCCGGCGTGGACTGCATTGGTCGCCGCCTTGTTCACGATTGCATTCCCCAGCGCACCACCGTGCGCGTCTCGACGTTGCGGAAGATCACGTTCTCGACCAGGAAACCGATCAGGATCACGGTCAGGAGCCCCGCGAAAGCGCCCGGGATGTCGAGCTCGTTGCGGCTTGCAAAGATGAACCAGCCGAGCCCGCCGCTCTCGGCAACGGCACCGAACACCAGTTCGGACGCAATGAGCGTGCGCCACGCGAACGCCCAGCCGAGCTTCATGCCCGCCAGGATCGACGGAAACGCCGCGGGAATCAGGATCTTCGCGACATAGCGGACGTTCCGGAGGCCGTAGTTGCGCCCCACCATGCGCAGCGGCTCCGGGACCGACATGAAGCCTGTGTGCGTGTTGAGCGCCACCGGCCACACGATGGAGTGCAGCAACACGAAAACGAGGCTCTTGGTGCCGAGCCCGAACCAGATCAACGCCAGTGGCAGCAAGGCGATCGCCGGCAGGGGATTCAGCATCGCCGTCAACGTGCCCAGGATGTCGCCGCCGAAACGGCTCGAGACTGCAATGAAGCTCAGCACGGCCCCGATCGCGAGTCCGATGGCGTAGCCGATCGCCAGGACCTTGAGCGATGCCCAGATTTGCTGGGCGAGATCGTATTGCACCAGCCCGCGCCACAGGGCTGCGATGCTCTCATCGAAGCTGGGAAAGATCAGCTCCGGGACCTGGGCGCCGCGCGTATAGAGCTCCCAGATCACGATCGCGGCCAGCAGCACGGTGAACTTGCGCACCGGGTCCGTGTCCGCGAGCCGTGCCGCCAGTGACAGCGGACGCGCCGCATCTCCCGTCACCGCCCGCCCAAGAGCGGGGCGGACGTATTCAGGACGCTCGACGAGCTGGTGGCCCCGATTACTCATGGCGCCGGACTTCATCCTCGAGAACGCGGTCGGCAAAGAGCATATTGTGGATGCGGCTCTGCAGAGCCGCAAACTCCGTGCTGCCAAGATTGAAATGCGAATGCTCGTGCGCGTTGAGCTCCGCCTTCACCTGCCCGGGGTGCGGCGAGAGCACAAGGATGCGGCTGCCGATGATCACCGCCTCCTCGATCGAGTGGGTGACGAACAGCACCGTGAACCGGGTGTCTTCCCACAGGCCGAGCAGCTCCTCCTGCATCTGGCGGCGCGTCAGCGCATCGAGCGCCGCGAAGGGTTCGTCCATCAACAGGATGTCGGGCTCCATCGCCATGCCGCGCGCGATCGCGACGCGCTGCTTCATGCCGCCCGAGAGCATGTGCGGGAAGGTGTTCTCAAAACCGAGGAGCTTGACCTTGCGGATGTAGGTCATGGCGATCTCGTCGGCGTCTTCCCTGCGCGCGCAACGCCCGCCGTTGAGAAGGGCGAACGTAATATTCTGCCGCACCGTCTTCCACGGCAGGAGCTGGTCGAACTCCTGGAACACCATCACGCGGTCCGGTCCCGGCTCCTCGATGCGCCGGCCCTTCAACCGGATCTCGCCTTCGACCGGCTTCATGTAGCCGGCGACGCCCTTCAGCAGCGTCGACTTGCCGCAGCCCGACGGACCCAGCAGCACGAAGCGATCCGACGGGAAAACCTGGAAGTCCACTCGGTAGGTCGCGGTGATGAGGTGTTCCTTGGTCTTGTACTGGAGCGTGACACCGCGGACATCAAGTATCGGCTCCACCTCCGGAGCGGCGCCCGCCGCGCCCGCTCCGGCCGCCTGCCCGGTCATGCTCAGCTGCCCCCGAGCGCGTGGTTGTTGTCGTGATAGTAGTCTTTCCAGCTCGCAGGAAGGTTCTTGATCGCGCCGATCTTGTGCATGAAGCGGGCGTACTCCATCGTGCGCTTCGGATCGAGGCTGTACTCTATCTCGTCCTTCGACGAGATCATGCCCTTGACGTCCTCGAGCTTGAGCTTGGACTTGGTGAAGGTCACGAAATATTTCGCCGCGCGCGCGAGATCGGCATTGATGTACTGCATTGCCTCCGCGTAGGCGTCGACCACCGCCTTGTAGAGCTTGGGGTTCTCATTCTTCCACTTGGTGGTGCCGTAGAGCGCCACCGTGCTGTGCTGGCCGCCCAGGACGCTGAACGAGTTGAGCACGACGCTCGTCTTGCCGCTCTTCAACAACTGGTACGAGAACGGCAGCGTCGCGAAATGCGACTTGACCGTCTGCCCCCCGGTGAGGATCGCGGCGACCGCGTCGGGGTGCTTCATGTTTACGAGCAGGGGATCGAGCTTCTTGGCGGAAGCGTCGCCCCATTTCTTGACCAGCTCCATGCGCAGCGTGACCGCCTGGATCGAGGAAATCGAAGGCGTTGCGATCTTGTGATCGGATACCTTCAAATAGTCTTCGACCGTCTTGACGTTCGCGTCGTTGGTGATGAGCTTCAGCGGCATCTTGGCGATGTCCACCGCCGCCTTGACGTCGGCCGAACCCTTGGTCCGGTCCCAGATCGTGAGCAACGGCCCGATGCCGGCCGCGGCAAACTCGACGTTTCCCGAAAGGAGCGCCTGATTGGACGCCGCGCCGCCCGACAGCGCGACCATGGACACCTTGATCTCGCCGAGGCCGGCCTTCTTGGCATGCTTCTGCACGAGCTTTTCGCCGACGACGACGTGCAGGGGAAGGTAGAGCAGGCCGAATTGCTGCGAGAACCGGACTTCATTGCTTTCAGCGAAGCTAGGGGACGCTGCCGGGAAGCCGATCAACGCAACGACCGCGGCACTGCTGACAATCGCTCTAAATACGTTCCTTTTCATTGTCTCCTCCTCAGGTGACGACCACAGACCATATAGTTTCGTTACAAACCGGTATGGATGGCAAGCCGTTTTTCTAGGCCATCGGCCCAGGCCGTTCCAGATACAGATCCCTGATCGAGTCGGCCGCCCAGCACGCGAGCGCGCCGATCGTGCCGGTCGGGGGATTGGCGCTGTTCTGCGGGAAGTTGCACCCGCCGATCACGAACACGTTGGAGACGTCCCACGACTGGAGGTACTTGTTGACGGCGCTCGTTGCCGGGTCCGCGCCCATGGCCGCGCCGCCGACGTTGTGCGTGCTCTGGTAGGGCACGATGTCGTAGTGGCCCGCCGTGGGCTCCGCGCTCATACGCGAGGGATTCATCGCCTTCGCAATTTCCTCCGCCTTCTTCGTGATCCACGCCGACGCCTTGCGCTCGTTGTCGCCCCAGTCGAAGGTCATGCGCAGGAGCGGCAGGCCGTTGGCATCGCGGTAGTTGGGGTCGAGGTCGAGATAGTTCTGGCGGTAGCTCTGACAGGCGCCGTGCAGCCGGACGGTGAAGTTGCGCTGGTAGTAGTGCGCCGCCGCGCGCTTCCACTCCGCGCCCCAGCGTGGCGTGCCCGGCGGCACGTGGATAGATCTGATCGGCATGGCGCCGCCGCTTGCGACCGAGAGGTAGGCGCCGCCGAAAAAGTCCAGTCCCGAGTGATCGAAATTGTCCCCGTTGAACTCATCGATCGAGGTGGCGCGGGCACCGCCGCCCATGAAAGGATTGAACACCTTCTCGTCGAAGAAGCACGTAACGCGGCCGGCGGACTGGTAGGAATAGTTCCGGCCGACCACGCCGCGGTGTTTTGCCGGGTCGTACGGCTCCCCGATGCCGGAGAGCAGCATGAGGCGCACATTGTTGAAGGTATACGCTGCGAGGATGACGAGCTCGGCAGGCTGCTCGAATTCGCGCCCGGCTGCGTCGAGGTAGGTGACGCCCGTCGCGCGCTTCCCGTCCGAGTCGAGGTTCACCTTGATGACGTTCGAGAGCGGGCGCAGCTCGAAGTTCGACTGCTTGATGAGCGCCGGCATGACGGTGGTGAGAGGATTCGCCTTCGCGCCCATCGAGCAGGCGTGGCTGCTGCAGAAACCGCCGCGGATGCACTGGCCCAGGACGAGCTTGTAGGGGTTGGTGTAGGCCTGCGTCTGCGCCGCGACCGGGTTGACGTGCGGGTGATAGCCCAGCTCGCGGCACGCGTTTGCAAACATCGTGCCGGCGTAGGTCATCGGGGACGGCGGATTTGGGTACTCGCGTGAGCGCGGCCCCTCGAACGGATTCCCGCCGGGCTGGATCTCCCCGTTGAGATTCCCGGCCTTTCCGCCGACGCCGTAGAGGTGCTCGAACTGGTCGTAATAAGGCTCGAGCTCCTCGTAGCTGATGCCCCAGTCCTGCGTGGTGCAGTCGTTGGGGATCCGGCTCTTGCCATAGCGCTCGGTCACGCGGCTGCGTGTCTCGAAGTCCCACGGCAGGAAGCGCCGTGCGTGGGTGCCCCAGTGGAGCGATGTGCCGCCGACTGCTTCTCCCGGCTTGAACGAGCCCATCTCGCGCATCGGCAGCGCCATCTCGCGCGGGTTGTTGCGGAACGTGATCGTCTCGCGCGAAAGGTCCTGGAAGATGTCGCTGTGGCGATCGTATTTCAGCTCGTCGTAGGTGTAGGGCGAGGCAAAATCATGCTGCGGGTCGATCACGCGCCCGCGCTCGAGCGCCACCACTTTCAGTCCTGCATCGGCCAGTTCCTTGGCGAGGATGGAGCCGACGATGCCGGTGCCGACGACCACTGCGTCGACGGGTTTGAGTTTGGTCGCCGTCATCGCCCGTTCCTCCCCTCGTCTTTCAGCCTGACATGCTTCGGCAGGCCCTGGCTGTCGAGCTTCACCCGCTCGTGCAGGACATCGAGGATGCTCACGGGCTCGACGCGGTAGGGCACGTTGTGCTCGTCGATGAGATCGTTGTAGTTCGAAGCCGGCACGCCCGGAAAGCCGATCAGCTTCCAGCCGGCCTTGTCGCGGTTGCCGCCGTACATCGGGTCCGCGAAGAAGCCTTCCATGGTGTTCCTCAGCAGCAGCTTGAAGAACAGCTTCGACGACACCGACGCGAGCTCGATGGCGCCGCTCTCCAGTCCCTTCAGCACCTCGTCCTGCTCGCCGGGTGCCAGGAATTCGAAGGCCTTCTGGTATTGCTTGAGGCAATGCACGTTCACCTCGCGGATCGCTGCGCGGTAGATTTCACGCGGCGTCAGGCGCGACTGGAAACCCTGCTGCGGCGTGCCTTCCGGCCACGGGCCGGCGCGGTAGTTGCGGCCGTGCGAACCCCAGACGCTGACGAGCTGCTGGTCGATGAAGTAGGTGACGCCCGCGTCCTTCGCGCCCGGCCCGAGGTCGTCAGCCGGTATCAGCCGCTCGACCGCCGCATCGAGGAAGCGGATCTCCGGTTGCGTCAGGTATTGGCAGGTTTGAGATTCGGGCGGCATCGCTTTCTCCCTTGCGTTCGCGGCGGCGGTTCCACTTCCTGGACCTCGGCCACCTTTGAATTCTGTCGCGGCAGCATAAGGGGACGAGTCTCGATGCGCAATCGCGGCTGGTGCAGAGCGCTTGTAAAAGTGTAAAAGGGGCCAGGCTCAAATATTTCCGAGCTTCACATAATTCGAGCCTGGCCCCTTTTACTATATGCTTCACAACCCGCCTTGAGGATTCGGTATGAGGAGACGAAATGAAAATTGCCCGATTCAGCGTTGACGGCTGGGAGAGCTACGGACGGGTGGAGGGCAACCGGGTCCAGGTGATCCAGGGCGACATCTTTGGGGAGCACAAGGATACCCAGGCGTTCTACCCCCTCAACCGGGTGAAGCTCTTGCCCCCTACCCGGCCCACCACCTTCTGGGCCGTGGGACTGAACTACGCCGCCCACATCGCCCACCAGGAAGTGGCCCTCGACGCTGAGCGCATCAAGCGCGAGTCCCAGGGATTCCGGCCCTGGCACAAAGGCGCCCACTGCATCGTCGGCCAGGACGACCCGGTGGTTATTCCCGCCGACTCCGATTACGTGCACTACGAGGGTGAACTCGTCATCGTGATTGGACGGCCCGCCCGCAAGATAACCCCGGCGGAAGCGCCCCACTTCATCCTGGGCTACACCATCGGCAACGACATCAGCAGCGAGGGCTCCTGGCACAAGGACATCTCCAACTGGCGCAAGAAGGGCAGCGATACCTTTGGCCCGGTGGGTCCGTGGATCGAGACAGACGTGGACCCCCACAACCTGGAGATCATCACCCGGCTGAACGGCCGCGAGCGCGACCGGGGCAGCACCTCCGGCATGGTTCACAACTGCTACGCCGTCGTGAGCGGCATCAGCAAGTACGCCACCCTGCACCCGGGCGACATCATCCTCACCGGAGCACCGGGAGCAGTCGAGCAGATCAAGCCCGGCGACGTGATGGAGGTGGAGATTCCCGGCATCGGCATCTTGCGCAACCCCGTCATCGGGGAGAATTAGCCCGATGACATCTCCGCGCGCCATTCGCGAGGTAGCGTCGGCGTCAACCCGAGAGGTCCCATGAGCGCGCAGCGCCCCAACATCATTCTCATCACTTCCGATCAGCAGCGCGCCGACAGCAACGGCTTCGAGAATCGGGAGGTCAAGACGCCGCACCTTGACCAGCTCGCGCGCGACGGGACGCGCTTCTCGGCTTGCATCACGCCCAATCTGGTCTGCCAGCCGTCGCGCGCGTCGATCCTGACCGGCCTGCTGCCGCTGACACACGGCGTGTGGGATAACGGCGTCGATCTCGATCCGCGCGTCGGCGAGAAGGGCTTCGCCGGCACTCTCGCGCGGTCCGGCTATCGCAGTGCGTTCATCGGCAAGGCGCATTTCGCGACCAAGGCCACGTTTGCGCCGACCGGAACGCCCGAGTGCAACAAGAGCCAGGAGAAGTACGGTCCGGGCTGGTTCGGTCCCTACATGGGTTTCCAGCACGTCGAGCTCGCTGTGCTCGGACACATGCACCGCACACGCCCGCTGGAACGCCCGGCGATGGGTCATTACGAGCGCTGGTTTCTGGCGCGCGGCGAGAACGAGGAAGCCGTCAAGCGCTGGGCGGCCGAGACGCGGCCCGGCACTGGCGCAGCGCAGACCTGGAGCTC